>NZ_ADHJ01000014.1:0-427232 GCF_000193415.1 Paenibacillus vortex V453
TTTCCTCATAAAACAGCTAATTTACCGACTCATATCACAAATAACGCATCTCATGTCCGTTAATCTCAAAAGTAACACTTTTTTAGCAAAATAACGTATCCTCTGTCCGTTAGCCCCAAGAGCAGCATGCCCACAACAATCATAACCATCATAACCATCACAAACCCCCGGTATTATCGTAGATCCAGGTGAGTTGATTGTGCCCATAACCATCATAACCATCACAAACCCCCGGAGTATTATCGTAGATCCAGGTGAGTTGAATGTGCCCACACCCACACCCATAACCATCACGACTACCACCATTTCAGCACAGCTGAATTTCTTGAGACTGCGTTACGAAGGTGCAGCCATCCGGAATGGGTTTAACAGCTTTCGATTGGTTCGTCATCAATAGGCTCCTCTTCAAATCATGTATTTATTTGAATTGCTCGGATGTACTCATTATGGGGATATGCCTTTGAAGCGCCAGTGTTTCAGTGTATCGAGATCAGTTTTTATGCGAATATGGCTATTCCGGTAAGTGCGGTGTCCTAACGTTGACTCCGCCGTTCCTTCCGTTGGCCCTAGTACACCTTATCTCAGCCTAAAATCCTTCGCTCAATCACACAACAACGAGCTCACCTGATATTGCACAGGTTCGTGCATAAGAATTTCGTTAACCAACGGTTAACGTTTGACACCATCCAAAAACCTATGTACAGTAATAGACAAAAGAATAGGAAGTCCACTAGGGGAGCCGTTGGCGGCTGAGACAAGAGTGTATCTTGGACCCTTTGAACCTGATCTAGTTCGTACTAGCGTAGGAAAGTGGAGCCTTCGTATATAAGGCCTCGGTACGTTTTTCTATCGTACCCGGGCTTGTTGACGAAGCCGCTCCAGTTTTCGGGGGCGGCTTTTTAGCGTTGCCTTGAAGGCTGTGTGCGTAACCGGACTTCCTGCTTTTCAATTCATGAGAGGTGGGGATAAGTATGAGTTTCACGCAATTGCTTCGCAGGCAGTCGGATGGCATTTTTCAAGCGATTTTTTATCATCCCTTTGTGAGAGGGATTGCTGCAGGAACATTATCGAGGGAACAACTGATTCACTATGTGAAGCAGGATTTTGAGTATTTGAACGCCTACATGCGGATTTATGGCATCGCCATATCCAAATCTACCAGCAGGAATGAGATTGCGACTTTTAATGAACAGATTTCTTTTATTCTGAACAGCGAGATTCATCCGCATCAGAACTTTTGCGCTGCCGCAGGGGTGACCTACGAGGAGCTTCAGGGGTATCCGCTTGCGCCGTCCGCGCATCATTATATCCGTCACATGTTGACGGTGGCGCATGAGGGCAGTCTTGGCGAGATTATGGCAGTGCTGCTGCCATGTCCCTGGACGTATCTGGAGATTGGCCGCAAGCTGCTGGATGAAGTGAAGCCGGATGAATCTCACCCGTTCTATGACTGGATTTATTTTTACGGCAACCGCGGGGAAGAGGCGACGGCGAAGTTTTGTAACGGTGTCGACCTGTGGGCGGAAAGCGCCACAGCGGCGGAGCGGGAGCGGATGACGGAGCATTTTATGCTGAGCTGCCAGTTGGAGTACATGTTCTGGGACATGGCTTACAAGCAGGAGGAGTGGCCGGTGCAGATGCAGGCTGCGGTGCTGTAAAGAGTAGTGTCTGTAACGATCTAGCATAGATAAGAGAGGCTGAATTCATATGATGATATGGGAAAAAGAGGTTTCGGCGCTTTTGAGCAAGGTACAGCAGACAGGCCCCCTCGTTCACAATATGACAAACGTGGTGGTTACGAATTTTACGGCTAACGGCTTGTACGCGCTGGGCGCGTCGCCGGTAATGGCATATGCGCCGGAGGAAGTGGCGGATATGGCTGCCATCGCGGGTGCCGTGGTGCTAAACATCGGCACGCTGAACCGCGAGCTGGTAGACGCGATGATTACCGCCGGGCAATCGGCGAATGCCCATGGCGTACCGATTCTATTGGACCCGGTCGGTGCGGGCGCGACCCGACTTTCGGACGGAGTCGGCGCAGCGGATACCTGTCGCGAAGTGAAGGTTTCGCTGGTGCGCGGGAATGCGGCTGAAGTGGCTCACCTTGTTGGGGAGGCCCGCGAGATCAAGGGTGTTGACGCAGGAAGCAGCGGGGACCTCGGCAATGCCGAGCTTGCGGTTCGGGCTGCGCGGGAGCTGGACACCATGGTGGTGATCACAGGTAAAGAAGACGTGATCACCGACGGGACTGATGTTCGCATCATTACCGGCGGCCATGCGCTGCTCACAAAGGTCACCGGAGCAGGTTGCCTGCTGACCTCGGTCCTGGGTGCTTTTGCCGCAGTTGAATCCAACATGCTGCTTGCAGGCACAGCGGGCCTGGCCTTCTATGGCGCAGCCGCCTCCCGGGCAGCGGAGCGTACGGCTGATCTTGGGCCGGGGAGCTTCCAGAACGCTTTTCTGGATGAGCTGTCCAAGCTTCATCCAGGTTCGCTGCAGGGTTACGCGGCCATCCGTGAAGCTGCTGCTGCAGGTGGTGCGCGATGACAGAGGTTCGCGTACCTCGGGTGTTGACCATTGCCGGATCGGACAGCGGAGGCGGTGCCGGAATCCAGGCGGACCTAAAAACCTTCCAGGAGCTCGGCGTGTACGGCATGTCGGCTATAACCGCCATTACCGTACAGAATACTTTGGGGGTTCACGGCGTCTATCCGCTGCCCCCGGAAGCTGCGGCGGAGCAGATCGAAGCGGTAGGCTCGGACCTTGGGGTAGACGCATTGAAGACCGGGATGCTGTTTAACGCTGAGATCATCCGTCTTGTTGCTGATCAGATCCATAAATTTGGCTGGGAGAAGGTTGTTGTCGATCCGGTGATGATTGCCAAGGGAGGCGCCGAGCTGCTGCAGAACGAAGCGGTGCTTGCAATGAAAGAGCACCTCCTGCCACTGGCGTTGGTGGTTACCCCTAACATCCCGGAGGCGGAAGTATTGGCAGGGATGCGCATTCGGACGATGGAGGACCGGCGAGAGGCTGCAAGGCGTATTCATGCGCTCGGTCCGAAGATCGTTGTTATTAAGGGCGGCCATGATGAGGGAGGACCTGACCGAGAAGATAGGGATCACGAAGAAGCCCGGATATATGGCATCAGCGCAGGGGCGGATCGGGAAGAGAATTTGGAAAAACATTCGGAAGAACATTCGGAAGAACATTCGGAAGAACATTCGGACAAATACATGAAAGAGATTTTGGCAGAACACACAGAAGAGCAGATGGAAAAACACATGGACAAACACCAGGAGGATCACACAAACAATCACAAAAACAATCACAAAAACAATCACATAAACGATCACATAAACGATCACATGGAAGATATTTTGAAAGAGAACACGGAAAAGCACATGGAAGTGCATCTGGATGTTGTGAATCATCCCGATGATCAAACAAGAACAGCCATGCACCCGGAGAAGTATAGTCACATGAACTCCCCCATTTTCAAAGCTGTAGGAAATGATAGAGATCCTCAAGTCATCGATCTTATATATGATGGTGCTGCCTTCACGGAACTCAGCGGGAAGCGGGTGAATACCGTTCATACACACGGGACCGGCTGCACCTTCTCAGCAGCAATCGCTGCAGGCTTGGCTCAGGGCATGAGCGCATTCGATGCCATTCGAAGCGGGCGCTCATTCATTCAGGCGGCCATTGAAGACGGCTTGAACTTGGGGCAAGGACATGGGCCGACAAATCATTGGGCGTATCAACGTCGTCTGGGGGTGCTCCGATGACGGGGAGGATCGCACCCGAGATGATGAGACAGCATCTGCGAATGTACCTCGTACTCGGCAGTGTGAACTGCATCGCTGAACCGGAATGGGTTGTGCAGGAAGCCATAGTCGGCGGTGCGACCATGGTCCAGTTCCGGGAAAAAGGGCGAGCTGCGCTTACCGGCGAGCCAAGGATTCAGCTGGCACGCCGAATCCGGAATCTGTGCCGCCAGGCCGGTGTTCCGTTCATCGTCAATGACGATGTGGGGCTGGCTCTCAAGCTGAACGCCGACGGCGTGCACATCGGCCAGGACGACGAATCCGCGGCTTCCGTCCGTGAGCGGATCGGTAAGCGGATTCTTGGCGTCTCCGCGCATACAATAGAAGAAGCTCGCCGGGCGATCCTCCACGGCGCCGATTATATCGGTGTCGGTCCGATCTATCCGACCGTCTCGAAGGAGGATGCCAAACCGGTGCAGGGCCCGGGACTTCTGCGGGCCATGCGCGCAGCCGGAATCGATATGCCGATCGTTGGGATCGGCGGGATAACGGCAGAGAAGGCGGAAGAAGTGGTTGGAGCGGGAGCCGATGGTGTTGCCGTGATATCCGCCGTGACTGCTGCAGGGTCTGTTCGGGATGCAGCTGCCAGCATCAGAGCCAAGGCTGACGTTATCTAGAATTGAATCGGAGACGAGGCATTCCATTATTAAAGCGTAGTGTGGGTCGGCACAATCCACCGAAAGATGCAGATGTCATATTTTGACTAATGACAATGATATCCAAAATATGATAAAGTTTGTTTATTCCGTCTCCGACGGAATATCGTCCGTTCGGAGTGGACAATAAACGAAAAAACATCTGTAGGTGATCGTGACATGAAGAAGAAAAAACTCGGCTTACTGCCGAAAATCCTGATTGCCATTATCCTAGGTATTGTGATCGGCTCATTATCGCCGGAATGGCTGGTTGCATCCCTGGCTACGTTTAGCGGGTTGTTCGGGAACTTCCTTGGTTTTGCTATTCCATTAATTATTATCGGATTCATTGCTCCCGGAATCGGAGAGCTCGGAAAAGGAGCAGGTCGTCTGTTAGGTGTCACTACCGGGCTTGCGTATATCTCCACGGTTCTAGCCGGTCTGTTAGCGTTTGTAGCAGCGACATTATTGTATCCGCATGTGCTGGAGGTTGGCGGCCTGATCAATTCCTATACCAATCCGGAAGAGGCGCTGCTGGAACCTTTTTTCAAGGTGGAGATGCCTCCCGTATTCGGCGTCATGACGGCTCTGCTGCTGGCCTTCACGCTTGGGCTGGGAGCGGCTGTTATCAAGGGACAAGCTTTGCAGAAGGTGATGGTGGATTTCCGGGAGATTGTTGAGAAGCTGATCGCCTCGGTCATCATTCCGCTGCTGCCGTATCATATCCTCTGCGTGTTTGCCAATTTGACCTATGGCGGGCAAGTGACTATGATCCTGTCGGTATTCGCAAAAGTATTCATTATGATCATTGCGCTGCACGTGCTTTTCCTGGTCATACAATATTTCGTTGCAGGTCAAGTCGCGCGCAAGAATCCGTTTACCCTGCTGAAGAACATGGTGCCGGCCTATTTTACGGCTATAGGTACTCAATCCTCGGCTGCGGCCATTCCGGTTACGCTGCGTCAAACCAAGCTGAACGGGGTCCGTGGGAAGGTGGCTGATTTTGTTATCCCATTGTGTGCAACCATTCACCTCTCCGGCAGTACGATTACGCTGGTAAGCTGCTCCATGGCGGTTATGCTGCTCACGGGTATGCCAGCTTCCATCGGGACGATGTTCCCGTTCATCCTGATGCTCGGAATTACGATGGTCGCCGCTCCCGGCGTTCCTGGAGGTGCTGTTATGGCAGCTTTGGGTTTGCTCGAGTCGATGCTGGGTTTCGATACAACGCTGACCTCGCTCATGATTGCCCTTTATATTGCGCAAGACAGCTTCGGCACAGCCTGTAACGTAACAGGAGATGGAGCGATTGCCGTGATCACGGACGGCGTGAGCAGGTCGGAACCTGCGTAGCATGCTGTACGTTAAGAGCCAGTTCAACACCTATTCGTGTGTTGGGCTGGTTTTTTTGTGGCATCGATGGCTTATTGCGGACGTTGGATTTTTTCTCGGTAAAATTAGAGGGGTTGAGGATGTTGGAGGGGAAAATTTTATGGATAATCTCGCTGACAGTTAACTTGTAAAATTACGAAAGAAGAAAGCAATGCATCCCATCTAGCATCAAATAATTTCACTAAATCATAGAGCGGTTGCAAGCAGTGTTTTTATGAAGAGGAGAACAACCTATTATGAAAAAGAAAATATCTCTGTCTTTATCCGTTATTTTGTTAGTAGCGATGCTGGCATTTTCCCCTTGGATCACGGAGTCTTTCGCAAAGACAAGAGCCATGACAGACTTTGAGAAGAAATGGGAAAGTACCTCGGACGGTTGTGGATTTAATTGCTCGGGCTGCGGGTTTTTAAGTTCCAAGAAGGTGATGTTTGGCCGGAACGTGGAGTTGGCATTTGCTTGCGGTCTATCTCCAACAACGAACGGAGAAATGGAGAAAACGAACGGCAAGTTTTTCGTTTCGTTTTTGGGGACTGTGCATTGACTTAAGGATTATCGCGCTATAACTTCCAAGCAGAATCTAATAGACTTAATAATAGGAAGAAATGACTATATCACGATATGGTGTATGTGTATCATGGACATATGAAGGACCTCAGAACCTTTTCCAGTTATTTGAAATGAAGTAAAATTACTAGTTAACAAATGACGAAGAGGTTGACTTATGACCAAGATACTTGTGCCTCCTGAGGTGCTGCTCGCAGTGTCGGATCAATTTGATAGAGCCTCCGATCAACTGGAAACCAATAAAAATACTTTGAATCAACAGATCCAGATGCTGGTATCCTGTTGGGATGGCACGACGTGTTCTCGTTTTTATTATGATTTCCAGCAAGCTTACCGAGACATGAAGTTGACGATTGAGCACATGCAGGTGACCAGTCAGGAATTGAAGAGAATCGCCTATAGATTCATGCAGGTGGATAATGAGGCAGACCATACAGATCACAGATGTTTGGCTCCACAACTAGTGATCCCAGACGGGATGAGCGAAGTCCATTCTGGGAAGGGGATGGAGGAAAAGTCGTTTGGAGATCAACTGAAGGATCTGGGCGATGAAGCCAAAGCCTTCGCGGAGGGAGCCAAATCAGGGGCAACTGCGCTTTGGAGCTCGGTTAAAGATACGGCAAACTCCTTGATTGAGGCCCCAATTGGCACCGGTAAGCAGATGGCGTACGATGCTACGGTCGGAACGGCTGAGGAGATCGTGAATACGACTGTATGGGGTGCCAAAATGGCATTTGATGTCGGGGATACCCGAGAAAAATTCGATGAGAGGATACAGACTGAGCAAGAGCGAATGAATGAGATGGGGATGTCGACCTATCTTGGGCAGCAGGGTGCCCTAATCCTTGGCGGCGTTGCTCTTAACCGGGTTGGGGTGAAGAAGACGCCTAATCTTAGGCATGATGCGGGTGGAGATGGCAGCAAGGAGCAGGGGAATGCGGGCAAGAACCATTCGAAGAATATCGATCTAAGTAAGATAGGGACTGGAAATATAGGAGACTTTCAAGGCGTTACAGACGTTAATGATCTGATTTCAAGAATACCTCCGGATGCAAAGCAAATTCCATGGCGGGAAGTACCTGGAGGAGCAAAGGAAGGCGTGAAATTTAGATGGCTTGATGAATCAGGGAAGACATGGGATATACGTGCACACAGTGTCGACCTATCAGCACCATCTGGAAGTAATGCCGCGAATGGCTGGATATATCGAGTAGAGATCAAGCAATTCGACCCCAAATGGAAATGGACCATGGATTCAAATGGGAACTTCCATAAAGAAAATGTCCTCAGAGCAAACAGTCCTCATTATGATGAGTCAATTGCTAATGATACGCATATTCCATTTACCCCATAATAAAGTGAGGAGAGAAATTTGAATATAGAAGATCTGAAAGAGACACTCTCAGGCTCTGATCATGAAGAAAAGATAGAAATTCTAAGTCACCTTCGTGATATTTTTGAGTCCTACAACAATTCAATTGATAATATTGAAGGTTTAATTGAATGGTTGCTGGATTTTGGCATCAAAGAAAAGAATAATGAGATCAAAGAGGAAGCATTTAATACAATACTTACAGCAGCAACTTATAAGGAAATAGATAACATTAATTTTGATATCTTAGCGATTCAACTTGATGATTTGCCAGAATCATGTCTTCACTACGCGTTAACGACTTTAAGTTTCACTTTCAGGAAAAAATATTTACCGTATCTAGTTAAGTACGCGAATCATGAAAACGCTGGGGTTAGAGCAGATGCTTTGAATGCTATAAACGAAATAGAAGGATACTGGAAAAAAAAGACGAATAGGCAAGATCGTTAAAATAATGTGTTAGGTTTACAGTTGGGGGATATGGGAAGGTTATAGTCGCTCCCTTTTGATCCTGACTGGTGTTATAAGAAGAAAAGAGATACTCATGAATTGAGAAATCTCTTTTTTATGTATGATATCTAGTTCCGATATAACTCCTTAAGGATGTTCAATCCTTTTAATTGGTTTTCCTCATCCTGCTGCAATAGCAGCGAGTTAATTTCAAGGATGATGTCATTATCTTTTTTACCTAGTGACATAAAGTCAAAGAAGTCGATATTTAGCGCTGTTGTAATTTTTTCGAGGGTTTGAACAGTGAAATTGCCTTCTCCTCTTTCCAGCCTGCCTATATAGCTAAATGAGGACCCGATTTTCTCGGCAAGCTCCTCTTGAGTTAAGTTTTGGTTTTTTCGTATTTCTCGTATCGCAATGCCCAATGTTATTGCAACCGATTTATCCATAATATGTATCGACTCCTCTTATACAAGAAGTGTAGACGAAAGGCAGTTATTATTGGAGTCACTAAAAGATTTATTTTATACTGAAAATTGTCCTTAAAAGATATGGTGCTTGAGAGGATTTTTTGATAGGTTGAAAATATGTATAATTTTGGTGGGTCATTCGCTATTATTATATAGATTAACTAAATTATGGATGTTTCAGAGAGGGAATATTCTTATTGGAGGTTGTTTGAATTGATACATACAACCACGATACGGTCAGAACTGGAGACTTACCTCAAGAAGACGGGATTAACGATAAATCAATTTGGAGAGCTATCCAAAATTAACTCAGGAACATTAAGTACTATCATTAAGGGGGTTCGACCCATTGCCATGCAGCAGTTGGATCGTATTGTTGCAGCTATGGGATTGCCTGAGGGCAGCTTTTATGAGTTATATCTGGAGGAATGTTTCAGTTATCCACTCAATTGGAGAAGGCTGAAGCCATTTTTATATCGTTGTGCCGAACTGGATAAGCTGGAGTTAATTCAGAAGGTTGTACGATACATGACAGATAACCTATCTTATGTGCCGTTACTCTTTGATACAGCTGAAGTTTTATTAAACCAAGAAAAGCGTTCAGCAGCAGCAATCATATACGAATCTGTAGCCGAAAGCGAGAAGTATCAACATTCAGAGCGATTAGCACTATGTCACTACCGATTATTTACAATATCCATAGGGCATGACCAGGAAAAAAATCTTCGGGCAGCCACCAAATTTGAGGGATTCGTCGAGCGGTTAGATGAAATAGATCAATTGGATGCGTTGAAAGACTTAGCTAATACATATCTATCACTTCGTCAATGGGGCAAAGTAGATGAGATGTCAAAAGAAATGGGCAGAAAGGCAACTATTCAATATCATCATAAATATAATCAAAACAGTAGATTTAAATATAATTTACTTAAAAAACCTAAGCGACCGTTGTTTTTGTATATCATATACTCGCACTTACTACGTTCAGCAGTTTGTGACGAAATGGGTAATTACGAGCTAGCATTAAAGTATGTTTCACTATATTCGGATTTGAGTTGGGTCAAAGAGGATACAGCAGAAGCACTTCGTATCAAAGAAGAATTTAAAATACTGGCTCTAGTAAATACATGTTTATATCAGCTTATGATGGGACAAGTTGAAGTACTGCCGCAATATGTAGCTTATGTTGAATCGAGAGAAGCTGAGATCCTTCCGGCACTAATCAAAATTATTCAAGCTGCTAATAAGTATAATTTCAACATTGATTTTGTTCTGGAAAAATTCGAAGGTCAAATTTCTTCATACGCACTGAAGCAAGCCGATATTGGAACATATACTTATCAAGTGGTGGCCGATCAATATACTCGTTTTTTAAGCGAGTTATCTCTTTATTACTTGCGTAGTCAACGATATGATAGCGGTATAAACAGCTTGTTAGATTGTTTGGCTTCAGCTAGTGAAATACATAGTATTGCTATTCCAAAGAACTCAATAGTTGAGAAGGTTATTTATATGTTGAATAATCACAAATTCACTAGCAAAGGATGAGAAGGAAATCCTTGAAGCATACGTTATTTAGTAAGTAATTATAAGTGGTTTCTGACATAACAAATTAAGGGATATGATATGATTTTATTAGTGGTAGTAGCGAGTTTAGTGCGAATGTAAAGCGAACATAAAATACCAGGCAGATTCGCACCATGTTATATCCTTATAATACATTAATATGAAAAATATATATTTTTTATTTATGTCTATATGGATTAATATCTGTTTTTTCTCTATAATTTCGTTATTTATAGTTTGATTTGACCGAAAAACGGAGTCGCACCCTATAAGGGTGCGTGGATTGAAATTGTAGCGGCTTTCGTATTGCTTGGCCTTGCTATTGCAGTCGCACCCTTCGTGGGTGCGTGGATTGAAATAAAGGTAAATTGTACCACGCGGAGATTCTAGAGGTCGCACCCTTCGAGGGGTGCGTGGATTGAAATACGCGAACCCATGCAACTAAATACGACGGTAAGATGTCGCACCCTTCGAAGGTGCGTAGATTGAAATTCGAGGCCCAAACGCGAGGTGCCTCCGACTCCTTGTCGCACCCTACATGGGTGAGTGAATTGAAGTTGAAACTAAATTTAATGGCAGAGGTGAACCTGTGAGAATGACGATTCTCGTACAAATTGTTTTACTTGGCTGGGATCCTGTTGTCTCCCACGTATATCATCATGAGCCGTGGTGATCAGGCGATAGGTCGCTTTCCATCCAAACGGGTTGCTCTGCCTCAGGCAGGGTTGCTCTTCGCCACGTATGGGATGCATCCACTTGTCTATCCCCCCGGAGGGGGATTTCAAGAAAGGGTTAACCCGCTATAATGAGCCATAGGCCGTGCACAGCCGCGAAATAAATTATTTGAAATTGAATATACATTGCCGAAATATGGGAGATCATGTATTGTTCATGAATATTTCATCTGCTATGATTTTGTATTAGGTATAAAGAATCAGAGAATTGGGGTTGAAGATCGATGAACCGTAAAATGATAGTAACCACAGCCGCTTCTTTGTTAGTCGGTGTGGTTGCAGGCACAGGCATTATGATGAATGATCAGGCTTACCAGTCGGTGAAGCAGGCAGTAGGCGGAAGCGCAACAAATAACTCGATTGGTCAGATCGATATCACCAGTATGGATATTGAGACCGCATTGATGGCTGTACAGCAGCAGCGGACTCAATTGCTGGATACACAGCTTAACAACCAGATTCAAGACGTGCAGAAGCGCAACGAGGAAATCGCCAAGAAGAACGATACGATGGCGGAGATTAACGGTGCCTTGGCCGGTGAATCGGTAAATGGCCAGTATTTGATTCCGGATGATCTCGCCGCCAAGCTTGCAGCGGAAGGAATCGCGGACGCATCCAAGAAGGAATACACGGCAGAAGAGCTTATACAAGCAACCGAGAAGCTTAAGGGGTCCATCGACAATCTTTCGAATTCCCAGCAGATGGACATGCTCCAATTGCAGTCGATGACAAACAAGCGCAACGAAGCCTTTGACGTAATGTCGAATTTCATTAAAAAAATGGAAGATTCGCGCAGCAGCATCATTGGAAATATGCGATAATAGAGTCGTTACATAATGAATAGAGAGGAATCTGCCGTCGGGCGGATTCTTTTCGTCTATGGAGAGAATGTAAATGACGATGCTGGCAATTGATTTTTTGCGTAATCATACGCTGTTTCGCGGTGTGCCGCTGCATGAGCTGGAAGGTGCCGTCCAATCGATGCATGAAGAGCATTTTCATGACGGCGATGACTTGATCGTTGAGGGGAGCTACGGCAATTCCTGTTATTTTATCATGAGCGGACAGGTTCAGATCGTGTCCCGGAATTTGATCGGCCATACAGTGACGCTGGATGTCTTGGGCGAAGGGGCATTGATCGGCGAGGTTTCTCTGTTCCTTGAGGAAAAAAGGACCTCGGGTGCCCAGGCCATCGGTGAAGTGACGGCGCTAAAGCTGGAGCAGAACGCGTTCAGCCGTCTGGCCGCGGCTAGTCCGATGTTCCATGAAAGCTTGTCCTTCTCCGCCCGGATTCGCACGATGCATGCGATGCTGAGCAAAGCGACGATCTGGGCCGCGATCCCGAACGCGGAGCTGCGCGGGCTTGCGGAAGTTACGGTCAGACGGAAAGTCTACAAGGGCGACGTCATTGTAGCGGAAGGCGCCCTTGCGGACCGTTTCTACATGATCGCCGAAGGCCGCTTCGAAGTGCGCAGCGGTCGGCGGAAGAAAGCGATTTATAAGCCCGGGGATTATTTTGGCGAGATGGATCTGCTGAGCGGCGATGCGCATACGGGAACGGTGACGGCCCTGGAGAACGGCGAGCTGATGGTGATGGGCCGGGATGAATTTCATTTTGTTCTGCAGCAGTATGAGCCGGTCCGGCGGCAGTTCCATGAAGTGCTGCGGATTCGCAGGCCCGATCTGCTGTCGGATGAGGTGCTGGCTAAATTGCACCACACGGCAGCGGATACCGTCGCTCCGAATGCTCCGAAGGAAGCAGCGGCTGCGGTGGAGGCCGTGAACCTGGCTCCGCCGAAAAAGGAACGCTGGATGGATGTGCTGCTGGCGCTTGGCGGTATCTTCGTTGTATTGACTGTGCTTGCCATCTGGCTGAAGCAGCCTCTGTGGATATATGCTGCGATGATCTCCGGCGGATTGGTGGGACCGGTGTCCTTTGTCGCTTATATGAGAAGCTCCCAATTGCTCGGCTTCAAGCCGATCAGGCTGGCCTCGGTATTCGTGGCCTCGGGTATCATTGCCGTGCCGATTGCCTGGATGCTGGAACGCTTATGGTCGGTTGGCAGTGGACTGGAGACCACGACGTCGGAGCATATTCAAGCAGCTCTTATGATCGGCGTCATTGAGGAAATTGCGAAGCTGCTGGTGTGTTTCCTGTTCCTCCGCGGCCGCAGACAGCGGTTCCTGATGGATGCTGTGGTGTTCGGGGCAGCAGCAGGCATGGGCTTTGCCGCGATAGAGAGCATTCTGTACGGATACATGTACTTGCAGCAGCATGCAACTTCGGGCATGCTGGCTGTTCTGTGGGTCAGAGCCCTGCTGTCCCCATTCGGACATGGAACCTGGACGGCTATTGCCGCTGCCGGTTTGTGGTATGGGCTCAGAGGCGCATCGAAGCGTTCTGCCCGCGCGAATCGTGCGTTGAAGCCAATCCTGATGATGATATCCTTGCTGCTGCTCAGCATCCTGCTGCACGCGGCATGGGATTATCCTTATGCCGCCGGCTTATGGAAGATGGCCGGCATGGTACTGGTCGGAGGTGTCGGGATCTGGCTGCTCATCATGCTCATTCGCCAAGGCACGAAGGAGGAGCGGGAGATGCACCGTGCCGTCAACCCTGCCCAGCAGGTGGAGGACCGAATCCGGCATGCGGTCGGCCCGAACGCTGCCAGGGCGGGCGTCAAGGCATCCGGCTCCGCGCAGCCGTTGACCTGCGCGGCTTGCGGCACCGTGTCACCTGCGGGGACGCGTTACTGCGGCCGCTGCGGCCAGGCTTTGCAGCTCTAATACATAAAGGGATAGGCAAAAGGCTTGAGAGCCCGGTCTGCCTATCCCTTTTTTTCATGGACCATTAACCATACAAGTACGACTTCACATCGGGCCCGATATAGGCTCTCCAGATGATCAGATTGTAGGGATCGTCCCAGTCGATATTTTGCGGCTCCTCGAACATGCGGTGCAGGCGGTTATTGTTGAAGATGATAGAGCCGAACTGATCAAAAGCCACCCCGTCTACCCACAGCATTCTATCGTCGGACAGCAGCTTGTTGAAGGAGCGGGTGTAGGGTGAATAATAACCGATGCCCTTGCCTTCCAGCATGGTGTAGAATACATTGCCTTTATTGTCCGCATGCATTCCGTCGGTCGTCGTTCCTTTGCTGCCCAGGGTCTGAACGGAATTCCGGATGATCGAATCGGGAATATTGAAATTCCGCAGCAGTCCTGTATCGATAGCGTACAGATTGCGTCCTGTAACCGCGCAGTAGAACAGCGTGCTTCTGTCAGCAGATAAAGCGATGCCGTCCGCACCGATTCGGACCGGCTTGTTCCGGTAGACCGGCTCGGTGTCGATCTCAAACCGGAAACGGGGCACGTCCTGCGTGCTGTAATGACTGTCCAGCACCCGCCGGAACTTCCTGGTTCTCATATGATAGACGATGATCCCGCCATACACCGGGTGGTCCGGAAAGCCGGAGCCCGAATCGGTGATATAGGCATAACCGTTCCGGTTATCCACTACGATATCGTTCAGGAACGATGTACGGGGCGGAGCGATATCGTCCGGGATGACAATGGAATCGATCAGGCGGTTTGTGCCGAGATCCCAGATGACCAGCTTTTGCGAGCCTTCGGGTGAAGTGTCGTAAGCGATCTTTCCCTGATCCAGAATCCACATCCGGTTATGTTCATCGATCTCGTAGCCAAGGACGGATTGCAGCATCCGCACATCCCCCGGCGTATTCCACTCCCAGCTTGGAAAAGCGTCGAGCACCGGCTTGCCGTTCACCATCACAATGGTGTTCAGCGTAGCGGGAATCCCTTCCGCCCAGCGCGGAACCGATACGTAGAAGCGTCCTTGATGGTCCACTTTGATGCCTGCGGGCATGCAGTGCTTCCAATACTGATGCTCCTCGAATCGCTGCTTCATCGAAGGATTCGGGAAATTCCAGTCCAGGCGGTTCCAGTGGAAGAGCATCTGGTACGGACTTGAATAACGGTGAGCTTGCTTGGGATGAGGGTTTGCAGACGGCTGCCACGGCTTCCCCATCTGATGCGGTATATACATGTTTAAGACCTCCGATACAATGTTCGGTTTATCCGATACGAAACAGCGCACATCACCCTTGCGCTGATTCCTCTGAGTTAGTTATATGCCCAGAGGGACGGATTGGCACCGAATAAATCGATTGGAGGCCTTATAGATTACATATTACACTTGCTGAACCTTAATGAGATTTGTGTTGCCGGATTGACCGATCGGCACACCGGCCGACAATACAATAATGTCGCCTTTTTCGATGTAGCCCGTCTTGATTGCATTGCGGGTAGCGGATTCGAACATTTCGTCCGTAGTCGTAACCTTGTCGCCTTTGACCGGAATGACGCCGGACAGCAAGCAGATTTTAGCCAACACTTCTTCGTGCTGCGTAACGGCAATAATCGGTGCCTGCGGCCGATATTTCGATATCATTCGCGCGGTAAATCCGCTCTCTGTTGCCGTAATGATGGCTTTGGCATTCAGGACGAGGGAAGAGCTGACAGCCCCTTGACTGATGACTTCGGTAATATCCGCCACTTGTTGTCTGGATTTGAATGCAAACTGCTCCTTGTAGTCGATCATCGTCTCGGCACGGCGGGCAACTGCAGCCATCGTGCGCACAGACTCAACCGGATACTTGCCTGCGGCAGATTCTCCGGACAGCATGACAACGTCGGCACCTTGAATCACCGCGTTAGCCACGTCACTCACCTCGGAGCGGGTTGGTCGTGGATTAACCTGCATCGATTCCAGCATGTGGGTTGCCACGATAACCGGCTTACCGGCGAGGTTGCATTTATCAATCATTTCTTTTTGCATCATAGGTACCTCTTCGATTGGCACTTCCACGCCGAGGTCTCCGCGGGCGACCATGATTCCGTCTGAAGCTTCGATGATGTCATCCAGGTTCTCCATGCCTTCACCGTTCTCGATTTTGGAGATGATTAACACATGCTCTGCACCGCGTTCCTTCAGGATACTGCGGATTTCACGGATGTTATCGCCACTGCGCACGAATGAAGCGGCGATGATCTCGACGCCATTCTCCAGACCAAAGCCGATATGCATGATATCACGTTCCGTCACACCGGGCAGCGTCGTCTTGATTCCTGGCAGGTTGACGCCTTTGCGCGGTTTGAGAGTACCGCCGCTAATGATTTTGCAATGAATATCCTTGCCGTCAACATGAAGTACGTTCAGGTCCACAAGCCCGTCATCAATCAGTATACGGTCACCGGGTTTAACCACTAGATGCAGTTCGGCATAATTGACCGAGATGCGTTGTGCGTCCCCCAGAATTTCCTCTGTTGTCAGGATCAGCTCCTGACCTGCCTGCAGAAGGCAGGAAGCCTCCTTGAGCTTGCCGATGCGCACCTCGGGGCCTTTAATGTCCATCATGATGGGCACATACGTATTTAATTCGGCAGCTGTCCGGCGAATATTCCGGATACGGGTTGCATGATCCTCCAGCTCTCCATGTGCCATATTTAAGCGGGCAACGGTCATTCCCTCCTGGATCATGTCCCTCAAGATGTCAACGGAATCGCACGCAGGTCCCATTGTACAGATCATTTTTGTTTTTTGCATGGTTGCTCCTCCTTTAATTGTATCCTCCAGCATTTTTTTGCAGCATTCGATTGAATTAAATCATCCTTAATGATCACATTGTAGCCTGTCTTGTCGAATCATGATATGAACTATAGTACAATGATTGGAATATAGTATGGAGATGAGGTGAATCATGGGTACCCCGGTGGAAGTACGGCAAGTTAGCGGTGTCGATTGGTATGAAGAAGCTGATCCAGAGCAGGGAACGTGGCGCTTAAGCCTTGTGACATATGGAAAATGTGTATATTGGGTGAATGGAGATAAGCTGATTATGGAGAAGGGAGAGTTGCTGCTTATTCCAGCCGGTGTTCCGTATTATGGGAAGAGCATCCCCACCGTAACGCATACTCAAATCATGGTTCAATGGACCGAAGCGGTGTCGACGGGATTGTCAGTGCTTGAACGAGCAGAAGCACTGAAACATAAACCCGGCTGTTATGAGTTGATTCACGAGCGTTTGAAGGTAATTCATCAGCAGTGGCACGAGCGCCCCTCTTATTATGTTATCTTGATAGAAGCATTATTGACAGAAGTGCTGATTTATATCAGCCGGGAGCTCGACAGAGGCGCAATTACGCCGGAGAAACACCTGCATGTGGAGCGGATGAAGTCGTATATCGAGCGGCATTACCGCGAGAAAATAACAAAAGAGGAGCTCGGTGATGCCATTGCCAAAACACCCAATTACGCTGCCGTGCTGTTCAAGAGTGTCACAGGGCAGACGATCAGCCAATACGTGCATGCTCAGCGGATGAAGCGTGCGGTCTATTTGTTAACGGAATCGCAGCTGACGGTCCAGGAGATTGCCGAATTTCTCGGCTACCAGGATCTCTCCTATTTCTACAGGATTTACAGACGAGTGACGGGCAGCGCCCCGTCGGATTTGCTGCAGGAGCGTCCTCGGACGGTATAGAAAAGTGAAAAAAAAGAGGGCTAAGCCCTCCCAACACGTGTTATTTATTGAAACGTATCATTTTCGAATAGCTGCTTCACATACGCTTGCAATTTATTCTTGTCTACGCCGAGCACCTGTGCTCGTCCGACCTTCTCGTTGGACAACAGCGAGAACGGGGGAAGCTGCTGCTGGTCGATTTTGTCCAGATTCACGTCAAAGCCGAGAGCCATCAGCTTCAGCATTTCTTTGGGGCTTAAATCAGTCTCGATGTAGGGCGCAATCGAATCCAGGATGCCCGGAAGTTTGATAAGAGAGTTCGTGGTCTGCATTTTTTTGGCGACTTCCGTCATCAGGATGCGCTGTCGTTCCGTCCGAGCAAAATCAGATTTGGCATCATGCCGGAATCGCACGTATTGCAGGGCCATTTTACCGTCCAGATGCTGCAGTCCCTGCTTCAAATCAATGTCGTACATGTGCTTGTCGGCTTTGCTGGTATAGTACATGTCTTTCTCTACTTCGATATCGACTCCGCCTAATGAATCGACAAGCGCTATGAACCCGACAAAATCCGTATATATATATTTATGTATGGGCAAGTCTAACAAATCGCCGATGGTTTGTCTGGTCAGCTCGATCCCTCCATAAGCAAATGCCGAATTCAGCCGTCCTTTGCCATGCCCGGGAATTTCTACATAAGTATCGCGCAATAACGAGAATAGATGGGCTCTCTTCGTAACCGGATCGATGGAGGCAACCAGCATGGTGTCCGATCTGCCAGCGTCATCACCGCGGGAATCCCCACCGATGAGGAGGATATTGATGCGCTCTTTTCCTTCCCATTTAGGAATTTCAACAACTTCGTTGTGAGCCGTATCGGTTTCTTCGGCTGGCTTCACAGCCGTGGAAATATGGTTTGAGAATTGGATGATAGAGTAGGTGTAGTAGGAGACGATCCCCAAGACTCCAATGGATAACAGGAGCATGGTGTATTTCAACCATTTTCTTTTCATAGTTCGTTGAACATCCTTTCTGTTATACGTTTGCATATTTGACCATTCTAGCAAACTACTGAGGAAAAATCATTTTTTCTAATAGAGACCGGGCAGGCGTAAGGAATTACGGCAGTTTGGAGCCATCGTGATTTGATTATTTATATTGACAAAACATTTTGAAGCGATTACATTGTAAATGTAAACACGTGTCCACGATTCAGTGATAGTATCCGATTGATATGTCACGGAGAAATCTGCATAGAACCTTGTCTACAACCTTCTATGGACGACACAGTACATATTATATACACGCCCGTTTATGAACACGTGTTAATGAGGTGGGACTCGATTGAAAAAGTCTGAAATTAACAGCACGGAGATCGCCAGAATGGCCGGTGTTTCTCGCAGCACGGTAAGCAGAGTCATCAATAACTACCCGAATGTTCCCCAGGCTACGCGGGAGAAGGTCATGCAGGTGATCGAGCAGTATAATTACGCACCCAATTTCTCTGCGCGGATTATGTCGGGGAAGAGAACGTCGACGATCGGTTTGTTCATGGTTTCCCGCGAGGAAGTGTTTAACGATTCGCTCACCAACGCACTCATTACCCGCGTAATTGAGAGCGCATCCAAGAGAGGATATTACGTGCTGACCTACATTATCCGCAATACGAAAGACGATGACATCATGCGGAATGTGAAGAATACGTTCTACCAGCAGCGGATCGACGGAGGCATCTTTATCGGTGCAGCGAATCACGAGCCGTTCATTGAGGAGCTGATTGCGGATGGCTTTGTGGTCGGTGTGGTCGATCAGCATTTGGAAGGGCGTTCTGAGCCTAACCGGGTGATCAGCAATTTCAACAACCTGGAGGGTATGCGGCAGGGTGTCGACTATCTCTACAGTCTGGGACACCGCCAGATTGCGCATATTGCCGGAGACCCCTTGCGCTGGTCGGGACCGGAGAAGCTGGAGGGCTTCAGGCAGGCAATGGAGGCCCATGGCTTGCAGGTCCGGTCCGACTGGATCATTCCATCCAACTTCTCGGAGCGAAGCGGCTATCAATCCGTGCAGCATTGGCTCAAAGTGACAAAGGATTTACCGACAGCGATCTTTGCTTGCAACGACAGCGTTGCCTTCGGAGCGCTGCGTGCATTGAACGAGGCAGACATCAACGTGCCCGGCGATATTTCATTAATGGGCTTTGACGATCATTTGTTAAGTGCGAGGATTCATCCTGCGCTGACGTCCATTCATGTGGATTTTTCCGATATGATGGATGCTTTGACCGGCAAATTGATTGAAACGATTGAAGTCAGTTCGACGGATTCGAAGCGTTATGTGGGAACAACCGAGCTGGTGATCCGGGATTCCTGCCAGCCGTTGCGGTGATGCATACGACAGCGTATTAGATTGGTTAACCATCAAGTTCAGTTTGATCCAGGAGGTTGGCTTACTTAGGTAAGCTGCTTCTTGATTCAAAATAAACACGTGTTCACAAAAAAGGAGGGCAGCCATTCGCGTAATTTGCATCCAAATCAATAGAGAAATAAGGAGACGAGAAACTTATCCTAAACGAAAAGAGGGATTGGCCAATGAAGAACAGGGGATGGGTCTTGCTGTTGACTGTCTTATGCTTCAGTCTCGTTTTTACTGCTTGCACAGGTGCCTCAGAAGAGCAGAATGCAGGCGGAAACTCATCGAATGGAGGGAAATTAACGTATTGGTATCCATGGGGCGGCGATTCGGAGAAATGGGATCAATGGCGAATGGACGAATTTACGAAGGAGTATCCGGATATTGAGTTTAATGCTACTTATGTTCCGCCAGATGGCGGCATTTCGAATGGCAAGCTGCTTGCAGCGATTTCCGGGGGCAACCCGCCGGATGTTGTCATTACGAATGAATATGCAAGCGCATACGCACTGGCTGCCCAGGGGGCATTGATGCCGATCGACGATCTGCTTGCAGCTACGGATTTTAAAGAGGATGAAATTCTGGATGCTTACCGGGATCTAATGAAGGTGGAGGGCACAACGTACCTGTTCCCTGAGGATTCCAACGTCAACTTGCTGTACTACAATGTGGACCTGTTCAAGGAAGCCGGTCTCGATCCCGATCAGCCACCACAAACGATTGAGGAGCTGGATGCTGCGGCTGAGCAATTAACGAAGCTGAATGGCGATAAAATCGATCGACTGGGCTTCATCCCTTGGCTGGACGCCGGGGACGAGTCATACATGTGGGGTTATATCTTTGGCGCAGATTATTATGACACCGCTTCCAAACAAGTGAAGCTCGATGATCCGCACCTGGTAGAGATGTACAACTGGATGAACACGTACGCACAGAAATATAATCCCGAGAAAATCAAATCGTTCTCTTCCGGTTTTGGCGGGGCGTTCTCCCCGGATCATCCATTCTTCTCGGGCAAGGTTGCGATGACCATCAACGGCAATTGGTTCAGCAACGCATTGAAGCAGTATGCTCCGAATGTGAATTATAAGGTAGCTGCGATTCCGGCACCGGATGGAGGGCGGAAGAACTCGTCCAACTTCGGCACGAATATCTTCATGATTCCCAAAGGCGCGAAGAATCCCGAAGCCGCCATGAAATTCATTCTGTTCGGGGTGAAACCGGAAATTATGGCCGACAACATCAACCAGTGGCGTTCGCTGTCCATATACAAGGAGCAAAACGACGCAATCAAGTGGGATAAAGAGGGCGATGAGATCTATAAAATCGTGCGTGAAGTCGCAAGCTCCCCGGATTCCGGCCATCCGGCGCTGACGGCGGTTGCCAAGGAGATGTCCAACGAGCTTATGCTGCTGCGCGACAGCGTGATCTATAACAACCATGATCCGCAGCCATTGCTTCAGGCTGCCCAGAAGAAGCTCCAGGAGGAAGTAGACAAGAAGAAGTAGACAAGAAGAAGTAAGGGCGGCTTGATCAAGCTGTTATCAGTTGTAGGCACTAGTCAGCCGGACCTTCCGGTTAGAAGAAGTGTGAGGTGGTTTCTATCCGCACCAAATTCAAGGGACAGTCTATTGAAACCTATGTCATCTATATCATTCTGATTTTGGCCGCACTTGCTTATATCATCCCGTTTCTGTGGCTGATATCCGGATCGCTCAAGAGCAATACGGAGCTCTTCGCGGACCCGCCGGTTTGGATTCCGTCCGAGCCGGTATGGTCCAACTATGTAACCGCATTTCAGCAGTTTCCGTTCTGGCTGTACTTCAAGAATACGCTCTACATCTGCGCAATGGCGATCCTTGGCGGAGTATTAGCTAATACGCTGGTTGCTTACGGCTTCTCCCGCATTGAATGGAAGGGCCGCGATGCCTTGTTTATCGTAGTGCTCATGACGATGATGCTGCCGTTTCAGGTGACGATGATACCGCTGTTTGTCCTGTTCCAGAAGTTCGGCTGGATCGGAACGTTCAAGCCGCTGGTGGTTCCGGCCTTCCTTGGCAATGCGTACTTTATCTTTTTGCTGCGGCAGTTTTTCATAGGCATCCCCAAAGAGCTGTCCCAATCGGCCAAGGTGGACGGTGCATCGGAGTTTCGTATTTACTGGCAGTTAACTCTGCCGCTATCCCTGCCCGTCATTATAACGGTGGCGATCTTCGCCTTCACAGGAGCCTGGGGAGACTTTATCGGTCCGCTCGTCTTCCTGAGCGATAACAAGCTGTATACGCTGTCGCTTGGCATCCAGCAGATTATGTCCGTCAACGATCCGCGCTGGACGCTGCTGATGGCTGTCGGCGTGAGTATGACCCTGCCGGTACTCGTCATCTTTTTCCTGCTTCAAAAATATTTCATCCAGGGGATTACCTTCTCGGGAATTAAAGGATAGAGGGGAGATGGGGGCATCATGTCTTCCAAGACAGACCGTAAAAATCTGAGGAATGGGCTGCTGTTCATTTCACCCTGGATCATCGGGTTCCTGCTATTTACGGCATATCCATTGTTCAGTTCATTGTATTACTCGTTGACTGATTACAACATCATCAATGAGCCGGTGTGGGTGGGTCTGGACAATTACGTCAAGCTGTTTACGGGGGATTCCTTATTCTACAAGGTGCTGTACAACACGCTGTTCATGATTGTGGTTGGCATCTCGGTGACAACGGTCGGGTCGGTATTCATCGCGATTCTGCTGAATAACCGGCGCATTCGGGGCTTGGCTTTCTTCCGGGTGGTGTTCTTCCTGCCAACGCTGGTTCCGCTTGTTGTGCTGTCGATTCTCTGGATTTGGGTGCTGCAGCCGGACAACGGCGTGCTTAATACGATTCTCGGGTTCATCGGGATCGAGGGACCCGGTTGGTTTTCCAGTCCTTTTTGGGCAAAACCGGCTTTTGTGCTGATGGCACTCTGGGGCTCGGGACAGATGATCATTATTTATCTGGCAGGGCTTCAGGGCATTTCGGATTCCCTCTACGAAGCGGCTTCAATCGATGGGGCCAGCTCATGGAGACAGGTGTTTCATATTACAATTCCGATGCTGAAACCGGCGATTGTATTCAATGTCATTACGGGCATGATCGGGACGCTGCAGTCTTTTGCGGAATCCTTCATCATTACAAACGGCGGTCCGGACGGCTCCACGATGTTCTATTCCCTGTACCTGTATCAAAATGCCTTCCAGTATGCCAAGATGGGCTACGCTTCGGCCATGGCCTGGATCCTGCTCGTCATTGCGCTGCTGATCACTTTATTTTTATTCAAGCTATCCAACGGGTTTAAAGCGGAGGAGTAATTCTGCTCCGCGTTAATATACCAAGCCATCAAACTTGATCTTAGAAGGAGATATGGAAATTATGGAGCAAAGTATGCTGGGAACCAAAGTCATTACACAGATCGGAATTATCGTGAAGGATATCGAGAAGGTGGGAGCGAGTTATGCTAAATTTTTCGGCATCCAGCCTCCGACATGGTTCTGGACCGATACTCGGGAAGTCGCACAGACCGAATACAACGGCGGTCCTTCGGAAGCCCGTTCGAAGCTGGCTTTCATTGACTGCGGCCAGCTGCAGGTGGAACTGATTGAGCCGGATGAGCAGCCATCGACTTGGCGCGAATTTCTGGATACGCATGGCGAAGGGGTCCACCACATTGCATTTGTCATTGAGGGGATGAAGGAGAAGCTTGAGATTCTGAATGGCAGCGGCATGCCTCTAATCCAGAAGGGGGAATATACGGGCGGCCGTTACGCCTACGTGGATACGTTTAGTGAGCTGAAGGTACTGATCGAGCTGCTGGAGAACGACAAATAAGAATTATCTTCATGATGAAGGAGAGAGCCGAATGAATCATATGGAGAACAATCACTTGCTCAAAATGGGAATCGTCGTCCATGATATAGAAGCGGCGGCCCGGCACTATTGTGAATTATTCGGCATGGAGATGCCGCCTATATCGATACCCGATCCGTATGCCGCACCGGAACCGACGGAGGATTCGTATACGTGGCAGCGGGGGGAGCTTCGCCCGACCCGGACGAAGATGTGTGTCCTGAAGATGGGACCGATGGTGCTGGAATTGCTGGAGCCTTATGATGAGCCGAGTCCGTGGAATGAATACAAGCAATCCCGCGGGCAGGGCGTGCATTTTGTAATGTTCACCGTAAACGGTTTTAATCAGCATATTGATTTCCTGGAAGGGAAAGGGTATCCGTTGAACCATAAAGGCGAGTATGGGGCACGGACCGTTACGGCTATTTTGACTCCGAAGATAAACTTGGCGTTACGCTTGGATTGCAGGAGCTCGGTCCGAAGCAGGATTAGAGAGGTATGCACAACGGGAACGAGAAGAATGATCCCATTCGCAGAGAAGGAATAGAATGAAGTCAACAATCAAAGGGGTGAACCATATTGAACATCGTGATCACCGGAGCCAATAAGGGGCTGGGCCTCGAACTGACGAGGGAGGCGCTTGGCCGCGGGCATCAGATCGTGGCGGGTGTACGGAACACAGAGAGCAGTCATCCAGAGCTTCGAGCATTGCGATCCGACTACCCGGCGCAATTACAGATCATGAATCTTGATGTGGATCAGGAAGCCGTCATTGCGTCCGCGGCAGAAGAGATCCATGAGATGTGGGATCAAGTGGATGCGGTCATTAACAATGCCGGCATTCTGAATGGCCGGGATCAAGTCATCGAGAACTTAAACTTTGACGATGTCGAGAAGAGCATGCAGACCAATCTCTATGGGCCCATGAAAATGGTAAAACATCTGCTGCCACAGCTCCGCAGGAGTTCGGCACCCGCCATTATCAACGTATCGTCGGAGGCGGGCTGCTTCACGGGCGCCTATGGCGGCGATTATCCGTATGCGATATCGAAGAGCGGACTGATCTTCTTCACGGCCCAGCTCCGCAAGGCGCTTGCTGCCGATAATTTCATGGTGTACGCCGTGCATCCCGGTTGGATTCGTACCCCGATGGGCGGAGATCAGGCACCGGGTGATCCCGTGGATACCGCCAAGGGCCTGCTGGATCTGGTGGAACGCCGCATGGTGCCGGAGCAGGACGGCTGGATGATCAATCATAAGGGCGAGACGATGCCTTTTTAGAATAGGGGCCTGCGTTTCGATCCTATTAGTGCTGCACCAAGGAAAGGAGGAGTTTATAATGGCACAACCCAAACACATACTGGCCATCGTTGGCGATTTTTATCATGACAGACAGCTCGCCACGGATTCCCTGAACCGAATCGTGAAGCCCTTTGTGGAACAAGGCCTGGTTCAGCTTCGTTATGGGGCCGTGACCGAATTAGCCGATAGGCTGAAGGAACAGCCGGATGCGGTGGTGCTCTTTGCCGAGGATCGGATTGATCCTCAAGGGAGCCCTGACAAGCGCTGGATGACCAGCGAGGCGGAGCATCAGATTCAGGCTTATGTTGCCGCCGGTGGCGTATGGATAGCCTGGCACTCGGGGCTCGCGTCATATGCGGAGGATGGAGAGTACGTTAACATGCTGCGCGGCAGCTTTGACTATCATCCGGATGTGCACCGCGAGGTGATCTATACGCCTGTAGCCGGGACAGCTCTGGGAGGAGCGGGCGATCGCTTCGGCTTTCTGGATGAGCATTACTTTGTGCATTGCCGGGAAGAAGAGACGGAAGTGTTCCTTCGTTCGGAGTCTGTGGACGGGGAGTCCGTCGCGGGCTGGGCTCATCCTTACGGAAGCGGGAAAGTGGTCTGCATCACGCCTGCCCACCGGGAGGAAGGACTGATGAACGAGGCGTTTGCAAGCGTAATGAGACAAGGGGTTGCTTGGGGATTGGAACTGGAACAGCCATAATGGAATTGCATGACCTGAAACCAAGAGAACATGAGGCGTCTTATATGCGATATAGTATACGGTAAGAACTAGATGAGGCGGGTGCAGAAGCACTCGTCTTATTTTTAGGTTTTTTCGGTTTGACTCTCCTCTAAGAGGAGGCCTTAGACTGAAGGTCGAAGGAGGGAACACCTATGTTATATACGGTAAAAGAAGTGTCGATTCTGTCCAAGGTGACCATCAAGACACTGCATCATTATCATAAACTCGGCTTGCTCTTGCCTGCCGAAATAAGTGATGCCGGTTACCGGTTGTACGGGACGAAGGAGCTGGAACGGCTGCAGCAAATCCGGTTTTACCGGGAGCTGGATTTCTCCTTGGAGCAAGTTAAAGAGCTGCTAACGGAGACGCCGGAGCGGCTCTCCATCTTGTCAGAGCAGGAGCAGCTGCTCCAGGAGAGGCAGGATCGGCTGGAGAGCATCCTTCAGACCTTACGGCGTTCCATTCATTACACGAAGGAGGGTCTGGCGATGGAACCTCAAGATCTGTTTAATGGCTTCGGCAGTGCAGAAGAATGGGAGGATGCGTTAGCGGAGCAGAATCAGCATCTGAAAGAGCAGTATGACGTGGATTTGTTGGAGGGGGAGCCAATCGATGTTTCCAGTATGAACGAGCAGGCGAGGGAAGCAGCCGCTTTTATGTCCGCCATAGCGAATGCTCTCATAACCGGGATCAAGCACGATGATGAGCGTGTTCAGCTTTCGATTCGGAATCATCTGCAGTTTATGAACGAGCAGGGTCACACCTTCTCGGCTGCCGATTTTGCGGGGCAGACGAAGTTCTTCCTGCGCGATGAATTTCATCTTCGAATGCTGGAGGAGCAGCAGACGGGATTGGCTTATTATCTGCATGCTGCTGCGGAGGCGTACGCGGAAGTGTGATGAGGCCGGGTGAAACGGTCAGCCGAATGCCAAACAAGACACCTTCTCTATAGTGAAAGGTGTCTTGTTTTATATGGCTTATATGAGAGGGTCAGGTCCACCGCGCCGCCCACAGCTTCATTTCCTTGCAGATGACGTGCAGATCCATGCCCTTGGGGGTCAAGGTGTACTCGACCGTAACCGGAACGGTAGGGAATACCTCGCGTTCAAGCACGCCCTGCTCTTCCAGATGACGAAGCGTTGTGGTCAGTGCCCGCGGACTGACGTTCGGGATCTTTCGCTGGAGTTCGCCAAACCGTTTCGTGCCGCCGAAGAGCTCGCGGATGACAAGAAATGCCCATTTTCCGCCTAAGACCAGTAGCGTTTTTTCGATATTGCATTCGATATGTTCGGGTGTTTTGGGTATGTAGCTGCTCGATTTATTCCCCATCATGAAAGGCTCCCTCCGATATTCTACTAACTATACTCAAGTATATCAGCTATCCTCTCTATAATATAGTGAAGAACATTTCACTTCTTCCCTAAGAATAGGAACTAATTTAGAATAACAGATGTACCACTATCGTTATCTTATTGAAGGAGGAATTGCAATGAAATATAGAAAATTGGGCCGCACAGGTCTCAAGGTCAGTGAGATCAGCTTGGGAAGCTGGCTTACTTACGGCGGTTATGTTGAGCGCGAGAATGCGGTGAACGCCATCAAGACGGCTTATGACCTGGGTATTAACTTTTTTGATACAGCGAACGTCTATGAAAAGGGTGCGGCTGAAGTGTTGGTTGGCGAAACGCTGAAAGCGTATCCGCGTGAATCGTATGTGCTGGCGACCAAGGCTTTCTGGCCGATGGGTGATGGTCCGAACGATCGCGGCTTGTCCCGCAAGCACATTATGGAGCAGGCGCATGCCAGCTTGAAGCGTCTGGGCCATGATTATGTTGATATTTTCTACTGCCACCGTCATGATCCGGAAACACCGCTTGATGAAACTCTTCGCGCGCTTGATGATCTCGTTCGCCAAGGAAAAGTGCTGTATGTTGGCGTCAGTGAATGGCAGGCTTCGCAAATCGCGGAAGCATTGACCGTAGCGGATCGTTATTTGCTGGACCGTATCGTGGTAAACCAACCGATCTACAACATGTTTGAACGTTATATCGAGAAAGAAATCATTCCGCTCAGCGAGCGCTCGGGCATCGGTCAGGTGGTATTCTCCCCGCTGGCCCAAGGACTGCTCACAGGGAAATACACCTCCGCTTCGGATATTCCAGCTGACAGCCGCGCTGCGAAGCTGGATTGGATGCGCAAAGGCATTACCGAGGAAAAAATCGCGAAGGTTCATGAGCTTGAGAAGATTGCGGCAGAGCTTGAGGTGTCCGTAGGCAATCTGGCGCTTGCCTGGATTCTGCGTCAACCAAACGTTGCCAGTGCGCTTGTCGGCGCAAGCCGTCCGGAACAGGTAACCGAGAATGCGAAGGCATCCGGCATTGAACTCAGCGAAGAGGTTCAAACTCGTATTGAAGAGATCCTGAAATAGAAAAACAGCAGGCCAGCTTGAAATGGAAAGCCGCTCAACCATTCGTTGAGCGGCTTTTTTTTGGCGTGGTTTAGTTTAACCCAGTCGATACGTTGCAAATGGCTTGGCATACACAAAGCCGTTGCTGACTTCGTCCAGGCTCGAACCTAGTGTCTCATCGATCTCGATTTCCAGACTCTTCAGATTATCATCCAGCTGCTCGGTTTTCGTAGCGCCGACAATGACCGTGGACACCGCAGGGCGATTCATCAGCCAGGCAAGGGAAAGAGCGCTTGGGGATTGACCGTGCTCTGCGGCGAGCTGACTGACTTGCTGACCGAGCTTTAGATTGTGATCTTCCAGGAAGCGATTGAAGTTCGGATCGGTCTCGGCACGGGAGCCGGAAGGCGTGCTGCTGCCTTGGCTGTATTTGCCGGTAAGAATACCGCCAGCCAGAGGGAAATACGGAATGATGCCAACGCCCTGATCCAGACAGAGGGGGACCAGCTCCAGTTCCGGTGTTCGGTCCGCGAGAGAGTAACTCGTCTGGGTGGACACATACCGGGCATATCCTTTAAGCTCGCTGATGCCAAGCGCCTTCATAATTTCCCAAGCTGCATAGTTGGAGGCGCCGATATATCTCACTTTTCCCGACGACATCAGGTCATCCAGCGTGCGCAAGGTTTCCTCAAGAGGAGTATGGGGGTCAAAGGTATGAATCTGATACAGGTCCACATAATCCGTCTTCAGCCGCTTAAGGCTGTTCTCAAGCTCTTGCAGCAGATGATAACGGGAGGAGCCCCGCTCATTGGGTCCCTGGCCATTCACAAGTCCTGCCTTCGTAGCCAATACGACGTTATGACGCTTGCCGGACAGTGCTTGTCCGATGATTCGTTCCGATTCAGAGCCCGCATAAATGTTGGCGGTATCGATGAAATTGATGCCATGGTCCAGTGCATGGTCGATAATGCGTGTCGAAGTCTCTTGATCGGCCCTTTTGCCAAAAGCATTCGTGCCCAGGCCGAGCTTCGAAACCTTGAGTCCGCTGCTTCCGAGACGGCAGTAGTTCATCTTGATCGACTCCTTTATGTACAGATTTACTATAGTATAAACATTTTCACGGGAGCGGTCCAAATGGATCAGGTGTGGAAGAATGATATTTATGTAAGATTCTACATCTTTTTTCGACATTATCAAAAAAATGATTAACTTCCATACCATCAAATGGTAATATAGTCATAGGAAAAAAGATTCGGTTGCGCCATGGGGGATACTACATAAGAACTACATAGATTTGGAGAACGACTTCTTTTTTCACTAATCGTTGGGGTGTGAATCATGAAGATCTATTTGAAAAATGATGCTGGAGTTACCAAGCAAGTGAAGGTTGGTTTTAGCTGGACAACTCTGTTTTTTGCCTTTTTCCCGGCTTTGTTTCGCGGCGATCTGAAGTGGGCTGTTATCATGTTTATTCTTTCCGCCGTTTTCGGTTCTTTTACGTTGGGAATCGGAGCTTGGATCAGTGGAATCGTATTCTCCTTTGTGTACAACAAAATTTATATTAAAGAAATGCTGGAGAAGGGCTATCGTCCTGCCACGGAGGATGCAAGAGTAGTTCTCGAGAGTCATCGCATTATCGCCAGAGTAGCCTAATTTTATCTTTGTTAAGTTATCCCAAGCCTGGATTTTGAATGAATTGATCATTCAAGCTCCAGGCTTTATTACGTCTAATCATGTACAGCACGGCACTGTTTTGTGTCTACCTTCAAAAGGCTGCGGGAAATCTCCTGAGGCTCCTTGCGATAGGGAGAATACTACGTTAGTATAGTTACGTACCAATAGGAAGGGGTTATTATAATATGAATGAAGCTATTTTCAATCAATTGGATTTTGCTAGAGGCGGAACGATCAAAACGGTAGAAAATGTAACGGAGCAAGAGGCCAATATCATTCCGGAGGGATTCACGAACAATATTCGCTGGAACCTCGGACATATCTACACCGTGCATGAACAGTTCGCTTTTGCAACGGCTGGTGAGCCTGTACAAATGCCGGAAGGCTTCGAGGCATGGTTCGCAACCGGTACCAAGCCTGCGGATTGGACCACTGAGCCGCCTGCGTTATCCGAACTGGTAGCGCTTTTGCAAGAACAAACCGCGCGTATTCGCGAAACCTTCTCGAATCGTCTGGACCAGTCTCCAGCACATCCGCTGACCATCGGTCCACTGACGTTCCAAACCGTGGGCGAGCTCCTTGCGTTCAGCATGTATCATGAAGGCATGCATACGCAGACCATCAAGTCTTATAAGAAAATGATACGTTAATCATGAGAAGCGATAGAATGGTATCCTTGCGGATGCCTTCTATCGTTTTTGGTTTGCCCCCTGGGATGATCGATCCTTATAATGAAATTAGCTGATTGGAATAACGATTGGAGGATATTACGATTATGGCTATAGAAATAGAACGCAAATACCTTTTGCCGGCATATCCCGATGCCTTGATTCAGGAAGGAATACTCGTGGTTGAGAAAGAGCAGTTCATCGAGCAGACGTATTTGGCACTGGACGGTGATCAGGAGCTCAGGGTACGCAAAATACAAGATTTGAAGTCCGGCCGGCTAGAGTTCACCCATACGTTCAAGAAGGGCTGGGGCATTGCCCGCGAAGAGATAGAATACGCCATTTCGGAGGGGCTGTATGAGCAGGTGGTGCAGGCGTTTGGAGCGGTTCCACTGACCAAGCGAAGAGTAACCGCCAGATGGGACAATACCTTAATTGAAATCGATGATTACGCACAGATCCAGATGCTTGTGCTTGAAGTGGAGTTTCCTTCTATGGAAGCGGCAGACGGCTTTGTGCCTCCGGCGTGGTTCGGACAAGATATCAGTATGGAGAAACAATACAGCAACAAGAAAGTATGGCGTGATCTGCAAGTGAGCAAGGAAGCGTAGCTTTACGATCCGCTGCCCGTTCCCGTTGTAAAAGACCAAGTGCGGCTGTGCCACGCTTGTGTGCCTTCTAACCGATATTTTACCGAAACTGTATAGGTGTGGAGTCCTCGCAATATTTCCTTGGGGAACAGGAACAGGGTGTCTCTGGATATCTCTTCGTAAAAATGAAGGAGGGCACCCTCCTCATCCGTAATGGCGGCCTCAAACTTATCGATCGGACCTGCAGCCGTCGCTGAAATGATATAGCCTGAATGTTCCACGTCAAATTGGACCAAGGGATTAGGCGTCTCAAACCCGTAAAATCCAATTCCGGTATTCTGCATACCGTCGTAAGGATAGATGGCGAGGCCGCCAGCGATGGGCGATGTTGTGCTGCCTGCCAGGTTCACGACAGCCGTGCCGCCAACGAGAGCGATCCCGATCTCCTGAAAGTTTGGACTCAGAACCATTTGACGGTGGTATGCGGTATCCAGCCAGCCCTTCATGGCGTTCAGACTGCTCTTCTGGCGAAAATGCATGACTTCGCCTGATGCATACCCCTGCTTCGAGGGGGACACATAACCTGCGGCCGCTAGTCTATCTCGGATACGGGTTCCGCGATAGCCGGGAAGTCCAGTCTTTTCGTTATGGGCGCTCAGATTGGGTGCCACCTTATTTATATTGAAGTAACGGGCATGAAGCTCAGCAGCTTCGGTGATCCGGTCATTTAAGGTGACAGCAGGCAGTCCGGCTTTAGCTCGAACCTCATTCAAGTAGGCGAGCGCTTCGTATTGATCCCGGGAATATGAAGTGAGGCTGGAAGTTTCGATTGTGCTGGCGGATAGTTCAACGTTTCCTGGCCAAGCGCCGGTTAGTGCAAGGCTTGTGATCAGCATCACAGCAGCTGCGATACGTGCAATCACAGATCCACATCGACGGGGGGGATGCAGCATGGATGGAAATTCTCCTCTCAAGCATAGTTTCAAGAGAAGGGATTCGATGGACTTCTTCATTTCTCCTGCTCGCCGTTTCCTGTATACCATTTATGTGCAAAAAAAACGCAAGCCCATCCTGCGGCTCGCGTTTTTTTAATGTGTAGATCAAATGCTACTTAAACCGCCCATACTGCTTACCGTAAGACAAGACGCGTTTGTACAAGCTTCGGTCCTTTAAATTCTTGAGCGGATACACTTGGGGGCGGGTATTAACCTCCAGAATCCAAGGTCTGCCGCTGGAATCGATGGCCACATCGAGACCCAGTTCTTTGAAACCGCGGTAATGCCGGTCAAAGTTATAACCAGTGGCAACGCCTATCTCCTTCAGCTCAGATTCTGCCTTCTGGATAAAGGCAGAATTAAATCCTGCACCACTCATCGTTTTATGGAAGGTGCCAATGCTGCCTCCCTGGTTATAATTGGTGGCTACCTTGCCCGGGCTGCCGATTTTCGTGAACAGGACGGTGCTGACCCATTTTCCCTGACTTGTCTTCTGTACCATGACCCGGATATCGAATGGCTTGCCTTTGCTTTTGGCTAACCGAATTCCTTTTTGGAGCAGATAGGGACGTTTACCGGCAAAGCGGTTCAACTCCCGATACAATTCGGAAGAACTCGAATACGTGGTTTTTTTGGTGTTAAGCTGAGTTTGGTAGCCTCCGTCGGTTTTGCGGATCCGAATAATGTTATTGCCGCCTGATCCGCCGGTTGGCTTGAAGTAGACGTTGGAATAGTCGCCCAGCATGGTGGACAGGTTTTTTTTGTTAAACGTCAGAGTGACCGGTACATATTTTCGGAAATAGGAATCTTCAAGCAACCATTGCGTTTTCTTCCATTTGCTCTTGATGGTGCTGCTTTTATATTTCATAGTTAAGAGGCTCACCTCTCTTTTTTTGTTCAGCATATGCCGAAAAAGTAGAGCGAGCCTCCACGATGGCCTTGAATCAAGCTATCTGCCTGAGAACAATTTTTTATCGAAAAACAACAAGATGATAAATAAAACTGCTGCGACAAGCAGTATGGAAGCTGGAATGATAAAAGCCAGCAGTGTAGCCGTATTCTGCATCTGATAATACATCAACATGCCCAGGGGCATGATCCCGCCTCCCAGGAGGCTGGTCCAGAAGTGCAGTGCAGCCGTTTTTTTCATACTGAGTTTCTCCCGAAACACGTAGTAAAACATGCCGTAGGCAAACAAGGTCAACCAGCCTACCACCAGGATGTGGGCATGGCCTGCAACCATGCTGTAGCTGCTTCTTCCTGCCATATCCGCTCCGATTAAAGCGCCGATGAGTGTATAGATGGCCGCAATTCGCATCAGCCATTTGCCGTAGTTCAATATGAGATATTCCCCCTTGCATAAAGAATCAGTCCCAAGTATACAAGAGTTATATGAACGGAGCATGAACAAAATAGGATTCGGAATTGAATAGGGGAACATCATCTACTATAATCAGGTAGATCTGTCATGAAGGAGTGAATGTTCCGTGCGAGACCCGCTTATAACCTATTGTCTTTCGAAGAAAGCTGCAGCCGAGGACTATCCGTTTGGACCGCTTCCGCTTGTGATGAAGGTCGGCGGCAAAATGTTTGCCCTGATTACGATAACGGAAGAGAAGGTCAGTCATATCTCCCTGAAATGTGATCCCGTGATCGCTGAGAATTTGCGTGAACAGCATGAAGCAGTACAACCTGGATATCACCTGAACAAGAAACATTGGAACACGGTAGCCATCGATGGCTCCCTCACGGAAGCGGATGTACACGATATGATTGATCATTCGTATGATTTGGTGTTGAAGAGCCTGCCCAAAACACAGCGTTTAGCCATCTCCCAGCGGCTGGTATGATATCATCTGAAACAGCCATAATCGCCCTCTTGGCAGAATGGAAACAGATAGGGTCTGTCATCCGCTAGCCAGAGGGCGATTATTTAACATGAGTTAGCTTAGCCCGGCCCCATCCATTGCACCCGTTTCTTCATTAGAATGGTTTCATGCCTAACGTGTCTACTTTCTCTCCTGTAATATCTACGCCCATGCGGTTTGTAATGTCGCGGTAATGGCCGGCCCGCCGCTGTACCGGACTTCCTTCGGTTTCTCCAAGGTTCGCTTCCAGACCGTTCAAGACCATAACCGTTGTGCCGAAGCCCGGATCTCCCAAGCCCCTGAACTTCTCCAGCGGGGAAGGCTTCCATCTGCCGACCATGACATCATGAGCAGATGGCTTCGGGTTCTGCGGTGTCATCCAGAACAGGATAGCAGTCATGTAGCCAATTTTGCCATCGGCGGCAACGATCTCCGGATTGTCCAGAAGCACGCTTTTGTCTCCGTAAATAATAGAGCTGAACAGGCCATAGTTGAAGTTCCAGCTCAGCATGATCGGTCCGCGGCCGTAATAACGCTTGTCCGGTGTTCCGGGGTACAGCTCAGCGCTTGCCGGATCAACGAAGGCATCCTGGTTGACACCTGTCCGGCCGGCGATGTTTTCATTCCAGAACAGCCCCCAACGCAGAGGACCTCCCGGAGCGGTCGCCCAGCCTCCGCCTGTCTCGTGGGACAGGTTAGCGAGGAAGGCGGCAAGTTCACGCTTGCGGTCCTTCTTGAATCCTTCCTTCAGGAACGTTCCGCCGTCAATGATAACGGTTTCAATTGTTTTGTTCCGGTTGCTGGCTGAGTTAAAATCTGCTGAACGCACCACAAGTGTTTCTACCCGGCCGTCCTTGTCCAATCTATAAATCTCTTGGGCAGAAGGTGTTCCTTGCCGCGTGCGGATCTTGATCTTCAGATTGGACACTTCCGCTACCGCATGTATGAGATTGTCGTATGAGAAATAATCCTTCTGATCGGCTTTGTAGTATTCTTTGCCCTTGGCGATCTTATACCATTCCTCTGAGCCGAGCCGGTATGGGAACAGCGCTTCGAAATCTTCTTTCGAGAGGAGCGCTTTAACCGCTTCGATAGCTTTCTCCGGGGTATAATCCGGGTCGAGATCATCCCAGTTCTGAACGATTTCCTTGCGGCTGATCAGTCGGTGCTCGCCGACTGCAAGAGAGCTGCTCTGAGACTGACTGACTTGTGCAGGAGCTGAGGTGCCAGATGTGCTGGATTCGAGGCTGACGTTCAGAGTCGCGGGTGATGCTGCGGCCTGAGGCGTTTCATCGGCTGCAAAGGCATGAAGCGGCGTCATGAGGAGTGTTGCGACTCAGGGCTGCAATCATACTTCGCTGGATGGTTTTGCCGGATAACGGATACTTCCACAGGGTCATACACATTCTCCTCTTTATCATTGGGATGGATTACATTGCCATCATATATACGGTATGTCGTTTTGTACATAGTCAGGAAATCCCACGAGTTTACGATCAATGAACACTTAAGATGCTGACGTGCTCAATCGGGCGGAGGGAGATGTATCGATTGGCAGGGGATTTGCTGTGGAATGAATGGGGATACCGTCGAACCACCGATACGCGGATTCATAGTGTACTCCGACTTGAAGACTAGTTTTCCATGCCAAAAACATTATAATGTTATTATGTTTTTGATCCTATTAATCTGTTATTCTATGGAAATGGTGGTGTGTTTCAATTTGTTCTGTTCATTTCCGTAGATTCATATATATTAGAGGATAATCATCTTATAGACGAAGAAGGGTTAGCTGACATGAGTTTATTTGTTCGCGAGAAGGGATTTTACAAAAGCTTTTTCTGGCTGACGCTTGTGATCGGGATGCAGAACCTGATATCAGTCGGTGTGAACTTGTCAGACAACGTCATGCTGGGAGGGTATAGTGAATCGGCTTTATCGGGTGTTGCCCTCGCAAATCAGATCCAATTCCTGCTGCACATGCTGGTTATGGGGGTATGTGAGGGGCTGGTCATCATGTCGTCCAGATTCTGGGGAGCCAAGGATTTAGGCTTGATCAAAAAAGCGGCAAGCATCGGAATGCGCATGGCCATACTCCTCAGCGTTGTGTTATGGGTGATTGTTTTCTTTTTCCCGCATGAGGTGCTGTCCTTGTTTACGAAGGAAGAGAATGTGATTGCTGCCGGCGTGGAATATTTAAAAATCATCTGTTTCTCGTATATCTTCTTTGCCATTACCAGCTCCCTGCTGGCCTCCTTGCGGAGCGTGGAGACGGTAAAAATCGGTTTCGTGGTATCCTTATCCACGCTGATCATCAACATTTGCCTGAACTATATCCTCATATACGGATATTTGGGATTTCCGGAGCTTGGTGTGGCCGGATCGGCCATTGCAACGCTGACAGCGCGAATCATTGAATGCATCATCGTCATCATTTATATTAAGCGATTTGACCGTAAAATTTGGTTGAAGCTGCAGGATTTCCTGCAGTTCGATATGGGACTCTTCAAACAGTATATCCGGGTCGGATCCCCAATCCTGATGTCCAACACGATCTGGGGCCTTGCGATGGCGGCACAGACGGCCATTCTCGGGCATATGGGGGAATCGGCCATCGCAGCAAACAGTATCGCCACAACGATCTTTCAGATGGTGACCGTCATCATCTACGCTTCCGCCAGTGCAACGGCTGTAATCATTGGAAAAACGATCGGCGAAGGCAGGATGGACAAAATCATATCCTATGCCAAAACGCTGCAGATCCTGTATATCCTCCTGGGTTTAGTGACGGGAGCTGTGCTGTTTATCATCAAGGATCTCGTGCTGGGTCTGTACTCCATTTCCGATGAAGCCCAAACACTCGCACTGCATTTCATGACGGTATTGTCCATCACCGTAGTCGGAACGGCCTATCAGATGCCGGCTTTGACAGGCATTGTGCGAAGCGGCGGAGACACCCGCTTTGTGCTGTACAACGATTTAATCTTTATGTGGCTCATTGTACTGCCATCTTCGGCACTGTGCGCGTTTGTGTTCAATCTGTCGCCACTCGCCATATTCATCTGTCTGAAGTCTGATCAGATCCTGAAATGCTTTGTGGCTATCGTGAAGGTCAATCGTTTCAAATGGATACGATCCTTCAGTTCGTGAGGAGATCATTTGCTGATTGATTTGCATAGACCAAAAAAGGAATCCCCGGTTCGACTGAGGGGGATTCCTTTTTTGTTACAGTCCGATTTAATCGTCCAGCAGGTTTAATGACTGGGCTCTTACCAGTGCCTGTGTACGGGAGGTAACACCGAGCTTATCGTATAATCTGGATAAATATACCCGGATCGTCCCTTCGGACAGGCCGAGTGCAGCGGCCATCTGCTTGTTGGCAGCACCTTGCATAATAAGCCGCAGTAAATTCTTCTCATTTCGATTCAGCTGTTCTGGTAGAGCCGATTGAGACGAGGTAATATGGGGGGGATCTGCCTTGACATGATTGGGAAAACGTTCCATAAGCATTCTCGCATAATGATGTGTCTGAATGAGCCCCATATCCACGTCCTCTTCTTGCGCTGGGTGGGAAGTATAACGCATCAACAGTTGATACATGTCCGCTCCTTCGTCAAGGAAGGTGCGGACATAACCGTTCTGTGCACCTAAACGCAGTGCTTCACGAAGAAGTTGAAGAGACTGCTTGCGTTGACCACGCTGGTACTCCAGCAAGGCTTGCAGGCATGTGATTTCCATGATGCTGGATATTTGCAACTCACGCTCTGCCTGGGGCTTTAACAGCTCCAGAAGGTGCAGCGCCTCAGTTTCTTTGCGCTGTTTGCCTAACAGGCGGACAAGCGCCAAATATTCAGGTTCCCGGCTGTAGGTCGGTCGATCTTTGATTGAAATGGGGAGAACGGCGAGTTCTTTTCGGGCATCGGTTATACGTCCTTCCCGAACATAAATCAAGCTGCGCACGGTTCTCAGTGAAGATAGCCACGAGCTCTCCTTTCTGCAGCTGGCTGCGTCCCATGCTTCATCCAAAACATGATGGGCAAGATGAAGTTTACCCTCGGCAGCATACAGTCTTGCTTCGGTAATATGCAGAGGTATGAACAAACCCATTGTTTTTTGGGAAGGAGGGGCTTTTCGGAGCTGCATCAGCAGCTGGCGACATTCCGCTAGGCGATTCCACTCATAGTAACCTTCACATAATGACATCTTTACATATAAATTCATGAGCGAATGATCCCAGCCATGGGCTTCCAGTACCCCGGTAAACAAATGCGCAATCTTTTCTGTATCCGCGGAAAGAGCGCCCTTCATACCAAGCGAGGTGCGCCTTACGTAAGGCTCCTGCCGATTATAATCAAACTGATAGTAGATCGGATTGTCGGGCGTAAGATTGTCAAGGATGCCCTCACTGAAAGCAAACCATTCGGCAAAATCCCCGTTCAAAAAAACAAGATTGGACCGCACAAACAGCATGCTGCTTCGGAGCTGCTCTCGCCGGCTAGATGATGGGAGGTTGCTGCACGCTTCCTCGATGTTCGCGAGCATACGCCCAGAGCGTTCAAGATCCCCCATCAGAACGACAACAAAGGTATGCAATAATGACGTTTCCAGCGTGACTGGGAAGCTTGTCGGGACGCGATCAAACCATTGCTGCAAGGTGGTAAGCTCCCCTCGCTCAAGCACGGTTTGCGCATGCTGCTCCAGCAAGCCCACCGCAGACTCGATATCCTGCGCTGCAAACATATGGTCGATGGCTTCATCTGTGGAGCCGATGGAGGCGTAATATTGGCCTGCGAGTCGATGACGTTTAACATATTCCCCGTCACACTCACGCTGTAGCAGGTCCTGCAAAAATTGCGAGAACAGATGATGATAGCGAAACCAGGTATGTTGTTCATCCAGTGGCACAAGGAACAGATTCTGCTTCCGCAATTCTTCCAGCATAGATCGGCTGTTATCCGAATCGGTTACGGCATCGCAGACTTGGACGTTCAATCGGGAAAGGACGGCGGTCTGGAGCAGAAAGCGAAACACCTCGGAAGGCAATTTCCCTACCACTTCCTGAAATAAATAACTCGAGACATGAAATTGATCGCCTTTGATCTCCTCCATGAAAGGTTCTAACCTGCTGCCTGAGCGAAGGGAAAGAGCAACGAGCTGTAGCCCGGTAATCCAGCCCTCGGTTCGGTCCAGCAACGTTTGCAATTGCATCGAATTTGGCTTGGGATAACTGCTGTCTGAGGCATGGCGGAAAAAGCGCTTTGTCTCATCGGAGGTGAATTGCAGCTGATCCGTTCCGATGTGGTTGATCTTGTGATCAGCCCACCGCTTAACGGTGGAGAACGGCAGATCCGTACGGGATGAAATCAATAAATGAATATGCCCAGGGAGGTAATCAATCAAGTACGAAAGCCCTTCATGGATTGGCGTATAGTAAATGCTGTGCAAATCTTCCAGAATGAGATGAAGAGTTTCACTCCACTCATACAAGTCGCTGATCAGCGTATCCAGATAAGCTGTAATCGACACGCCGGGCAGCATTTGCGTATGGTTCATAAGCCGTTCCCCTTGCTGCTCCGGAAGAACCGAAGCAATGGAGGCCGTAACGTACCTCCAAAAGCGGACGGGATCGTTATCCCGTTCATCCAGTGACATCCAGGCGCACCGTTCGCTTACTGCATGAGCCCACTGCGCCAGAAGTGTGGATTTGCCATATCCGGCCGGCGCGATAACGGTGGTCAGATGTCCTTGCTGGCCGGCCGTCATATTATGCAGCAGCCGATCTCGGGGAACCAGATGCTCCCTAAGTCCGGGAACGCTGATTTTCATTTTCAGAATAGGTGAATTGATCGGTAGATTCATAGGATACCCTCGCAATATACGAACTCTTTTATTAGGGAATTGAGTCGAGATAACTAGATTATATAGAAAAAAATGATGAAAAGTTAACGTTTGTCAATCGTTTCGCTTCCATTTATTTGATAGCATACTTGGTGCCGAGGTCCCACTTGAGAGTATGGCTGATAGGTGCCGATTAAATGAAGGAGGAGATTATGAGAAGACGTTCAGGAAAAATCCTGCTATGTATAGCACTGCTGCTGATGCAGTTGAACCTGATGTATGGGTCCCCACCAGCTTTTGCAGCTGCATCTGCTGCAGCTCCAAAGCTGGTTGCCGGGTACTATCATACGGCTTCGCTCGTTAGCAGCGGTGATGTGTATGTATGGGGGCAGGGTGACAGAGGGCAGATAGGGGATGCTGCATGGAATGCTCGGAATACACCGGTGCAGGCAAGAGGTTTGAATGATGTAATGGATATTCACACCGGAGTTCGCAGTACCATGGCGCTCCGGAGCGATGGGACGGTATGGACTTGGGGATCGAATGAGAATGGGCAGCTCGGGATCGGAACGACAGCGGATAAGAATGTTCCGACGCCAGTAAGCGGGTTAAGCGGAATAAAGGCAATCTCGGGAGGCCTGGGCTATCACAGCATGGCTCTCACGGAGAACGGGACAGTGTGGACTTGGGGAAAAAATGACAACGGTGAGCTCGGAAACGGAACGACAGTCCAACAAAACTCGCCGGTCCTTGTTATCGGATTAAGCGATGTTACAGCGATTGCAGCGGGAGGGTACTACAGTCTTGCGTTAAAATCGGATGGCACCATATGGGCATGGGGAGCGAATGGAAACGGCGAGTTGGGTGATGGCACGATTGTTGATAAGCATACTCCGGTTCAGGTTTCCGGCTTGAGCGATGTCATTGCCATCACGGCAGGAGGTTCCCATAGCTTAGCCATTAAACAGGATGGAACGGTATGGGCATGGGGAATCAATATGTATGGCACGCTTGGGGATGGTACCCGGACGAATCGAACCATTCCGGTGAAAGTCAGAAACCTCCAACATATTAAGGCAATAGCCGGGGGCGGGCACCACAGCCTGGCGCTGGACCAAGAGGGCAACGTATGGGGCTGGGGGGACAACAGTCGGGGACAGCTTGGCCTAGGTCATAACTCTTCCAGGACAACTCCGGAACAACTAACGGGCATCGAACATGTTCTTGATATTGCGGGGGGTGGCTTTCATAGCGCAGCCTTAAAAAAGGACGGCAGAGTTTGGGGATGGGGTCTGAACAGCTCGGGTCAAATCGGAGATGGGACAAGGAACGACAGAAATGCACCTGCATTAACAAAGGCCGTGCTGGATACAACGGCGCCGGATACAGGCAGGGGAATGTTAAGTCCTTATCTTATAACGGTGGATTCCATCGGGATCGAGTGGCTAGGAGCCTCGGATAATTTAACCGAGCAGGATGAATTGCAGTATTTATTATATGCATCCCACAGTCCGAATATCGGAACTGTCAGCCAAATCGAGCGGAATGGAATACCGATAGGGAGTTATGCCGCTGGTCAGCTCAAAGTAGTGGCAGACCGTCTTAACGAAGGTTCGGACTATTATTTTAACGTAATTGTGAAGGACGCTGTAGGGAATAAAAGCGCCTACAATATGCTGAAGGTTGCCACGAAATGGCCGCAAATATATACACTAACCTACGATGGCAACGAAAACATGGCAGGGAATGTTCCGATAAGCGGAGAGCTGTTTGCCAGAGGAGACGAAGCTGACATACAGGATAATACTGGTCAGCTGACGAAGGACGGTTATTCGTTTGATGGTTGGAATACGCAGGCTGACGGAAACGGAATCGATTATCCTGTCGGCAGCAAGCTCGTATTTGGTACAGAGAACATCAGGCTCTATGCCAAATGGAATAAGAATCCCGATCCTGTGAAACTTGAGGCCGTGTCGTATGCACCGGCTCATCAATCTGCAGGGGTTGAGATGAATGAAACCTTGACGGTTACATTCAATGAAGAAGTAACGGCGGTATCCGGTAGATCGATTCTGCTTAGAGACACCTCTGATCAGCATATTGCAGAACGTATCGATGTTGGCGATACGGACAGGGTTTCGGTTATTGGAAACACGGTGGTCATCAATCCGTTGACTGAACTTCGATTATGGCAGAAGTTATTACGTCGAGATTGAGCCAGGGGCTTTTACAGGCAGCCGACTCGGGAAGGTAGTTATGGGGGGATTCAAGGAGAGGATACATGGAGCTTCACGGCCAAGGAGCTGACAACTCCGGTGTACGATACCACGCTGCAAGAATTAACGCTGAATTCTTCCGTGGAAGCAGTGAATTTGAGCCCTGCGTTTAGCAGATTTCACAATGACTACACGGCTCAGGTAGGCAACAAGACAGATCGCCTCACGGTGACTGCACTGGTCTATGATGCCAACGTAGTGGTAACGGCGAGTGTTTATGGAGAAACTGGAGGATTGGAAGCAGGACCGATCGATATCATCTCCGGTCAAGAGAGCCAGGATATTCCTCTTGCCGTAGGGAACAGCCGGATCGAACTTGCCGTGACGGCACCTTCGGGTCAACATCATAAATACGTTATACATGTAACGCGCGCACCTTCCTCGGGAGGAGGGACTACACCCGAGGAGCCTGGTGGCGGGGGTACACCTATCGAACCTGGTGAAGGAGGCGGTCCGGGAACTCCGGGGGGAGGTTCATCACCGGGAAGCACAGGATCAGGGGCTGCTTCCACAGGTTCATCCGTTCCTGTTGAATCTAACCGAGTGAATGTCAGGGTTACACTGAACAATAAAATTCAGGAAGGGATGGTTACAGGCTTGTTCCATGAGGCAGAAGGACATACCGTCGTATCGATGAAGCTGGATACGGCCAAGCTGGAAGCCCGTTTAAAGACTGTGGAATACAATCCGGTGATCATCATCGCTCTTGCACAACCAGCGGATCATATCTCCCTGGAATTAAGCGGAACGGCAATGGACCAGCTTAAAGCTAAGCAGGGAGCGATTGAAATCCGTTCATCTCTAGGAACCTTCCATCTTCCTGCTGAGGAGGTATCTTCAACCCGCTGGAGAGCTCCGAGGGGATTTGACAGAACACTTGCAGCTGATCAAATCTTGGTTTATGTAACGATAGCGGCCAGCGATGCTGCGAAATTAAGGTTTATTCAACAGACTGCTGAGCAAGCTGGCACTAGACTTGTCGGTTCCCCTGTTGATTTTGACATAACTGCTACAGCCAATGATTTTCCCTTGCGGTTAGAGCAGCATAAGCAATATATGGAGCATCGGATTTCTTTGCCGTTAGGGATGCAGAATCCTATAACAACGGCTGTTAGGGTGAGTGAAAGTGGAGAATTTATCCCTATTCCGACAAGATTGGAAATGAAGAAGGATGGAAGTCTTGAGGTCGTTCTGCACAGTTTCGTAACTGGAACGTTTGCCTTCATATTCAATGAAATCCGTTTCGCTGATGTTCAGCATCATTGGTCCGGTGATGCGGTGAATGACCTTGCCTCGCGCATGATCCTTAACGGACGGGGGAGCGGCAAGGACACCACGAGCATGGATCAGACTGAAGTGGTCGTACAGTCCTTCGCCCCGAATGCCCAAGTAAGCCGTGCGGAGTTTGCAGCCATGATGGTGAGAGCACTCGGTTTGCAGGAGGGGCAGGAGCTTTCCGCCTTTAAGGATGTCAGCTCAGACGCCTGGTATAGCGGTGTGCTTGCATTAGCTTCACGATATGACCTGCTTCAAGGATATGAGGACGGCAGTTTCCGTCCGGATCAAGCCATCACACGTCAGGAGGCCATGGTGGTGATGGCGAGGGTTATGGAGTTGACTGGTTTAAATCGTGTTGTGGATGAAAACGAAGCCGTATTCGTTCTGTCATCATATCAGGATCATGACGAACTATCCGCAAGAGTAAAGCCAGCAGCTGCTGCACTAGTGAAACAAGGGATTGTGCAAGGAGATGCCGCAAGGTTAATGCCATTGCAGAAGTTGTCCCGGGGTGAAGCGGCGGTGATGCTGCAGCGGTTACTGAAGGCGGCAGGGTTGATTGATGGATAGGCTGGAATCATGTTTGAAGGGGATGCCGTGAGGCGTCCTTTTTTCTGTCCCTATGGATTTTTGTGTGCAGCATCATATAACATGACATAATTAGAAAATATTGCGTTTTCATCTGGAATTTCCGCCAGAAAGTGTTGATCAAATGTTGGCAATTTCCGAACATTCTCGACATTTTGATAAGGTAATGTTCTGTGATATACGCAGTTTTCCACCAAATTTTTGCTAAAAAACACATTAAACTACATAAAACGCTAAAATTTTTGTTTTGACATCTGCTTGTCTATACCATAGGATAATAGTATAAAAAGTGCTCAACTTAGGAGGATAAGGTCAGGAAATGAAAAAGACATGGTCAATTCTATTAACACTCGTATTATCCGTTGGATTGCTTGCAGCTTGCGGCAACGATGATAAGTCTACTGACACTGGTGCAGCGAATGGCGGTTCAGAAGGATCTCAAGATAAGAAACGCATTGCACTTGTACTTCCTGAGAAGATCGGTGTTAATCCTTTCTTTGCATTAATGGATGAAGGGTTGAAAAAAGCGGCTACCGATTTCAACGTTGAAGTGAAGACGATTGAATCGACTGACCCGGCCTCGATCGAGCAAAACCTAGCGTACGGCCGTTGCCGAGAAATATGATCTGATCATTACTTCTACCTTCCAGATGGAAGATGCACTGAAGAAGGTTGCACCGGAGAATCCGGATGTGCCTTTCGCCATTATCGATACAGTGGTAGATTTGCCGAATGTCCGCAGCGTTGTATTCCGTGAACATGAAGCAGCTTATCTGCTGGGTGCAGCAGCTGGACTGGCTACGAAGACAAACAAGGTTGGCAACGTGGTTGCAGACGACATTCCTATTATGCATAAATATATGACCGGCTTTGCCGAAGGCGCAAAATCGGTAAACCCTAACGTTGAAATATTTGTTAACTATGTCGGCGGATTTACAGACCCGGCTAAAGCGAAGGAACTCGCACTCCTCCAGAATTCCAAGGGTGCCGATTTCGTTGCTGGCCTCTCTGCTGTCGGTGACCTCGGCGTGTTTGAAGCCGCAAAGGAAAAAGGCTTCTACGCTTCCGGACAAGATACGGATAACACGGGCACGGATCCTGAGCACGTTGTGCTTGCTCAATTGAAAGGCACAGACGCTGTTGTGTACGAAACAGTTAAAGACTTCTCGGAAGGCAACTACTCATTCGACATTCGTGATTATGGTCTGAAAGAAGGCGGCGTAGGTCTCACTTACGTTACCCATGAGAGCAAAACACCGCTCAATCCATTCATTGGACAAGACATCGTGGACCAGCTCAAGGTGATCTCCGACGATATTATCGCCGGGAAGATTAAAGTAACCAACGCATTGGAACAAAATTAATTCTCACCTGGACCGGCTGCCACATGAGCAGTCGGTCTTTCATTCAGAAGCGAAAGGAAGGCATAACTTCGATGCTACTCCAGATGGACAATATTACAAAAAAGTATGGCGAGTTTAGCGCAAACCGCGGCATTGATTTTTCGCTGCGAGCGGGTGAGGTTCATGCGATTGTCGGGGAGAATGGTGCAGGCAAAACAACGCTGATGCGGATATTGTACGGGATGGAGCAGCCAACCTCGGGTACGATTCGGCTGAATGGCAAGGAAGTTTCGTTTGCAAGCCCGGAGGGTGCGATTCGCGGCGGCATCGGCATGGTTCACCAGCACTTTATGCTGTTTCCTACGTTTACAATTGCCGAGAATATCGTGATTGGCAATGAGCCGGGCTCCGGTGCCAGGTTTGACCGCAAGCAAGCGGTGAAAACGGTGGATGGACTCTGTAAGCAATACGGAATGAAGGTTGATCCGCGCGCAATCGTGAGCAGCAGCGCACCGGGTGTACAGCAGCGGGTTGAAATATTGAAGGTGCTGTATCAAGGTGCCGAAATCATTATTCTGGATGAGCCGACAGGCGTGCTGACGCCGCTTGAGGTGCAGGAACTCCTTGAGGCCATTAAACAGCTCTCTAAACAGGGCAAAAGCTTTATTCTGATTAGCCACAAGCTGAATGAAGTTCTGGATGTGGCTGACCGGATTACGGTGCTCCGCGACGGTGCGGTTACCGGCGTTGTGGAGAAGGGAAACACGGATGCCCGTCAGCTCTCCCGCCTTATGGTAGGCCGCGAGTTAGCGGAGCTGGATAAGAAAACGATAACGCCGGGTGAGAAGGTGCTTGAGGTATCGGAGGTTTCGATTCGCGGAACGAAAGGGAAGCCGGTGCTGGATGGCGTGAATATACAAGTCCGGGCAGGCGAGGTTGTCGGGGTTGCCGGCATTTCCGGCAACGGTCAGTCTGAGCTGCTACAGGTGATTTCCGGCCTAGCTCAGCCCGACAGCGGCCGGATAGCCGTATCGGGCAAGGATGTTACCGGTATGTCTACGCGTGAAATAAGAGAGCATGGGTTAGCCCACATTCCGGAGGATCGTTATGTATGGGGAGCTAACCGTACGGCAACCGTGATGGATACCGGACTTATGGGTCACCATCGCCGTTTGCAGAAGGGCGGCTTCCTTAAACTGAAGGACATCCGCTCGCTTGTTTCCGGTTGGGTTCAGAAGTTCTCCATCAAGACGGGGTCTCTGGAGACAAGCACCCAGTATTTATCCGGCGGCAATCTGCAGAAGCTGATCGTTGCCCGGGAACTTGAGCAGGGAACCCCGTTCCTGATCGCTGCCGAACCGACGCGCGGCGTTGATATCGGCGCCATGGAGACCATTCATGGTGAACTGCTCAAGCGGCGTGAAGAGGGGACAGGTATTCTGCTGGTATCTTCTGAATTAACGGAAATTTTGAAGCTGTCCGATCGGGTTCTGGTTATGTTTGAAGGTCGGATTGCAGGTGAGTTGTCAGCGAAGGAAGCGACAGAAGAGAAATTGGGACTGCTGATGGCGGGAGGAACATTGTAATGAATAAATGGACAAAATTGACGCTTCCGCTGCTTCAGCCGATTGCGGCGATCATGGTAGGCCTGCTCGCCGGGGCGATTGCCATCATGATTGCCGGAGGCGACATTCTGGAGACCTATGCAGAGATGTGGAAGGGCGCCTTCGGCGGCATGTATTTCTTCACGAATACGCTGTCCCGGGCGACGCCGATCATCCTGATTGGTCTGGGTGCGGCATTTGCATTCCGCGCCGGATTTTTTAACCTGGGTGCTGAAGGACAGATGGTGTTTGGTGCGCTTTCCGCCGCATTGGTCGGTTTATATATGCCGGGACCCGGCTGGCTGGTGTGCATCGTTGCCATCATTGCAGGTATCGTTGCGGGTGGTCTGTGGTCGGTGATGGCCGGATATTTTGACGCCAGATTCCGGGTTAACCTGCTGATCTCCACGCTGCTGCTGAATTATGTGGCTGTACTGTTTGCGGGTTATCTGGTTGCCTATCCGCTGAAGGACCGTTCAGGTTCTGCTGCGATGGCACAGTCCGAAATGCTGGACAACAGTGTCTGGCTGCCGAAGCTGATCTCCGGCATGCCGCTGCACGTAGGGTTTGTGCTGGCTGTGCTTGCCGCGTTAATTATATTCGTATTATTGAAGCGTTCCGTGATCGGATACGAGGTCCGGATGCTTGGCGGCAATCCATTGTTTGCCCTGTTCGGCGGGGTTAAGCGTGGTCCCATGATGCTTGGCGCGATGTTCTTCAGCGGCGGCTTGGCTGGTCTTGGCGGCGCTGTTGAAATACTGGGCTCTCAGTATCGTTATATTGATGGCGCATTATCCACGGCTGACTATGCCTGGACGGGCATTATGGCTGCATTGTTGGCAGGGTCGCATCCGATCGGCACGCTGATTGCATCAATTTTTTTGGCCGCATGGCAGACAGGCGGCATGGGCGTCGAACGAAATACGGAAGTGCCGCTTGAAGTGGGAGCTATTATACAAGCCGTGCTGATTCTGTTTATTTCCGCCCGATTCACATACAGCTTCCTGAAGCGCAGAAAGGGGAACAATTCCGATGGAACAGCTGTTTGATCTTGCATTAATCAACTCGGCTCTGCGTGTGCTTACTCCGATCCTGCTTGCAGCTCTCGGCGGCGCCCTGTGTTCGCGTGTCGGATTGTTCAATGTCGGTCTGGAAGGCTTTATGCTGTTGGGTGCTTTTTCCGCCGTGGTGGGGAATTACTTTTTCGGTAATGTCTTTTATGCGATTTTGTTCGCGATTGCGATCGTCTCGATATTTTCCTTTATATTTGCCTATCTCAGCATCAATCTGCAGGCCAACGTCTATTGTGGTTGGTATCGCGATGAATGCCTTGGCTGCCGGATTGACGACATTTAGCTTACGGGCTATTTTTGACGTAAAAGGCGCATTTTATGATAATACGATGGTGGGACTGCCGAAATGGAACATACCGATTATCGAGGACATTCCGGTGCTGGGTCCGATCCTGGCTGGTCTGACACCTCTTGTATATCTGTCCTTTTTGATTGCGGGCTTGATGTGGTATTATTTCTATCGCACAAAGAGCGGCTTCCGTTTCCTGGCTGCAGGTGAGAATCCACTCGCTGCCAAAAGCGTGGGAATCCGCGTAAGACGTTATCAGTATGGCGCCGTGCTGGCCAGCGGCGTGTTATGTGCGCTTGCAGGCGCGCAGCTGTCTCTTGGACAGGTGACGATGTTTACGGAAGGCATGACGGCCGGGCGCGGCTTTATTGCGCTGGTGGCAACGATGCTGGGCCAATCGGGTCCGCTTGGCGTTACGGCGGCAAGCCTGCTGTTCGGCTTTATGGATGCACTGAGCATCCGGTTCCAGGGCCTCGCACTGCCTACACATTTCACGCAGATGTTGCCTTATGTCGTCACGATTCTGGCCATGTTCTTCTTTAAGAATAAAAGCTTCCAGCAGGATGCACTGAAGCAGGGCTCAAGCTCCAGATAGGCGCATACGCCGCGCCGCGATAACCTGTAATTGAGTCCTCCAGACGTTAAGCGGTTGTGGATACGATCCAGCATAGAGGAGATGAACTTGGTGCACAAAAAAGCAGAACGTTTGAAAAAAATGAAGCCGGTAGCAGCTAATAACCTGACGGATGAACAGCGTGCCAAACTGCCGCCGGGGCAGACGCTGACCGAAAAGTTTCCTATCCTGCATGAAGGGGACGTTCCTCGCTACGACATGTCGGAATGGAGACTCAAGGTATTCGGTGAGGTCGAAGAGGAACTGACGTTTACTTATGAAGATTTAATGGCCATGCCAACAGTAACAGTGAGCACCGATATTCACTGTGTTACGCGTTGGTCCAAATTCGATACGGTTTGGGAAGGAATCCTGTTCCGGGATTTCCTCGCGGGCCTCAATGTGAAGCCGGAAGCCAAATACGTCATGTTTCATGCCGATCCCGATTACGATACGAATGTGCCGATCGAGGATCTGCTTATGGACAATGTGATGCTCGCCTACCGCTTCAATGGCGAGCCGCTGACGGACAAGCATGGCTGGCCGCTTCGCACGGTCGTACCGCATCGTTATTTCTGGAAGAGCGCGAAGTGGCTGCGCGGCATCGAGTTTATGAAGGAAGACCGCCCGGGCTTCTGGGAACGCAATGGCTTCCATAACGAAGCGGATCCGTTTAAGGAAGAGCGGTTCAGCGGCGAAGCACTGGATATACCTGAAGATGAATGGACACATAAGGAGTTTGACTAATATGTTGATGCCTATTTTGCAAGTGAACTCAGAGGATATACCTGAATTTGTGATCGTCTGCGGCGATCCGAAACGTGCGGAGACGATTTCCCGTAAGCTCACAGGTGCGCGCGAGCTGGCATTCAGCCGCGAGTACCGCACTTTTGTGGGGAGCTACGAAGGCGTTGAGCTGGCGGTTACCAGCCACGGCGTTGGATGTCCGGGAGCTGCGGTTTGTTTCGAGGAGCTGATCCGCGCTGGAGCGAAGACACTCATTCGCGTGGGCACCGCCGGATCCTACCGGGCGGATACCCCTGCGGGAAGCCTTGTGGTCAGCACCGCTGCGATCCGTACGGACGGGCTGACGAAGCAGCTGGTGCCGGACGGCTTCCCTGCGGTCGCGGACAGCCAGGTTGCGGAGGCGCTGTACGAAACAGCACTTGCGATCGGCGAAGGCGTGGTGCGCAAGGGGATTACGGTCACGCTGGACGTGTTCTTTAACGGCGTTGAAGAAGTGCCGCACCAGAAATATAAAGCGGCCGGGGCACTGGGTGTGGAGATGGAAATTGCGGCATTGTATGTCGTTGCAGCCATCCGCGGCGTTCGTGCTGGCGCAATCGTGGCGATGGACGGCTTTGCCGATGCCGATCTGGCGGCCGAGTACGATCCGAACACCAACGTAGTTGCCGACGCAGTGGAACGCGAGATTAACACGGCCTTGCAAGCTATGGTGAAGCTGGCGAAGCAAGGGTAGTGGGTAAGATAAAAAGCCGATTTCCCGAGAGAGCTTAGGGAAATCGGCTTTTTATTTGTGCGTGAGGGCAGGCGGCCCGGGCGCCTGCAGCCCCAAGCCCGGCGCCTGCAGCCCCAAGCCCGGCGCCTGCAGCCCAAACCCCGCGGCCGTTACTGTTTTGCCGGCTGCACAGTGAAGAAAGGGACCTTCGCAACGCCTGCGGCCCGTGCATAAGTAAACAGCTGCCCCTTATGGTGGATTTCATGGTCCACCATGCTGCCCAGCCATACTGATCCAGGGGCTGCAAATCCGTTAAAGTCGAGCGGTTTCTCCAGCTCCGCATCCGACAACTCCGCATAAGCGGCTGTTGTAGCATCGGTTGAAGCTTGGACGATATTTCTAATGTCCTCAATCGTTTCGAACTGGGTAGAGATAGAAGGTGGAGAGAAGGTGCCATTTTTGATAGACAGCAGGAACATCTCGGAGGAGGCGGCAATGTGAACAGCCAATGCACCCAAAGTGTAGGCATCCTGCCAAGGTTTATAATCTAAATGCTCAGTGTGTACATCCTCCAGCAGTTGATTGAGTACCGTGCGATGCTTACGCCACCGTTCGAATTGTTGCTGACCTTCATGACTCATGATTTAACCTCCTTGATCGATGATAGAATATAGAACTTGGGAACTGCGATTTATGATGCCAGTACTTGTAAACAGTTCGTCAAGAGATACGGGAATCCTTCCCGATCGGGAGCAGCTTACGCAAAATTGGAGGATGAACAAGATAAGCAAAACTCCTCTATCCATGATCAATATGATGCAAGATAGCAGTATATAAATATTCGGCCAAGTCACCATCGCTGAATTGATTTATATAATTTTTGTAGCGATTATCGCGTGTATACGTATTTGCAATACATGTTAACATTTCAGAGTCACATACAATGGATTGTTCGAGACAGCTTTTCCATTCGATGATCAATTGCTGTACTTCATCGGAAGAAGGGGATTGATTCATACAGGATGCCATTTTTATGAATATCTTCTCCATCTGCTGTTCAAATTCAGATAACAGGCTCGCTTTTTGGGGTCCTCCGCTTTAAAAAGGAATATTCAGTATGTTCCATTTTCCGATAAATGGAGCCACACTGGCTTGTCTGAATAACGCGACTTTTCTCTTTTTGTGGAGCATGTCAAAACTCTCGAAATACTTGATCTGAGCGTAAGGATGGTATATTCATTTCTTCACCTCTGTTTTAAATTAGTTTGAATGATGAACTACGACGTAGCGTGATGGTCAAGAAAAAGTTGTTGCGAAAATTAAATCGGCGATATATACTAAACTCAATAGTAATTGGTCAATCAATAATGAATGAATACAAGTGATTGTTCAGAAGTTAAAGTTAAAGTGAAAGGGAGGTCGGTATGATGGCCAGAGCTTCAACCTCTGTCAATCGGCGGAATGATATCGTGGCAGCAGCTATTGAGGTGTTTGCCGAGATCGGGTACTATCGCGCGACCACGGCTCAGGTAGCCGAGCGTGCGGCTATATCCCAGCCTTATGTCTATCGCTTCTTCACCAAGGAGTCACTGCTTGTAGAGTCGTTGTCTGTCTCCTGGAAGCGCATCGTGCAAGCATTTCAAGTGGTGATTGATTCATCTGCACCTGAGGAACTGGAATCGGGATTGATCCGGGCTTACGAAGGGATCATGCAATCCTATCGCAGTGAAATACTGCTGCAGATGCAGGCACAGACGATTCCGGATGCACCCATCCGCGAAGCGATGCAGCAGGGGATTAATGAGATACGGGATCTTGTTGGAAATGCCTTTGTGTCAGCAGGTTTTGAAGACGCAGATAAGAAAATCTCCGATTTTCTGGCGCGGGGCATGTTGTGTAATGCAGCCATGGCCATGGATATGCCGGATTTAATGCCCAAAAAATAAAGCATGCTCAGGCGCTTTTTTAGTGCCACACCGCGTATAATGGAAGTTGTGTGCGCGGTGCAGGAAGAGCATGATATTTTTCAGTAATTGTAATTGATCAATCAATAATATAACTGAATAAAAGGAGAGATTTATATGCAAAAAGCGATTGTATTGGGTGCAACAGGTGGCGTAGGAGCTCCATTGACAGCAGAGCTGATTGAGCGTGGAATCGAGACGGTAGCCTTCGGACGCTCCATGAAGAAACTGAATGAGCTGGCTGATCAACTGAACCATTCCCCTCTGCTCACATTGGAGACGGGGGATGCATTCAAACCGGAGGATATCATAAGGGCTGCTGGAGAAGCGGACATTATTTTTCACAGTGCCAATATTCCCTATCATGAGATGGAGTCCAGGCTGCTGCCACTAGGCGAGTCGGTGATGAAGGCAGCGGAGGAGACGGGAGCCAAGGTTGTGGTGGTGGATGGTATCTATCCTTACGGTCGCCGCTTAATGGAAAGGGCAACAGAAGAACACCCCAAGAAACCTCATACTCGCAAGGGCAAGGTGAGGCTGGCTTATGAGGAATTGATCTTCTCATCGCGGTGGCATAAGGCACGACCACTGATCGTACGGCTTCCCGACTATTACGGTCCCTCAGCCCAGGCATCCTATCTATCCGTGACCATGGAAGCCATTGCCGCAGGCAAGCCAACTGCGTTCGTAGGCAATATGAAGGTTCCCCGTGAATATGTTTATTTGCCGGATGCCGCACGGATGATCGTCGAGGTGGCGGCGAGGGAAGAATCCTACGGACAGAACTGGCATATTCCCGGACCAGGCGTGATCTCGGGACATGAGCTGGTGCGGATTGCGCAGAGGGCTGTCGGGAAGCGGAAGGCGGTTATGCCGCTGGGGCGGATCGGGCTGTCCCTGATCGGGTTGTTCAATCCGGTGATGAAAGAGGTGGTAGAGATGCTGTATCTGACGAAGGAGCCCTTGGTGCTGAGCGGTGATAAGTATGAGGGACAGATCGGCCCGATTTCCTGGACACCCCATGAGCTGGCTATCACGGAAACGATGTGTGGTTTAATGGAAAAGCGAGCATGAGGAATGACAAGTGAGAAGGAAGAAGGAAAATTGCATGAATTTTCAGAGGGGATACGGGGGTGTGAGATACAGTGTTGCGATAACAGGCGGAGCAGATTTTTTAAAAAGTAATTGGTCAATCAATAAATTTATGCAAAATCATAGAATAACCTATTTCAGTTTAAGTTCATGTGCCTTTATAAGGAGGTGATTCGGGTGGCCAAACTTCAGCTCAAATTTATGGATGGTTTTTTTGTAGCGGTTATGCTGCTGTGTGCGCTCAGCTGGTGGGGCTAGAGGTAGTCAAGCTGGAAAGTTAGGGTGATCCGTAAACAAGAGGAGGGATACAGGGTGAAGGAAGAGATGAGTTCTATTTGGTTTTCTAAATACTCATTCATGCTGGGTATGGCAACTGTTCTGCTGGTGCTGTTCTCCATGTGGGATTAATTTTGTTGAAAAAGCGCTGACCGTCAACACGGTCAGCGCTTTTTTTATACGAAGACTCACAGCCGGCTCAATGCCGAATTTAATTTTTTTTAAAGAAAATCCATCAGTTTCTTTTGCCCAAACGTTATATTAACAAGAAAGACAATTCGAAAAGTGAGAGGTTGGCTAATGGAAGTATGTGATCTCTATGAAAGCCTGAAGGACGACGTAACACGTTATGCCAGATCCATCGCCAAGCACGCTTATGAAGCAGACGATCTGGTTCAGGATGCCTTTATGAAGGCCCTCAAGGAACCAAATCTGGCGGACCTGCCCCTTCATAAGCAAAAGGCCTGGTTCTTCAGAGTCATCAAAAATCGCATGATCGATATTAGCCGACGGGAGAAGCGGCTTGTATCGTGGGAGGATGATCTGGATGCAGCGGTGCTTCCCGTTTCAAGCCGCAATATAGAGACGACCGAGTGGCTTGCCCGCTTGCCGCAATCACAAAGCGACATCGTATTTAAACGTTTTTGGCTCGGAATGTCCAGCCAGGAAATTGGAGAACAACTCGGAATGCCCGCAGCAACGGTTCGTTACAAATTGCAAACCGCCATCAAGAAATTAAGAAAAATATGGGAGGAAGATATGAAATGAGCAAAATGATTGGAAATGTAGGCATGCTGGATTTGACACAGGCAACGGAGGAAAGTGTAAAAAGCATTGAACGGATCGGCAACGTGGGCATCGTCATATACCGGGCAGAAACGGCGCACCTCCTGACGATGCTGAAGAATGCAGGCAATATCGGCAAAACGCTTGAAATTCCGGCAGGTCACCGTTATTACAACGGGACGCTGCGACTGAATGAGGAATATTTTAAGCAGCTGGATCACCCGGATCGTGTATTTGTTAATGGCACGGTTATCATCGACAAAGAAGTCTCCTTCGAGGCGTTCCAGAGCGGTAAGCTTCATCTGGTGGTCAACGGCGAGGTGTATACTCCCCAGCATCTGGCGGGTGTCGTTACCTCAGCGCTTCTTAAAGTGGGAGGAGCCAGCGCGGAGATTTACGCCTATCAGTATGAGCCCAGATTCGAGTCGGGAAAACTGAAATTGAACAATGCCTATCTGGCCTCCATCACCGACCCCATCAGTCTGGTAATGAGCGGAGTGCTGGAGCTGGATAAGGACCTGGATATGGAGCGTTTTGCAGCCGGGATTGACAGTCTTCGTATGAACGGCAAAGCGGTTATTCATGAGAGCCAATCCCCATATTTCTATGATAAAGCGAAGGCGATCAATGGTTCCTTGGAGGTTATCCCGACAGGCTTCGAATATGTAACCAAGCCATTGAGACTAAACGCAAGAACCATTCGCCGATTCAACGGCCACAAGTTCTACACCAAACAACCGATCATTATGGAGGCTGATGTGACACGTGATGCCTTCAGCCGTGCTATATCAGAGATACAGTCCACGTCATTCATCATATGCAGCGAGGATATCGAGGATTTGATATGGGAACGCTGCCCGAATCTGAATACCGAAATTTTAAGTTATGAGCAGTCTTTTATTTTCGTTAGCGGTGAGGAGACTTGGTCGAAGGATCAGCTGTTGGCTTTGGAACAGCCAGTAACCTTTATTGTAGATGGAACATTCATTCTTGATGACGATGTAACGGAGGACGATATTAAACATTCGATCTCATCGCTGGATCTCTTCGGAGATGTGGTTGTCGGGGAAAAAAGAATTAAAGGCATTTTGTACCCTTACCTTAGAGTGAACAATGGCAGTATTATAGTGAAGGGGACGGAAGAGGAGCTTGCAGGTATTGGTAATGTCGGAATGTTATCGTTATAAAAGAGAAGAGGAATGAACCATGAATATTAATAATGAAGATATTGCCAAGCAGCATATTCTCGACCTCCGTCAGGAAGTGGAACGATGCCAGCTGGCAACAAAATGGAGTCTTACACGGAAGACGACAGACCACGCAACAGTGGCTGCGCGTAAAGCCGATGGAAAATGGAAGTCACTACTGGAAACCATCATCATGATGGGAAGAAGAATGCTCTAATCCGGTGTAACCGGTTGAGCAGGAAACCTATGTATACGGATAATCGTCGATGCGATGCGTGTCGGCGATTTTTGATTGCGAAGCAAACGGATCCTTTTGCAAAAAAAGTGAGTTCGAGCAGCTGTCCAGAGGCAGCTGTTTATTATGGTTACCTATTTACGTGTTCTTTCGTATTCATCGTCAATATTTTGCTGTTTGCCGCTTTATCCATGATCCTGCCCGTGTGGCTGTTTGTAGCACTGTTCCTGCTGCGGGGCGGAGGTGTGACCATGCTGTCCAATTTGCTGGACAGTCTGCTGATGTCTGCGTTTCATGAACAGGAGCGGAATCTGTATGCCGGCATGAGATCGGTATTCCGGAGTTTAGGATCGTCCGGGGCAACGCCGGTTTCCGGCCTGATCCTGGCCCGGCAGGATTACCGGCTCCCCTTCCTGGCCACAGCCGGGGTGCTGCTGGTATGCGGTCTGTATTACGTGTGGTGGATACGTCCGGTCCTATCCAAGAGATTAAGCAGCGGCATGGAGCCGTGAATATGAAGAGGCTGTCTAAAGGGTCGAATTGACCTTTTCAGGCGGCCTTTTTACGGTTACAGGGTTATTCCCGATATTCACATAGAAGTCCGGTGTTATGCTGATCGGCTGCCGTGTTCCTATTTTGTTCCGCAGAAAGTCTCCAAATATATTGACATCAAAAATTGGTACATGTTTAAATAGAAGAAGTGTTAGCACTCTTCTGACTAGAGTGCTAAATGAAACCTCGTTCAGATTGGAAGGGAGATTTTTTCATGGCGAAAAAACAGTTTAAAGCTGAGTCCAAACGGCTGCTCGAGATGATGATCAATTCCATCTATACGCAGCGTGAAATTTTTCTGCGTGAGCTGATTTCAAATGCCAGCGACGCGATTGACAAGATTTATTATAAAGCTCTGACCGACGACAACTTGACCTTTAACAAAGAAGATTACTACGTTAAGATTACCGCAGATAAAGCAAGCCGCACACTGACCATTACCGATACAGGGATCGGAATGACGAAGGAAGACCTGGAGAACAACCTCGGCGTCATCGCGAAGAGCGGATCCCTTGCGTTCAAGAGCGAGAATGAAGCGAAGGACGGCCACAACATCATTGGCCAATTCGGTGTCGGCTTCTATTCCGCGTTCATGGTTGCTGATGTGGTTACCGTGACAAGCCGAGCCCTCGGCAGCGACGAAGCGTTCAAGTGGGAATCCGAAGGTGCGGAAGGGTATACCCTAACACCGGCTAAGAAGGAATCCATCGGAACCGAGATCGTGCTGAAGATCAAAGAGAATACGGAAGACGATCAGTATGATGAATATTTGGAAGAATACCGCCTGAGAGCCATCGTTAAGAAGTACTCCGACTTCATCCGCTATCCGATCAAGATGGACGTGAAAACGCAGCGTCCGAAGGAGGATGCCGAGAACGAGTTCGAGGAAGTTCAGGAAGAGCAGACCATCAACAGCATGGTGCCGATCTGGCGCAAGAACAAGGGCGAGCTGACGGACGCCGATTACGAGAATTTCTACAACGAGAAGCGTTACGGCTTCGATAAACCGCTGAAGCACATCCATGTTAAAGCGGACGGTGCCGTTGTATACAATGCGATTTTGTTTATTCCCGAGAATACGCCTTTCGATTATTACACCAAGGAATACGAGAAGGGGCTTGAGCTCTATTCCAATGGCGTCCTGATCATGGACAAATGCGGCGACCTGCTGCCGGATTATTTCAGCTTCGTGAAGGGGATGGTCGATTCGGAGGATCTATCTCTGAACATCTCCCGCGAGATGCTCCAGCATGATCGTCAGCTGACGCTGATTGCAAAGAACATCAAGAACAAGGTGAAGGGCGCGCTGCAAAGCATGCTGAAAGACGAGAGAGAGAATTATGAGAAATTCTTTGAATCTTTTGGCAGAGGCTTGAAATTCGGCGTCTACAATGACTACGGCATGAACAAGGAAGATCTTCAGGATCTGCTGCTGTTCACGTCTTCCCAAGAGAAGAAGCTGGTCTCGCTGGATGAGTATGTATCGAGAATGCCGGAGGATCAAAAATATATCTATTATGCGTCCGGCGATTCCATTGACCGGATCGAGAAGCTTCCGCAGACGGAAATGGTGCTGGATAAAGGCTATGAAATTCTGTACTTCACCGACGATGTGGATGAGTTTGCCATCAAGATGCTTATGAAATACAAGGAGAAGGAATTCAAATCGGTATCGAGCGGGGATCTTGGCATTGATTCAGAGGCCGACAAGCAAGAGAACGAAGCTGAAGAAAGCGACAACAAGGAGCTCTTTGAAGCCATGGGCGGCCTCTTGGCTGGCAAGGTGAAATCCGTTAAAGCCTCCAAACGCCTGAAATCCCATCCGGTATGCCTGTCCACAGAGGGCGATGTATCCATTGAGATGGAGAAAATATTGAAGGCAATGCCGAACGGACAGGATATCCAGGCAGACAAGGTGCTGGAGATCAACATAAACCACGAGGTGTTTACATCCCTGAAAGCACTGCAGGGGGATCAGGACAAGCTGAAGCTGTACACGAATCTGCTCTATAATCAGGCGCTGCTGATCGAAGGCTTGCCGATTGCCGATCCGGTGGAATTCACGAATGACATTTGCAAAATCATGGTGTAAGCAGCGAAAGCTAACGACCATGAGATGATAACAGACAAACCCGAGACTCTGGTGTAAGGTGCCAGGGATTCGGGTTTGTTTTTTTGACTTGCTCCCGATTGTGCTGTGCAGATCGCTATTGTTACACCACATCCGCCGCAAGATCCGATAACAATCCGTTCTCAGGTGCCATGCCCAACAGGTCGTAGACCGAGATTGGGAACATCGGAAAGCCGACGTAGTAAGGCGTGATGGCATAAAGCGGATAGAAGAGGACCAGTGATTTATCGGCCAGATAGAAGTCCTGATTCGGGGACACGGTAATCGGGGTGCCCTCCAGTACAGGAAGGCTGCGTGCCTTGATCTGACGGTTCACCTCGGCCGCCAATACGGCTTGATAATTGGAGTCCGGACGGAACAGGTCGGATAAGGCATAGGATTTTCCCGTGAATGTGGAGAAGGTAAGTGCTCTTGTCACCGTATAACCGTGGGCCATAGGCTCGGAGTAGGTGTAGTTGGTCAGAACAAGGCTAAGAATGCCGCGCTCATTCGTTTTAATCTCAAAAGTTCCGGTAGTCTGCGGATGAGTTCCCGTCTGGACCTGCTGCTGGGCATGCTGCATATCCTGGATTTGCTGCAGTATAGTCCGGTTGATAACGTCCTCCACCTGCCGATTCGCGAGGCCGTATACTTGCGGATATTGAATAACAAGGCCGGGCGCCGTATGCGTGAGGGTATGGATATTCACCGGTGGTACATATTGAGCCATGCGTACAATCGCTCCAATCTAACATGAGTTATGTTAGCCTATTCGGAAGCGGGTGCGGAGGTTACGGGTACGAGAGAGAATGAACGGGCGCGGCACCCTTAGGTTTTTTCCACGTCTGTAGGCTTGAGCAGTCGTCTCACAAAGATTGTGAAAATCGCCAAGGAAACGACGACAGAGGCTGCGGTTACGGAGAACAGATACGTATAGCCTATATGCTCGGATACCAGGCCCAGGAGGATGGCGCCTAGTCCGATACCAAGATCGAAAGCCGTCATGAAAGAGGCGTTGGCTGCACCTCTTCGATGCGCTGGAGCACTGCGGAGCGTGGCTGCTTGAAGTGCAGGCTGGGCCGAGCCGAAGCCGATACCGTACAGGATTGCGGCTGTAACCAGTCCAGGTAATCCGCTTGACAAACTTAAGACTACCAGGGCTGCCGCCGTGACAATAAGGGAGGGAATGATGATGAATGCTTCTCCGAAACGGTCTGACAGCTTCCCGGCAAAGGGCCGAATCAGGGTAAGTGCGATTGCATATACGAGGAAAAAAGTTCCCGGATTGACCCGGATGGAATCTGCAAACAGCGGGAGAAAGGTTGTGATTCCGCCATATGCGACAGCCAGGAAAAAGATTGCAGCCGTGACAGGAAGAACGGATTTCTCGACCAGTTGAATCCGCCCAGCACTGGGTTTAGCTTCATAAGGAACCCTGGTCATATAGGCCAATATGAGCGCGATGAGGGATAGCCCGGCCGCAATCAGGAACAAGGTCCGAAAGGAATATCCACCCACGATATACGTGCCCAGCAAGGGGCCGATCGCCATCGCAACCGTCATTGCCATTCCATACCACCCCATGCCTTCCCCGCGTCGGGAGGCCGGGATTAAATCCGTAATGACCGTTCCGATGGCGGTTGTTGAGAAAGCCCAACTCGCACCGTGCAGGATTCGCAGCGCAAGCAGCAGCAGGATGCTGCCAACCCAATCGTAGAGATACATCGAGAGGACAAACAATAGAAGGCCCCAAATATAAAATATCCTTCTGCCGTACCGGTCCACTAGTCCCCCGACAATCGGGCGAAAGACAACCGCCGTCAGCGTGAACGCACCGGCCGCCAATCCAACCTGGGATTCCGAGCCGCCCAAGTGCTTGATATAGAGGGGAAGCGTGGGCAGCAGCAGATAGAAGCCAGTAAACAGAAATAACATCCCGATTGTCATCTGAATGAACGACTTCGTCCATAAACGTTCCATTCCTTATTCCTCCTCATATTGAATCTCTGCTAAGGCTGACCCCTATTCTTCGGTGGATTTAACAGCCTCGATTTCTTGTCTGATCCACTCGATATTCGTTAGCCCCATTTGCCTCCGATGATCCAGTACTCTCATCAATTGAAGCCGCTGCTTCTCAGGCTCAGGCTTGTAAAACGTGATCTCGGCTTCAAATTCCGTCACATGTTTCAGATTGGTTTCGAGATAAGTCAAATACTGCTCCAGACAGGCCAATCGGATTTCCTTCGGAACATACCGGAAATACACCATTTTGAAATGGAAATGGTGCTCCGTATCCATGTTGAATTCCAGCGGCTTCTCCATGAGCTCCAGGAATTTTTGCTGCCCGGCATCGGTGATCTGATAGATTTTTCGGGGGCGCTTCCCTCCGCCGGTTTCGTCGAGCTTAAGATGGATCCATCCGTTATCCACCAAGCGGGAGAGCAGAGGGTACAGCGTGCCGGAACTGATCTGGCGGTAGGGTCCGCCCGCATTTTTAAGAATTTCCTGAAGCATGTATCCGTGCTTATCACCTGTCACCAATTCACCTAATACAAAAAGCTCATACATCTGAGTTCCTCCAATTATATATCGTTACGACATAAATATATATCGTGACGATATATAAAGCAATACTTGGAAGAAAAAAATTTTTTGAATATCTGCTCTTGAAACAGCAGATAAAGCCGCTCCCCCTCGGGACCGGCTTTATCCATTCTCCATTCCCTCCCTATGCCAGAATGGAGTCTATCTCGCATGTAAGGGGGCTGCGTTTACAGTCCGCCCGCATTTTTCTCATGGCTGTCATCCCTTTGCCGGTTTACATGGCCGATATAATCCAAATGCTGAAATCCCCAGGTGCACATGTCTGCCAGAACGCTGTCCAAGGTTTTCCCATGGTCGGAGATGGAGTACTCCACCTTGGGCGGAATCTCCTGATATACCTTGCGTACAATGAGCCCATCCTGTTCCAGTTCACGAAGCTGATTCGTAAGCATGCCTTGGGTAACGCCTGGAAGCATACGTCTGAGCTCTCCGAACCGCTTGGTTCCGTCCTGCAGCAGTATAAACAGAATCAGCGGCTTCCACTTGCCGCCTATTAATTGCAGCGTGGTCAGTATGCCTTTGGTTTTAAACTCCTCATGACTCGTTGTTCTCATATTCTCATCTCCCAGCGGAAGTCCGTATTTGATCATTGGATAGGCTTGATGGTTGATACTTTAGCATAGTATCCGGTTTAAACCCAGTACTATTCTTTATCATACTTAGTACGTTTTTTCGTACTATGCATGCCATGAATATGTACGATGAACCGGACTAAGTACATAAAAAGAGCGTACTTTTCAAAGCTGCCAATCCGAAACATAATGGGGGTGTCAAACAAACCAAACCGGACAGGAGAACTGATTATGAAAATTATGGTGATTGTGGCTCATCCGAATCTAGAGAACTCGCGTGCCAATCGCGCCTTGATGCAGCAAGCCAAGCAGAATACAAATGGAAATGTAGATATTCGGGATCTTTATAAGGAGTATCCGGACTGGAATATTGATATCGAGCGGGAGCAGCAGCTTATTCTCCAGTATGATCGGGTGGTGTTCCAATTTCCGTTTTACTGGTACAGCTGCCCGCCCCTGCTGAAGAAATGGTTCGATGACGTGCTCACCTTCGGGTGGGCGTTCGGACCGGAAGGCAACAGTCTGAGGGGGAAGGAATTTATGCTAGGCGACCACGGCGGCAGGCTTGGAACAAGGGTATCGTGCAGGTGGCGACAATTGGTATACCGCCAGTGAACTGCTGCGTCCGATTCAAGCCACGTTGAACCGGTGCAAAGTGAATTATCTGCCTGCATTCGTGGCGTATAACGTCGATCGGATAAGTGACGAAGTACTTCAGGCAGAGGCTCACAGGTATGCGGACCAGGTACTTGCACCGGCCATTGTGGAGAGTCGATATTAAGACACGCGTGAACAATAACGGATAGAACATGGGCTCTTGCCAACTCAAACGATGAAGGGCATGATAGAGTCACAGGATTTGATCTGAAGCAATGTTATACGTTTTTGGAGCAGTCCATACGGTTTGGGATCGAAATTCCTGGCACACACTTACAGCGCTTTCAGGAGGGTCCACAATGACGATTGATGAAGCCATTCATTTGGAGTCCTATGATGAGCAGTGGGCGGAATGGTTTATCGATGAACAGCAGGGGTTAGTCAGTGAGATCAAACGAAGGATCGTTTCACAAGGGGCCCGGAGCCTGCTCCAATATTCCGACGAGAAGAATGCGTTTGTTGAGCAGCTTCTTGTCAGGGCTGAGAGATGGATGAACGGGAGAACAAGCTGAAGAAGCACCCGCCGTCTCATTTTCCTCCATTCATGGCCTTACATTGTTTTCGGTATTCGGATGGTGTAAGGCCATGATATTTTTTAAATGTTTTGCTGAAATGGACATAGTCCGAGAAACCGACACGATAGGCCGTTTCCTGAGCGGATAGCTCAGGCTCCGCAAGCAGTTCCCTCGCTTTTTCCATACGGATCTGGACCAGGTATTTCACAAAGTTCATATTTGTTTCATTCTTGAAGGTACGGCTTAAATACGTCACCGACATCCCCAGTGAGTCTGCCACCTCCTGCAAGGACAAATCCTCCATCGCGTAGTTCTCCTCAATGTACCGCTTGGCTTTCACAATATTGTGGTGAGCGCCAAGATTTCTGGAGCCCTTAATTAACTCAAGCATCTCCTGAATCTTCTCTGTCATTTGACGGCGGCAGGCAGCACGGTCATCCTGCGACCACGGGTGCTCGCCGATTGTCATACCCAGCACCAGGCCGCGTTCTTCAAGCGCAGACAGCAACTCCTGCATCAGCATAGGGGCATACTGTGATAAGCTGACTCCAATAGGTCCCATCGTTTCAAAATGGGTGACCATTTCATCGGTTAGTTCTAAGGCATCCTGTTCCTCAACAGACCACAGCAGCTCAGCAAGCCTGGTTTTGTATCGCTGCTGTGCAAGCGTCCATTCCGTTTGCCGGGAGAAACTCGCCTTTCGGTTATCGAGTTCCTTGCAGGCACGTTTAAGTGTCGTATGGAACTGTTCCGGATCGATGGGCTTCAGCAGGAAATCCGACACGCCGTAGCGCATGGCCTGACGTGCAAATTCGAAATTGTCGTGACCGGACAAAATAATGAATTGCATGTGTGCATGAGTTTCTCTGACCCGGCGGATAAATTCCAGTCCGTCCATTTCAGGCATGCAAATGTCGGTTACGATCAGATCCGGCCGGCTGTCCTCCAGCATCTGAAGCGCCTCAGCCCCGTCTTCCGCCTCTCCCGTGATCTCAACCTGGAGACCGGACCTTTCGACAAGCTTTCGCATACTCAAATGAATGGCATATTCGTCGTCAATCATCATTAACCGGTACATGATGTGCCTCCTCGCTAGTCATATATGGCAGCCTGACTTCAAACTGGGTGCCTTCATCAGGCACGGACTGCACAAGGTGCAAGCCATATTCCGCACCGAAGGTAAGCTGCAGTCGTTGATGGACGTTCAGGAGACCGATTCCGCTGGTGGGTTCCTCCCCCTCGTTGCTCCGTAATTCGTCTTCCGGATTCTCGGGAGTTTGCAGGATGCCTCTTATATGCCGTTTCTTCTCCGAATTCATCCCAATCCCCTTATCTTGAATCACGACGGCAAAATAGTGCCCCTCCGCACGGGTGCTAATCCCGAGGTAGCGGGGTTTCTTACCGCGGTATCCGTGGATGAACACATTCTCTATGATCGGCTGCAGCGTGAGCCTCACGGCCTTCACGCGATCCAAGTCGTGTTCATCCACATCTATATCGATCTGCAGTTTGCGGAACCGGGCACTTTGAAGATCCAGATAAAACTGGACATGCCTCATCTCCTCCCGGAGCGGTACAACTGATCCGGCGTGGCCGATATTGTAACGGAACATGTGGGCAAGCGCCCGCGTCATGCGGCTGATATCCATATGATCATCCGCGATGGCATATGAATTAATAATCTCCAGTGAATTGTACAAGAAATGCGGATTGATGTGGGATTGCATGGAGCGGAGCTCGGATTCCTTCTGCCTGATCATAAGCTCCCGTTCCTTCAGCCGGGAATCGTGAACCTCCCGGATGAGCCGCTTCAATTCTCCCGTCATGCTGTAGAAACTCTGGAATACGGCTGTCATTTCATGGTTGCGGAACCGGTTCATTTTGGTAGGAAGAACAAAATCGCCCCGCTCAACACGAGCCATTAATTTTTGCAGCATGGAGAGCGGCCTTGTCAAGGATAAGGAGAAACCGCCCACAAGCGCCAATGCAATAATCATAAGCATAGCTGCGGCGGCAAGCGAGTAATTGCGCTGGGTGATCAAGCCGCCGATAAGGTTGTTCAGCGGCAGATCGGCGACGACCGTCCAGCCGGTGATCTGAGAACGTTCATGCAGAACCATTTTTTCAGTGCTGGAGGCTGCGTCTTGATGACGGAAGAAGGAAGAGTTCTGGTTCTGAATACGTGCAAACAGCCCCTGTTCGACGATGGACCCAACCAGATTCGAGTCTGGATGGTAGATGACCTGTCCGCCTCTGCCCATAATCCAGACGTCAAAGCCGCCCAGTGAATCGTTGGAGCAGATTGCCCCGATTTGCTTCAGGTTAAGATCGACAATCAACAGGCCTTTATAGAGAAATGAGGAGTTGTCGTACAGCTTTCGTGCTACGGTAAGGGCAGGAGTTTTTCCTACCCGGCTGAGGCCGATGATCTGGAAATCGCTGAATTGGTCCAGTTGTGCCTGGAAGGATAGATTGCGTTTGCGGATTTCACTCATATCAAGCAGTCCGGGCGCACTTTCGTAATCGGTGATTTGCCGCTTGTTATCGGCGACAAGCGAGATGCCAATGATGTCGGACCGGCCGTAAATCATCTGGGCGAACAAGTCGTTCTCCACTTTAGTGGCAAGCTGAAAGTAGGCATACGGTGTGAGCTGGCTGGTCGAGAGAAATTGCTGGATCTGCGGGTTATGGATAAAGGGATAGGTGGAATTCTCCAGATTGGATATGTAGGAATCCAGAGACACATTCGTTTGCTCGATAATGCGTTTGTTCGCGCCAGCGGCAAACTGTTCAATCGCCTCAGTAGAAGACTGGTACCAGAAGCTGCCCAGCAGAAAGAAAGGAAGGCCGATGAAGAGGATGATCAGAACGAACAAGCGTTGATTAATGGTCAGATTACCGATGGATATTCCTTGGATGTTCATCGTTCTTCCGCCTTCCTGGCATTGAAGTAGGGAATGTAAGGAACATTGTAGCAAAAAAACACAAGTTGTAAATAAAAATACATGATGCCGCAGCAAGAAATCACAAGTGGGCTAAGAAAGCACATGGGCGCTGCCGATACTTATCAACTACAATCTCATTAATCCATTTCAATTGAATCAGGGGGCGAGGATTTGTGAAAAAGAGAAAAGGGTTCTACAGATGGTTAACGGCCTTATTGCTGATATCCATGATTGCTAGCGGTTGCAGCAGTGGCAGTGAAGGAAAAGGCGGGACATCGGCTCCCGGTACCGGAGGCGACGATGGGAAGAAAGTCGAAATCCTGCTCGGATATTATTCCAGCGACAGCTCCGATGCCAAGATGAAGGAGCTGATCGAACAGTTCGAGAAGCAGCATCCGAACATTAAGGTGAAGACGCAAAGCGCGCCTTATGGCCAGTTCTATCAGAAGCTGGATACGCAGATTGCCGCCGGTCAAGCACCGGATGTGTGGCTCTCCGACGGCGTATACGTGATGAAATATGCCCAGCGCGGCGCGGCCAAGGATCTGACCGATTGGATAGCCAAGGATCTGAAGGCGGATGAATATTACGGTCTCGATTTCAACAAGGACGCAGACGGGCGCTATTGGGGCGTACCGCAGGGCATTCAGGTTGGCGTTCTGTTCTACAACAAGGATCTGTTTGATAAAGCAGGGGTCGCGTATCCTTCGGATGAGTGGACCTGGGAGGACCTGAAATCATCGGCTGCCAAGCTGACGGTGGATGCGGGCGGAAAAACGGCCGAGGACAGCGGTTTTGACGCCGCAAGTGTCAACCAGTTCGGACTTACCTTCTTCAGCATTACCGAAGGCTGGTTCTCCGTGATGAAATCCTACGGCGGCGGTGCTCTTGATGAGAAGGCGGAGAACTCCATCATCCATTCACCCGAGAACAAGCAGGCGTTTGAATGGATGGTTGACGGCATGCAGCGCGGAATCATTACGGATCCGGTAGATCTGAAGAGCTTCCAGAGCAATACCGCCGTATTTCCAAGTGGATCGGCTGCCATGCGGATCGGCATTTACGCCCGGGTGCAGGCAGCGAATGAAGCGGGCCTGAATTATGATGTAGCGCTCCTGCCTAAGGGTCCGGACGGGAAGCGGGTATCTCCGGTGATTGCGAACTCGTGGGTCATTAATCAGAAGTCCGGTGAGGAAAAAGCGGCGGCTGCCTGGGAATGGATTAAATACTGGGCTACGGAGGACGAGGTGCAGAAGCAATGGACCGAGCTTGGCGAAGCCGTGCCGGTGAAGAAATCCGTAGCGGAATCCGAAGTGTTCCTGAAGGCCGGAGAACAGCCGGCTAACCGCCAGGCATTCCTGGATAGTCTGGAGTTCGCGCAGACGCTCGACAACAATGCGGTGTGGGAAGAATGGGTCGGCAAATTCAATGAGAATGCGGAGCGTGCTTTCCTGGGCGATACCGGAATCGATCAAGCGTTAAGTGATGCGGACGCAGCTGTTCAAGCGGTCCTCGATGATTTCTATAAAAAATAGAACAAGGCTGGAAGAAAGGCGGGAGTGAAATGGGCAATATGCTAAACGACAATGCAGCACTCAAAGCCGATCCGATGCCGAAAGGAAAGCCCGCCCGAAAACGGAAATGGGATCATGAGGGGAGATGGGGGCTGCTTATGGCTTCCCCCTATCTCCTCCACTTTATTATTTTTGTGGCGGGTCCTCTCGCTGCATCCCTGTACTTCAGCTTTTCCGATTACGATATGCTGAATCCGCCCGAGTGGAGCGGACTGGACAATTTCCGGCGCATGGCCGGCGACTCGATGTTCTGGCGTTCGTTATGGAACACACTGTATTTTGCGGTCCTGTTCGTGCCGCTTCAGACCTTCCTGGCGCTTGTGCTGGCCGTAGCGCTGAACCAGCGCTTGAAAGGGCTTAAATGGTTTCGAATGGCCCACTTTATTCCGGTCATATCCTCATGGACCGTCATCCTGTACGTTGCTGATGCCGTATTTAATCCTCGCTTCGGTCTGGCGAACACACTGCTTGCCAAGCTGGGGCTGGCGGGGCAAGGCTGGCTGCAGGACCCGAAACTCGCCATTCCGCTGCTCGTTTTCATCGCGGTCTGGAAAGGGATCGGTTATATCATGGTCATTTATCTGGCAGGTCTGCAGAGCGTTCCCGGGGATTTGTACGAAGCCGCAGAGATAGATGGTGCAGGGGCTTTGCGCAAATTCCGCTATATTACGGTGCCGTTGATCTCGCCAACGACCTTCCTGGTTGTCATCATGAGTACGATCTCCACGTTCCAAGCGTTTGAGCAGATTTACGTGTTGACTGGCAGAGGGGACATCAGCTCGGCGGGAGGTCCGAACAACTCCAGTCTGGTGATGATGCTGTATTTATACCGGGAAGGCTTCACATTTATGCGTATGGGTTATGCTTCCGCCATCGCCTGGGTGCTGTTCATGATTCTGTTCCTGTTGACGCTGGTACAGCTTAGAGCCCAGAAGAAGTGGGTGCATTATGATTGATCGAGTTGACAAGAGAACGCATCAGGGGAACAGCGCCAGAGCGAAGGAGGGACATGAATGAGAAAAAAGCTGCTGGGAAAGAGTTTCGGATATGTACTGATCGGGATCAGCTCCCTGATCATGATCGTGCCGTTTCTGTCGGCGCTCATGAATTCACTTAAAACCTATAAGGAATATACAACGGTTCCGCCTCGCTGGATCCCCGAGGTGTTCCAGTGGTCCAATTACGCGGACGTGTTCAAGCTGGGGAACATTGGCGGATATACGCTAAACAGCATCTTTGTCGCGTTATTGTCTGTTATCGGCGCCCTGATCTCCTGCTCTATGGTCGGTTTTGCATTTGCGAGACTGCGCTTTCCACTGAAAAGCGCGCTGTTCGTGCTGGTGCTCGGCACGATGATGATTCCGGCGGTCGTAATCATCATCCCGCACTTTATTATTTTTAATAAGCTGAACATGCTGGATACCCTCACGCCGCTGTGGATCATCGAATGGCTGGCTCAGCCGTTTGGTATTTTCCTCATGAGGCAGGCTTTCATGAATATACCTAAAGAGTATGAGGAAGCGGCCAAGATGGAGGGCTGCAATCCGTTCCAGATTTATATGCGGATTTTTATTCCGATGGCCAGGCCCACGCTTGCGACGCTAGCGATCTTTACGTTCATGGGCAAGTGGAACGAGATTCTGACACCTGTCATTTATTTGACCTCTAATGAGAAGTATACGCTTCCCATCGGGATTCTCTCCTTATCCGGACAGTGGACCGGGAATGAGCAGCTTATGATTGCGGCAGCACTGGTCAGCCTGGTTCCGATCCTGCTGGTCTTCCTGTTTGCCGAGAAATATTTTGTACAGAACCACAACATGGCCGGGATTAAATAATAGTGTTCGTTCAACGATTCGAGAAGGTCTGGCACAGAGGAAAGGGTGAAAGAGAAGATGAAAATAGCGGCATTCAGCGGATCACTCATTGATTACAGCATTCATGAAGCGATGAAGGTTGCGGCTGGGCTTGGTTTTGACGGTATCGAAATCGCGAGCCGCGAGCCGCATCTAAGCCCGGAGAGCTCCCTTCCGCGAGTCCGCGAGATGAGAAGCATTGCCGAGGGACACGGTCTGGAGATTCCGGCATTGGCAGGTTATATGGGGCATTTTTCGACAAGCGGAGATGCGGAATGTGCCGTGGCCTATGATCAGTTTCTGGGATTGCTTGAACGCGCGGTGGAACTGGAAGCGGACATGATCCGCATCTTTCAGGGAGGGCCGAATGCATTCCTGGCGGAGGACTATCATTATGCCAAGGCTGCTTACTGGATTCGGCGATGTGCAGCGGAAGCCCGTGCGGCAGGAAAGCGCATCGTATTGGAGATTCACAATCAGAGCCTGGTGGAAACCGCGGATAGCGGCCTGCGATTATTGGATATGATCGGCGAGGAGCATGTCGGCCTCATTCATGACGCGGGGAATATGTACATCACAGACACGGAATTTGGGGAAGAGTCGATTCGGCAGCTTGGAAGCCGCCTGTTCCATGTGCATATCAAGGATGAGAAGCGGATCGGGCAAGGAGGGGCCCCGGGGACATTCAAGAATGTAACCCGTCACGGGGAAGAATTCTTCCTGCAGTGCCGGCTGGGTGAAGGAGAAGTGGACCACAGCGGGGTGCTCCGAGGGCTTCGGGAACAGGGCTACAAGGGCTGGCTGACGCTGGAATGCGCAGCGCCTTATCCGCCGAAGGAACGGCTCGCTTATGATCTGAGGATCATCAGGGAGTGGCTGCAAGCTGTGGAGGTGTCGGCGGGATGATGGGGAACGGACGGAAATTTGGTATTATCGGCTGCCAGCATGCCCATATCGGCATATTTATTGAGGAGATGCAGGCGCTTGGATGGGAATGCGCTGGGTTATATGAACCGGACCATACGGTATTAGCCTCTTCACTTGCCGAGCGGTATGGTTTGGAGCTGATCGGGGATCGGGAGTCGCTGCTCGCCGATGATCAAGTGATGGTCATCGGCTGCGCGGCGATCAACCGTGAGAAGATTGACGTCATCGAGCTGTGCGAGCAGCGCGGTAAACATATTATGATCGACAAGCCTGCAGTGACGGATCGGGCAGGGCTGAGCCGGCTGCACGGCGTCCTGGAACGCGGCAGGATCGAGGTGGGCATGATGCTGACCGAGCGCTTTCGTTCCTCCATGCATACTGTCCATCGGCTGATCCAGTCAGGCGAATTGGGGGATATCGTTCATATTTCGATGCGCAAGCCGCATCGGCTGAATCCGGTTACCCGCCCGGCATGGCATTTTGACAGAACGCAATCCGGCGGCATTCTGAATGATCTCCTCGTTCATGATTTTGATCTGCTGCGATGGCTGACAGGCCGGGAAGTGAAGACGGTATCCGGTTATCTGGCGAAGCATATCCTGCCGGAATACCCGACCTTCTATGATGCGGCAGGCGTTCAGGTGTTTATGGATGGCGGCATAACGGCACAGCTCTACGCAGACTGGCACACGCCGGCAGGCAGCTGGACCTGGGGAGATGGCCGAATATTCATTACGGGTACGTCAGGCATCGCGGAAATTCGGCTTGAAGGAGATCCGTTATTGTCGCGAGACGAGGTTGTGCTGGTTATCACCAATCAGGAGCTGCGTTCTGTGCCGCTGGAGGCGCCGCCGTTCTCGCTTGCGCAGGATTTCCTGAATCGGGTGGAGGGAGAACGCGGCTTGATCTCTCATCATGATATTTACACTGCTTCGGAGGCTACTGTAGCGGCAGACGAGGGAGCGCAGATCATCTGCCGGGAATAGGGAAGGCGCAGTCTTGCAGACCAGAACGTAATGGAGGAGGAACGGACAACATGACAGAGAAAAAGTCACCGGTAGGATTCGGTTTGATTGGCTGCGGCATTATTGCGGATATTCATGCCCAGGGCATCCTAAATACGGAGGAAGCGGTGCTTGCCGCCGTATATGATACGAAACGGGAGTCAGCCGTCAAGCTGACTGAGAAGTATGGTGGAGATATATGCGGCAGTATGGAAGAGCTGCTTGCGCGCGGTGATGTGGAGGTGGTCTGCATCTGCACGCCAAGCGGCATGCATGCAGAGCAGACAGCGATGGCTGCGCAGGCGGGCAAACATGTGCTGGTGGAGAAGCCGATGGCGATCCGGCTAGACGATGTGGAGCGCATGATTGAGGTATGCGCAGCGAACGACGTGCTGCTCGCCACCGTCTTTCCACGCCGGATGTCTCCGCAGGCAGCATATGCCCGGCAGGTCATCTCGGAAGGACGGCTGGGAAAGCTCAGTTTATGCTCGGCGTATGTCATGCTTTACCGTGATCAGGCCTATTATGACAGTGCAGGCTGGAGAGGGACCTGGGCGATGGACGGCGGGGGAGCGATGATGAATCAGGGGATTCACACCGTGGATATGCTGCAATGGCTCGTTGGACCGGTTGCCTCCTTATCGGCAAAGGCGAAGGCGGTCCTGCGCCATATCGAAGTCGAGGATACGGTCATCGCGACACTTGAATTTGCGAATGGCGCGCTCGGCGTTCTGGAGATAACAACAACGGCCCGCGACGGTAAAGGGCAGCGGCTAGTAATCCATGGGGATAAGGGAGTGCTCGTCATTGAAGAAGATACGATTGTGTCCCTGGAGATCGAAGGGGAGCCGGTACAGCTGCCCGAATTCGAGCCGTTCAAAGTAATACCTGACGGTCACCGTCTGCAAATTCAGGATATGGCATATGCCGTACGCGAAGGCCGCGAGCCTGTAGTTACCGGGGAGGAAGGCAGACATTCACTGGAGATTATTCTGGGCACCTATGAAGCGTCCCGGCAGCGCAAGGAAATCGAACTGCAGACCGGAACGCCGGCATTGTAAGAATGGAGGTAATCTACATGTCCCAGCACGGCATGAAGCCTGTTCAGGAAGAGATTAGAGATCGGCTGAGGGTCTGTGTTCATGATCACCGCGAAGCGATGGGCAAGGCGGCAGCCGCGGATATCCATGCGGCTATGAAGCGCCTTCTGGCTGAGAAGGAGCGTATCCGAATCGTATTTGCGGCTGCCCCCTCCCAGAATGAATGCCTGGCAGCGCTGGTTCAATCGCAGGGATTGGACTGGAGCCGGGTAACGGCTTTTCATATGGATGAATACATCGGTCTGCCCCGGTCTGCGCCTCAGCGATTCGGAAGCTTCCTCTCCCGGAGCTTGTTTGATCGGGTATCTCCAGGGGAAGTGCATCTACTAGACGGCATGAATGATCCTGAAGCAGAATGCGAGAGATATGGCCGGTTGATTCGCGAGTCACCGATCGATATGGTGGTTCTGGGTATTGGCGAGAATGGGCATATCGCCTTCAACGACCCGCCGGTGGCTGATTTTGCCGATCCGTTATGGGTGAAGCAGGTCAAGCTGGATCTGGATTGCCGACAGCAGCAGGTGAACGATGGCTGCTTTGCCAATCTGGAGGAGGTCCCGAAATATGCACTGACACTTACCATCCCGGCTTTAATGTCGGGTGCCCAGTTGTTCTGCGTTGTTCCCGGTGCGAGCAAGCGAGCGGCGGTACAACGGGCGCTGTACGGCGAAATAAGCGAAGCCTGCCCGGCGAGTATACTTCGGCAGCATCCGGATTGCACGCTGTACGTGGATCGGGATTCGTACGGGGATATCCGGAATGGATAGCCAGCGTTGTGTTCGCACAGGCCTTCATTATGCATCGGAAGAGCGGATTCAGGTAACATGGAGCCCTGATGGCCGAATAGACAGCCTGCTGCCTGGGGAAGGCGAAGAGAAGATATGGATCGCGCCCGGATTAATCGATCTTCAGATTAACGGCGGTTATGGATATGATTTGAATTCGCTGCCGCTCACAACGGATACGGTCATTCAGGTAACCCGGCGTTTATGGGAGAAGGGCGTAACGCTGTATTACCCAACCGTCATTACCAACGGCGATGATGAAATCGAACAAATCCTTCGTGTTATCGACGCGGCTTGCCTGGAGGATGAAAGGGTCGGTTCAACCATTGGCGGGGTTCATGTGGAAGGACCGTTCATTTCATCGGAGGAAGGGCCCCGGGGAGCGCATGATTCCCGGTTTATCAAGGCTCCCGATTGGGGACTGTTTACAAGATGGCAGGCAGCTTCGGGGAACCGGATTCGTATCCTCACGTTATCGCCGGAGTGGCCGAATGCTGCGGATTTTATCCGAAAGTGCGTTGCATCGGGAATCGTTGTATCCATCGGTCATACCGCCGCTACGCCTGCGCAAATCCGGGAAGCGGTGGCTGCGGGAGCAACCATGTCTACACATCTCGGCAATGGTGCGCATCTGACGCTGCCGCGCCATCCGAATTACATATGGGAGCAGCTTGCGCAAGATCAGTTATGGGCAGGTATGATCGCGGACGGTTATCATCTGCCGGATTCGGTCATCAAGGTGATTCTCCGCGCCAAGTTGACCAAAACTCTGCTCGTAAGTGATGCTGTCTATTTAAGCGGGATGCCGCCAGGAGAATACGAGACCCATATCGGTGGCGACGTCATCTTAACACCGGAAGGCCGATTGCATCTTGCCCGCAAGCCTGAACTGCTGGCCGGTTCAGCCATGATGCTTCTCGAAGCGGTGCAGAGGCTGGCGGAGTCGGGACTGTGTTCATTCCCCGAAGCTTGGGATATGGCTTCAATGCTGCCGGCGCAGGCGATGGGGCTGGCGGATTATGATGGGTTGAAGAGAGGAGCAAGGGCCGATTTCGTGCTGCTCGAGAAGCGCGAGGGGAGCCTTCGCGTACTGGAGACCGTCAAAGGCGGTCATTCGGTATATCGTGCGGAGGGCTGACGGATTTAATTAAGTAGAGACAAAGAACTGAACCATTCCCTGCCAAGCAGACATGAACACTTGGGTGTTTGCTTTGGCGGGGATTGTTGTTGTTCTGCACGAATATACGCTTGAAAGTTTATGCATGACCTCCGTGCGGGGATAGTTTAGAATAGGGAATAACATAGGAGTTATATGATGTTCTCATGGTTCGATCCTTATCACAGCGAAGCAAAAGGAGGTTATCACACTGAATCGGAAAGTTTCCGCTGCACGTAAAGTTTCCACCTGTACATTCATTTTGCCTGTTATCTTATTCATCATAGAGGTTCTGTTTGTCCATGACGGGCACTGGTTTCACTATTACGGCCTTGTTTCTACTGTCGTTATCCCGCCATTCGGTATCGTATTATCCATACGTTCCTACGGGAGAACCGATTCGAACAGGGACCTCCTATTAATCGCTTGCAACGTGCTTGCGCTATTATCTTATTTTATCTATACCTTCTTAGGATATCTAATGATGGGCCCGTAAGAAATGAACACTTTTCTCAAGGACCGTGAGTCCGCGCTTGCTGCGCTTCACGGTGTTGAATAGACGAACAGTCAACAGTCTAAGCATAGGCAGACTCTGCCGGTAGCGGCTTCTGCAGAACCTTGGGATGGATGGTGAACAAGCTGCTGCCGTTTTTTTTATTTATGAGGCTGGTTTATCAACATTCATCCATTCCTCTAGTCATACTTCGCTATAATCTCGTTCAATATCCCCTTCATGCACTCCACCAGTTCACTCGGCTCCTTCACGGTAGCTTCATTCCCTAAGCCGATAAAAAATTTGGCAAAATACATAATCTCGCTGCAGGGGACGTTCTGGTTAAGCTGTCCGCTTCCATCCGGCATTATATCCATATGAGGAACATGCCATAATTCGGACTCGCAGCGCCGAACGCCTTCCCTGCTCAGATCGACAATCATCCGGATATACACAGGCTTCTCTGACCCATGTTCCTCCCAGTTTCCAAGGTGGATATGACGGTGGTCGAGCGGCTCGATTCCGGTTGAATCATTAGCGACGGATTGCATTCGGTCACAACGGAACAGACGAAAGTCCCTGCGTAGAAAACAATATGCGGGGCAATACCAGAAGCCGTTGCTGGCATAGATGCCTACGGGCTGGATGGTTCGCTCCGAATAGCCGTTTTTCGTTTCTATATTGCATCGTAACCACCCGCTGATCCACGGATGCTTCCAGCAGAACTCCAAGATATTCGGCTTTCTGCTGTCTTGTGTGCGTTAGAAAATCCACCCGGTTCTTCATCTGGTCAATGCGGTCCCGGACGTCACCCGGCATATAATAATAAAATTTCTGAAGTGCGGTAGAAGACTCGGCCTCGAAGGGAAGAAATAGATAGTGGCGCAAGGCGTGACTGGCAAAAAACATCGCAACGGCTTCTTCCTCGCTGAAGGCAATCGGAGGAAGGATCCGCTCCTTCAACACCTGGTACCCGCCGTGCGGACCTACCTCCGAATACAGCGGTACTCCAAGCTCGCTCAGTTCCTGAAGATCTCGCAGTATCGTACGGGGAGACACATCGAATTGATCAGCCAGCTGTCGCACGGTAAATTTCCGCATCCGGTTTACGGTCATCATCAGTTCCATGAGACGTTTGGATTTGGACATAATATCAGCTCCGTATTCTTTGATAACTATGACAATAGTTGTCACTATTATACTCTATACTCATGTTAGAACCTAGATGTTCCCCTAACCCCAAATAAGAAAGAGGAGTGAAGACAATGAGTGATTTAAAGGAAATGAAGCAGCTGCTGTTCGAGGAACTGGAGCACATCGTGAAGACAACCTCCAATCTGATTGCCAAAATTTCGGCAGAGGATTGGGATTACAAGCCGGCTCATAATATGAGGTCGCTTCAAGAACTGGTGCACCATCTCGTATCCGTGCCTGCTGCCGATTTATTGATTTTGCAGGAGAATAGTGAAGAGCAGATTCGAGAGCTTGAAGCGAGTATTGCTGCCGACGGCGGGGACAAGGACAAGCTTATGGCTTGGATGAACAGGGGACTTGCGGATGTAAAGTCGTATATGAGCGGGTTGACAGATGAAGAGTTTATGCAGAAAAAGACCAAGCCCTTCTACTTGGAGCATGGCTCCACGCAAGCCAAGTGGCTGATTGAAATCGTTACGCATGCCCAGCACCACCGGGCTCAGATGTTCAATTATCTCAAGGCCCAGGGTTATGAAGTGAATATGTTCGATTTATATTAGACAAGCCGCTGACCCGAATAAGCTCCATTCTTGCACAGGAGGAGACACCGCTATGAGGCGGTGTTTTTTTTGTGTTTTTTCAAGGGAAGAAAAAAATGCTTGAAGATGACGTAACGTCACCTAATATAATGGCATCAACGTTGATAAGGGGTGGAGATAGAGATGAAACGATATACAGTTGCGATATTAGGGGTCCTGAGTTTGTTTCTGCTCAGTGCATGCAGTTCAAACGGTGCAAGTGAAGATACCCAGATTGTATCTCTACAGCAAATTGAAGTAGTAGAGATTGAGCATGGCAGCACAAGCTTGCATGTGGAGACAGCGGACGTGGAAGCATTGGAAGTTTTGCTGCGTCAGCCATAACAAACCCGCGAAGGCCGTTGTGGATCAGGCCGACAACCAAGTAAAGATCCATTTAGACAATGACATCACCCGCATGTTGAATATCGGCAGGATGCCGCAGCTAAAGGTTCGAATTCCGCAGGATTATGCAGGTAAAGTTCAGATAGAGGGCTCTTCCGGCAATGTAACAGGTACCGGATTGCAAAGCCAGAGCCTGCAATTAAAAGGAAGGAGTGGTAACATCTCGCTGGCCTTTACGAGTATCGATCATGATGTGGATGTGACGGTCAAAAGCGGAAACGTCAACCTGAAGCTGGGAGAAGAAACCCCGAATGCCGAATGGCTCTTGCAATCGGGGAGCGGACGCCGGTCTGTCTCTCTCCCTTTGGAGGACAGAAGTGAAAGCAATCGCAAGACCGAGGGCCGATCAGGAGATGGCACCTATAAAGTGAAGATCAAAACCGGCTCGGGAAACATTACGATACAATAAAATAACGCAAAAACATCCCCTTGTCTGTCCTGTTTCCAGAGTCATGGATCTCTTTGAACCCTGTGGAAAAAGGACAGTTGGGGGATATTGCACGCAATGGTTTAACACCAGAGATAACTAGAATAATAAGGGTGATTGCATATTAATCCTCAGCAGGTGCGGAAGACTTCGACGAAGCGGATGATCTTATATACTCCGGCGGCTTCACGTTATCAATAAGCAGAATGCCGTCGTATTGATCACGGGGCACGAAGCTCTCTGGAATCATGCCCCAGCTGTAGGCAAACCGCGGTTCGAACATCCATGAGTTTCCGGCCTCATGGTTTCTGTAACGCAGATCTATGAAGGTATATGGTGCGCCTGCAGCTGACAGAATGGATTCCATGGAACCAGGCTCTGCCGGCAGAACGTCATGCACATTGCCCATGTTATCCGCGGTTTGCCCGCTGGCCGGGTACAGTCCAAGGACATAACTGTATTTTTTCATCTCATCCGATAGTTGTTCTCCCATTAATGCAACCGGATACGGAGAGCCCATCACTTCGGTCTGAGCCTTACGGATGTGATCGTTATGTCCCCAGACGATGAATTTCTCGGTAGGGTACACTTCGGTAGCCAGCCACATGAGGTTATCCAACATCGCTTGATCTCGCCATTCCATCGATTTAAGGAACGGGGTATAGTCGCCGCTTTCCATGCCAAGCGTAGACTCGATGGAGATTTCCACATACTCCTCAGCAACCCGAATCCGGTCGTTCAAGCTTCTCTCCAGCAGCGTGGTCAGCTTAGGGTTATCCGGATAAAGCAGCTTCAGATGAGCCTCGTTAGCCTCTGTTTTCAAAGATTTCAGAGCGTCCTTATAAACTTGAATGAGCTGCTTCTTCTCTTGGCGGTAAGCTGCAAGATCTGTACCAGCGGAGTAGCCGGAGAGTTTCTGCTCCGCTTCCGCAAGACGCCCAGCCATAACCTTATCCTTCAGCCACGCTCCGTCAAACAAAGGATTTTGCAACTGTATATCAAAACCTGTCAATACGAGCGGCTGCTCGCTCTTTCGGGAGGTTTTGATATATTCGAACAATGGCATGATTTCCTTGGACCACCAGACGCCGAAGATGGAATCTTTCATGGTTTGCTCTGCGCTCTGTTGTCCAGCTTTGCCGTATGCGAGAGAGGTATTTCCGAGACCGCTCTCAAAAGCCAGCACATGGTATCCCATCTCTTGATGAAGGAACTGAATCAATCGGGTTTTTGCAAGATTGAACTCGGCAACGCCGTGGGAACTCTCCCCCAGGAATACAAAGCGTTTGTCGTGCAGCAAAGGCTTCAGCATGGCCAGATCCTTGAACGGAGTGGTTCCGTTGTTCGTACCCGCGGGCTGTATCGTATCCAAGCGGTATGCGTGGTCCTTGGCCCAGTTCCCCCACTCGGCTATTTTTTCATCCGATGTTCGGGCAGTCTTAACTTCTGTAACCTGTCCTTGGATGGCATCCGGGGGAGAAGCGTACGCTTTTCCGTCAGGGATCAGGGATGTGCCCAGGATGGAGGCGGTGAGCAGGCACAAGGTGAATGCTTTGCTTGTTTTATGTAATGGCATGATAGATGAAGTCACTCCTTATAGGATGATCTGGATTAAATGAACGGTACTTAATTGTTGAACATACATAGTAAAAAAAACTCGTCAGGATGTTTCTGTGCCCTGGGTATGGTAATTGATCTTGGCATCCCCTCCTTAACATGGTCACGAATACGGTCTGTTGGTCCCAAATAAACGCCTTGCCAGTCTAGTCTTCATCCCAGAACAGATCATTGAGAGTACGCGAGAGAGCCTTGCAAATGGCCACGCACAAGCTGAGGGAAGGATTATATTTGCCAAGCTCGATCAATCCGATGGTCTGTCTCGAGACGCCGACAATCTGGGCTAATTCTTCCTGTGAAAGATCCTTTTCGACCCTTGCCATTTTCAGTTTGATATTTTTCATGCCAATTCACCTTGATACCTTTCTACGAATCAAACTCATCGTTCTGTGACATTCTTCGGCTGACCTTGTTGGCACCGTAGTGGATCGCAGAATTCATGACAACAAAGAGCGGGAGATAGATGATCAGCGAAACAAGGAAAACGATGAAGAAATACTTCCATTCGGTTAAACTGTTGCCATTCCCGTACAAGACCGCACTTCGGATACCGAAAAAAAGAGCGAGTACGACACCGATAACAAGACCCGAGATCGCAGTACGCTTACTGAACGAAACCTTGCTCTTCTGGTCGTGAATCTCTACCTCATCGGAGTAGATTCCCAGCGTCACGCTTCGGATGCCGAAATATAAGCTTCCTCCAATAATGATCAACATTTCCAGCAGAACGGATTCCGTTGTGGTCAGCATAAAAGACTTGATAATGACAGAAATACTGCAGATGACCATGATCAAGGTGTATACCTCTTTGTATAATTTGTTCTTCATATTGACGATGCGCTCATCCTCAACAGCGTTTCTCTTAAACCATTTCATATCCATCAATCCCTTCCGTCTCTCTAAAGAGTAAGCACCTGAAATTTCCTGAATACCTGAATTGTAATGGTATTTACGTCATTTTGCAATATATATATGTCATTATGATTAAAATAATTAACATGAACAAAAAAACGAAGTATATCTTATCCATGCATGTTACCGTAGCGGCTGGCCTTTTTCTTGATATATTTTGCTATGTAGAGTAACAGTGAGCAGCGGGTTTACATCCTTTGTCCTCATGTTAAAATGGTTATTGGGCGCATATCACCCACGCAAAATAGATGATAGGAGCGTGTTCGATGCCATGATCCATTACATTCGTTTACGTTAATGTGAGGTACAGATCGTATAAGCTCGGCCATTTTTAAAAAGAGTGATGGCTAGAGTTTATTTATCTGTGCCTTTTTCATTTCGTCATAACGAATGGAAAGGATGATTGGGCTGTGTCCAAAAATGAAAAGTTGTTGCAAAAAGCGAAACTGCTGTCGATTCATGAGCAGATGTTCAAATGCCCGATCTGCGGCTGTTCCATGAAAGTTGAACGATTGGCAAGTGTAGTGTGCGAGAAGGGCCATTGTTATGATATATCCAAGCAAGGGCATGTGAACTTGCTCTCCCATGCAGTCACAACAAAATATGATAAGGCCCTGTTCGAATCCCGAAAACGGATAAACAACAGCGGTTTTTTTGACCCGATGATGGAGCGGATTACGGATCGGATCCTTCAAGCAGAGAAATCAGAAGGAATGGAGCTGAAGATACTGGATGCAGGCTGTGGAGAGGGTTCCCATCTAACTGGTATAACGAACAAACTTGGGAAGCGGCAGCTGGAGCAACACGTGCTTGGCGTTGGCGTGGATATTGCCAAAGAAGGCATCATGATGGCCGCAAGAAATGCACCCGGACATATCTGGTGTACGGCAGATCTGGCGAATAGCCCGTTCGCGGACAAGCAGTTCGATTTTATTATAAATATATTGTCTCCCTCCAACTACGCCGAGTTCGGTCGAATGCTTGCAGATGATGGAATGGTAGTGAAGGTGATTCCGGGAAGCGGTTATTTGCAGGAGCTGCGAGAGATGTTCTACAGACAGACGAGCAGAGCGAGTTACTCCAATGACAGCACGATGAAGCTGTTTGGCCGTCACTTTGACCGGATGGATTCCGAGCGGATTCAGTATCGCGTCGATTTGGATTCCGGGCAGATGAGACACTTGATCCACATGACGCCGTTATCCTGGGGGGGTTCCCCGGAAGTCATTGGGCAGACGCTGGATGAAGAGATGGGGATAACCGTGGATTTGACTGTTCTCTATGGCTGGAAGAAGAACCAGAGGTTCTGGTAGTTAGATTCGGGAATTTATGTTTTGCTATTGTGCTCCTTTGGGAGATAATGTGAGTAGATGCCTATTATAAGAAAAAGGAGTTGACTAGTCGTATGACACTTCGAATGAATCCGTATCTCTATATGGACGGGAATGCTAAGGAAGCCGTTCAATTCTATGAGAAGGCTTTGGATGCCCATGTAATTATGCTTCAAACCTTTGGTGAAATGCCGGCTAACCCGGACTTTCCGCTGCCGGAGAATACACGGGATCGCGTATCTCACGCTACGCTTCAGGTTGGGGATACGATCCTGATGTTATCAGATACGTTTCCTGGACAACCGGTTCAATCCAGCAATCAGGTTCAGATCTGCATTATGACGGATGTAGCGGAACAGGCGACACGAGTATATGAAGCACTCCGGGAGGGCGGACAGGTTGTCATGCCTCTTCAGGAGACCTTCTGGAGCTCGGCCTATGGCATCGTTGCGGACAAATACGGCATTAACTGGAATATCTCAACGGAAGTAGAAGTAAAAGGCTAGAAGCTGAGCGTCCAAAAGGAAACAATGCAAGAATCCCTAACGGTAAACCGTTAGGGATTCTTCTCATTCCAGTGGAGTGACCACCATTATGATATTCCCGTTGTGGTTAGGCCCGGGTCCCATCCCACCACTTGTAATAGATTTGGACATGCCCGGTAGGACTTGCCACGAGCGGGTCGATGACTAGTGTCTTGCCGCTTACCTTAAGCTCGATAACCTTCTTGTTCTTCTCGGCAGAGTCCACTTTCACGAGGAAGGAGGAATCCGCCTGAAAGCCATACAGATTAAGGAGTTCGATCAGCATACTGCGCTGCGTTTTATCGCTGGACATTAGGTAAAAGATTCTATAACGGCCCATGACGCAGATCAAAAATGGATCAATCCAGGCCGGATTCCTTTGCCACCCCTGCTGCCTCGCATATCCAGCTTATACCTGTACCACTCCCGCCACGATCCCGTGGTGTTTACGCACGCTCAGCACTACGCGAAGCAGCTTTCCCAGCCCGTCACCCGGACATACGAGGGTGACGATCACTATTTCCTTGAAGGCTTGCCCGAGCTTGTAGACGATATCAAGCGTATATAAAAAAGGGACGACGTCAGCGGCGCATCATAGCTAATCACGCGACTTTCGTAGTTTGTCTAAGGTGCAAAAAAGAGAGCCGTGGCGCACTACCTAAAAGGATTGCTCCAGCGGAGAAGGCGGAATGATTCTGGAGAAGCGACAGCGGTCTCCTGAAAGCTTTCTGAAAGAAAGCTGCATCGTAAGCGTAAACCGCACCCGGATTTCTACATCAGCCCATTCATTCATAGAAATCTGGGGGCAACAGAGATCGGAAGAATCATCCGCATGCGGAGCGATACAAAAAAACAGACGGAGCGATGCAAAGATCTACCCACGAATATAGCGATGCTAAGGGAATCAGAAGTTAAGGGGCGCATATAACCTCGCATCAAAAAAAACGACATCAGCTTTTCGCTAATGTCGTCCTCTTTTTTACTTGCTCGCTTTATATGCGCTCAAGAATTCCTTCACCTTCGCCGGGTCGGCTACCAGTTCGTTGCCGGTTTTGACAATCGGGCTGACGGTGGAGTAGGCTTTGATTTTGTTGTTGTTGTAGTAAGTCAAAATCTCATCCTGGTTGATCGAGTAGAGCACCGCTCTTCTCAGATCATCGCTTGTTGCCACATCACGGTTCTTCGTGTTGAACAGCAAGTAGGATACCGCGTTGCTCTCAATGGTTTGCAGTTTCAGCTTGCTGTCGCCTTTAACCACATCGTATTTTGTTTCAGGCACGCCGTAGTACAGGTGAATTTCGCCGCTGCGCAGAGCGGAGAGTGTGCTGTCCGCATCCTTGATGAAGCGCATTTTCACTTGCTCGATTTTCGGCTCGTGCTCTGTACCCTTCATGTAACCAGGGTTTTTGAAGAAGGTCGCTTCATAATCCGTTTTGGAAGACAAGATGTAAGGACCGCTTGCATACAGCGTATTGTTGTACTTGTCGCCTTCGGTTACCGTGTTCTGGTCACCATATGGGATGTCTTTGTTCACATCGAACTTCTCAACGTCATATGTGTTGATCGATTCGACTTGTTTCTTCGATACGATCCCCGCAGATTGGTGAGCCAGGTAGTTCAGTACTTGCGGGAACGGCTCTGTAGTAGTCAATTTGATAACCTGGTATTTACCGTCTTTCGTGCTTGCTTGGTTCTTGTCATTGACCAGGGAAGTGATTTTGGTATCCAAGCCTGCTTCAAGAGCATTCTTAACACTGTCGCCGCTTCCGGATATTTTAGTGTTCTCAAGAACGACTCAGATCCGTTACAGCTTCAACGGTGTTGATGTGCTCGTGAAGCGTGTAGGTACGATGATCAGGTACTGAATTTTTGTCTTTGGCTCTGTTCATGGAGAAGATAACGTCGTCTGCGCCTACGCGTTCGCCGGAATCTTCGGCTTTTTTGTTCGTGATTTTGGCAAAGTTAATGTCATCTCTAAGAATGAAGTAGTACTCCGAATTGCCTTCACCGATGGCATGGTTGTAAGACAGCGAACCTTCGGACGTGATCTTGTCATCATCGGTAAGGTTGATCAGACGAACGTTCATATTGGTATTGATAATGTTGATGGAACCGTCATTACCCTTGATCGGATCAAGCGAAGTCAGTTCCGAGATCGATTGGGACAGAATCAGCGGCTGCGAAGCGCGCTTGGATTGATCTTTGAAATCAACAGCTTCCCAAGGAAGGGAGCGGGATTTCGAGAGACGGACAGAGTTTTCGTCCAGCACATCCTTGTTGAACGCTTGGCTCTTCAGGGAAATGTACAGCGGAGCGATGTAAGCTTTGTCTGTAACAAGACGTTGTTCCAGTTGTTTGTAGGTCTCAGCAGCGTCTTCAGGCGTTTGTGTTGCTGCTTGGTCGATCAGCTTGTCCACTTCTTCGTCGGACATAATGCTGTAGTCGCCGCCGGTTTTGAACAGGGAACGAACAGCATAGTCAGGGTTGCCTGTCACGGTCGTCCAGCTGGACAGTGCGACATCATAATTACCGGCATCCTGTTGAGCTTTGTAGCTGCCGTAGTCCGGCTGCAGATTCAGCTTCACGTTGAAGCCGTTCTTTGTAAGCTGGTCGCGAATGATGTTGATATCCGATTCACCGGAGCTCATGCCAAGAAGTTCAATATTCACAGCGGATGTATCTGCTGCTGTATCGGATGGTTCTTGCTGATTTTGCTGTGCACTCATCTTTGGTTGTTACGTTGCATCCGGACCAGTACGATGACTAGACGACGAGGACCAGTAACAGCAAGGAACTCTTTTTCATTGTGGATACCCTCCTGAGTTGTAAAAATATATATAAAATATTATTGAAACCAAAGTTAGTGTGCTTTACTTGCTGGAGGTTTAATCCAGCTTAGGATCAAGCGCATCCCGCAGTCCGTCCCCAAGGAAGTTGAAGGACAGCACCAGTGCAATGATGGCAAGGCCCGGATAAATGGCCAGGTAGGAATGCGTCTCAAGGTACGTGCTTCCGATCTTGAGGATATTCCCCCATTCCGGAATGTGCGGCTCAACGCCGAGACCCAGATAACTCAAGCTGCTCGTCGAGATGACGGCTGCACCGATAGTCAATGTGGATTTGACAATCATGGGAGCGAGCGAGTTAGGAACGATATGCTTGAATATAATCGAAAAATTGCTGGAGCCGAAGGCTCTGGCTGCATCAACATATTCAAAGGTGGAGACAAGGAGCACATTCGCCCTCATTGTTCTTGCATATGTCGGTATAGCGCCTACGCTGAGTGCCAGAATGAGATTGACGGTGTTGGCTCCGAATGCAGCAATGATCGCAATGGCAAGCAGGATGCCCGGTATTGCGTACAGCACATCCAGCAATCGCATGATAATGTTATCGGTATGACGGCCATAATAGCCGGAGATGGCACCCAGAACGCCGCCGATGATAACGGGGATCGCCGTCGAGGCAAATCCGACAATCAGCGAAATCCGGGCTCCGAATACGATGCGGGAGAACAAATCCCGGCCGAAGTTGTCCGTACCGAATGGATAAGCAAGGCTTGGCGGCTGCAGAATGGCACTGTAGTTGTTATCAATCGCAATGCTGTAATCGAAGGTGAACAGGCTGCTTACCGATAGACAGAACAGGAAGACAACAAAGAACAGTCCAGACATGGCCGTCTGGTTAGCTGTAAGCTTCACCCATACGTCGCCCCAGCGGGTCATCGCAGGGTTGCCGTTCTTGCGGATTTTGGCTAGCAGATTAATGCCGAGCACCAGGGCAAATATATTGCCCGTTACCGCAGTCAGAATGATCGGAAAGGCAAGCCAGGTCATTCTGGGATGAGCGTAGTTCGTTTTTACATATCTGGCAACCATTATAAGAGCGACCAGCTGAATGATGGCCATGATCAGAAGTGTTGCCATCGCTGGCAGGAATGTATTTGAGACATAAGGCTTAAATAGATTCAGCGCCGATACGGCGATGACAAACAGCTGGGTTAACAGCATATAGACGGCAATCGTATATTCAGGCGGCTTCTGTTTCTTGATCAGATTGAAACCGAAAGTAACGGTAAACAGGTTTCCTGTGACGATGCTCAGCAGCTGGATGTAACCCAGAATCCTCGTGGAGCGCCGGATTTCTCCCTGGCTTCGAAGATCTCTTCGGATCAGCAGCGTAATGATAATCTGAATGATGGTAAAGAGTGCGTACACTGCAAAGGCGGTGAACACCCACGGTTTGATGGTTCCCCCAGTGAAATCAAAGCTGTTCAGCAGCAGGATCACCGTTAAGGTCAAAGATATAACCCATGTGAAGCTGGCTTGACTGTACTCGTGTGAGGATTTCAGCTGGTGTTTGGTTTCTTGTTTAGAAAGAAGCTTCTTGATCATGAGTACACCTGCTTTAGTATTGTTTCATCTTGGACCTGATCCGTGGATCAAAGAACGCGTACAAGATATCAATAATGACATTCACCAGTGAAATGGTAATGGCTGTGTAAACCACGCCGCCCATAATGGCCGGGATATCGGGGATAAACTGTTTATCCACAATGTAACTGCCGATACCGCTGATGTTAAAGACCTTCTCCGTTACGGCTGAACCGCCGAGCATCCCGCCGAACTGAAGTCCGATGACGGTAATGATAGGAATAATGGCGTTGCGGACAGCATGCTTCATTAGAATGGTGCGCTTGCCGAGCCCCTTCGCCCTGGCTGTGATCATATAATCTTCATTAATGACTTCCAGCGTCGAAGACCGCGTCATTCTGGCTACCGAAGCGGTGAGTCCCGTCCCGAGCACGATGACCGGCATAATCATGGACAGCCAGTTCTCCGGATTAAAGGTGGCAGGCAGCCATTGCAGCTTGATCGAGAAATTCAGGATAAAGATCAATCCCTGCCAGAAGTTCGGAATGGACAGTCCGAGCAGAGCCACAAACATAAAGGTATAGTCAAAAAACGAATTCGGTCTCGTAGCCGAGATAATCCCGATTGGCAATGCGATCGCAATCGCAATGATCAGGGAGATAACCGTGAGTGTCAGCGTGATCGGGAACTTCCTGGCGATGCTTGAGGTGATCTCTTCGTTGCCAGAGAAGGATTTCCCAAGATCGAAATAGGCGATTCCCTTAATATTGTTCCACAGCTGCGTCAGGTACCCTTGGTCCAGACCGTGCATTTTGTTAAAAGCTGCGATCTGCTCCGGTGTTGCCGTCTCCCCCAAAATGTTGGCTGCCGGGTTGAACGGCGACAAGTGGAGGATCGTAAAGACGAGCACCGCCACGCCGAAGATCACGAAGACCGTCATGACGAGTCTCTCCAGAATATATTTCAGGTAGGGATTGCTGTACAAAAAAATAAGGATGTACATCAGCAGGCCCGGAATTAGTGATATAATGAAAAACAACGGATTCTCGATAAGAGAACCAAATGTATCGGCCATGGTCAAACGCTTCTGCTGGTTCAGCTTCAGTTCCTTGCCGGTTCTTTCCTTGAGGACTTCCTGGAACCTGGCTTGAACGATCTTGTCAACTTCCTGCCGAAGCTGCCCTTCATTGACCTTTTGCTTGAAGAAGCCATGCTTGCGCTTCTGCTGCTCCATAATTTCGGTGCGTAGTGCTTCCAAATATCCGGCAGCCAGCATCTCGCTGCGTATGCGGTTCTCAGCCGCAGCGTAGTCATCCTTCTTCCTCTGAACCAAATAAAATAGGAAGACCACGAGATTCACGGGCGCTCCCAATAATAATAGTAAGTATCTATAAGAAGGATTCAGAAGGATCTTACTGTAGGTGCTGCTTATTGAACTTATGAGTCTGTTTGGTCTTGCTGCTTCTGTCCCCCCCATAAGGTGCCTTTCCTCCTTGTTCCAAATTGCATTATTCCGAGTGATATAGTATATTTTATTTTAGCCTATTTTAAAAGTCAATAGATTATAAGAGTTGCAGAGGATATTACCTTTTTAACATAAACGCATAATGGCAGGTGAGCAGAGTTGGAACCGATATTGCAGGTTAAAAATTTGAGTGTAGCCTTTCAATCCCGCGATTCAGAATTCCACGCAGTGCGCGGGGTGAGCTTTGAGGTGAAAAAGGGCGAAACGCTCGGAATCGTTGGTGAATCCGGGAGCGGCAAAAGCGTCACGGCACGCTCAATCATGCGGCTGCTGCCGTCCCCTCCTTCTTATATGAAGGATGGAGAGATCCGGTTCCTGGGCCAGAATCTGGCCGAGAAAACAGAGAAGGAAATGGAGAGTATTCGCGGCCGGGACATCGGGATGATATTTCAGGATCCGATGACGTCGCTTAATCCGACTATCCGAATCGGCGAACAAATATCGGAAAGTCTGGTTAAACACCAGAAGCTGTCCAAGCACGAGGCGAAGAAGCAAGCGCTTGATATGCTGAAGCTGGTTGGCATTCCGAACAGCGAAGCGCGCTACAATCAATACCCGCACGAATTCTCGGGCGGCATGCGCCAGCGGGTCATGATCGCGATTGCGCTTGCGTGCAGACCTGCACTGCTGATTGCCGATGAGCCTACAACGGCACTTGATGTGACGATACAGGCACAGATCCTCAATCTGATGAAGGATATGCAGGAGAGGTTCGGATCTTCCATTATACTGATCACGCATGACCTTGGCGTCGTAGCGGGCATGTGTGACCGCGTGGCGGTAATGAAGGACGGCGTTATAGTTGAAACGGGAACGACGGAGGAAATCTTCGAGAATCCGCAGCATCCCTACACCTTGAAGCTGTTAAATGCGCTTCCGCGTCTGGACGAGAAGAAGAAAGCGAAGCCGGCGCCGATCATCGTGCCGAGTACAGACTATAAGGGACCTCTTTTGGAGGTTAAATCCTTGAAGCAGTATTTTGATATGGGCAAAGGCAATGTCCTCAAAGCGGTGAATGATATCAGCTTTCACATTCAGGCCGGCGAGACCCTCGGGGTAGTTGGAGAGTCCGGCAGTGGAAAATCGACGACAGGACGAGCTATTCTTCGCCTTCATCAGCCGACAGGGGGAGAAGTGCTGTATCAAGGCATGTCCGTTAATCGTCTCTCTCCTTCGGAAATGAAGGCGATGCGTCGCCATATGCAGATGATATTCCAGGATCCGTATGCTTCACTGAACCCAAGATTGAAGGTTGTGGACATCATCGGCGAAGCGCTGGACGTTCACAAGCTGACCGGCAGCAAGCAGGAGCGGAAGAAACGGGTCGAGGAGCTGCTCGATATGGTCGGATTGGATCCGGCCTATGCCACACGCTATCCGCATGAATTCTCCGGCGGTCAACGTCAGCGGATCGGTATTGCGCGCGCGCTTGCGGTAGAGCCGAAATTCATCGTGTGTGATGAGCCGCTCTCCGCGCTCGATGTATCGATCCAGTCGCAGATCGTAAAGCTGCTGGAGGAACTACAGCACCGACTTGGATTGACGTATCTGTTTATTGCGCATGACCTGTCGATGGTCAAGCACATCAGTGACCGCGTTGCTGTTATGTATATGGGCAAAATCGTGGAGCTCGCTGAAAGCGAGGAGCTGTACTCCAATCCGCAGCATGATTATACAAAGTCTCTGCTGGCGGCCATTCCGGTTCCCGATCCGAAGATTGAGTCCCAGAAGAAACGGGTGCTGCTGGATGAACGCACCGGTGAAGACAAGTATAATCTGGAGCATTCGGAGCTGGTGGAGGTATCGAAAGGCCACTGGGTGGCCATGCCAACCGGAGCCTGATCGTACAATAATAGAACCTGTCCCGACCGGAGTCGGGGCAGGTTTTTTGTTGAATAAGGAGTATGAAGTTCAGAAGTTTACCACCTTGATCTCGCACAAAAACTTTTGCTGAAAACTTCCGCTAGATAGATTGAACTAATGAAAAGAAGAACCTCAACGGAGAAGGCAGAATTATTCTGGAGAAGCGGTAGCGGTCGCCCGAAAGCTTTCCAAAGGAAAGCTCGCATCGGAAGCATATACTGCAATCGGATTTCAACCATTTTTAATCGATTGATAGAAATCTGGGGGCAACAGCGATCGGAAGAATAATCCGTATTCGTAGTGATGCTCGGGCTGAGAATCTGTAGTTCAACTTATATAGATGCGGTCTGTCTTCTGAGGAAGGTACGTCGATAGACGTCTTCCTGATTCAACGGGGCAGTCCAAAAATTCACTCATAAATCGATGATTTGCATGATTCATTAAAAGGAATTGAGCCCTGTATGGCAAATATGTAATCCTAGGAAGCGTTCTCACGAGAAATGAGCGTAACGAGTTTCCAATTGTACGTACATTAGCACAACACGGATGAGGAGGAAATGCAATGAATCGTTTGCAGCAAGGGGATGTTGTATTATTTCAAGGGGACAGCATTACGGATTGCGGACGTGACCGGAACTTCTCCGGCAGCTTGGGCAACGGCTATCCGCTATTGATCGACTCGTTGTTTGGCATGAAATTTCCGGAGTTGAATGTAACCTTTTTGAATAGAGGGATCAGCGGAAACCGGGTCGTCGATCTGAATGGCAGATGGCAGGAGGATTGCCTGGACCTGAGGCCCGACTGGGTATCCATCTATATCGGAATCAATGACACCTGGCGCCGGTATGATAGCGGAGATCCGACAAGCACCGAGGATTTCAAGTCCGGGTACCGTAAATTGATCGAACGCACCAAAGAGGCGCTGGACGCCAAGCTGGTTCTCGTAGAACCGTTTGTGCTGCCGCATCCGGAGGATCGCAGAGTTTGGCGCGAGGATCTGGATCCGAAAATTACGGCGGTGCGCGAATTGGCAGTTGAATACGGTGCGCTGCTGGTGCCGCTGGACGGCTTGTTCGCTGCAGCGTCGGTGCGCCGCGAAGCGGCCTTCTGGGCTCCGGACGGCGTGCATCCGTCACCTGCCGGGCACGGCCTGATTGCGAAGGCTTGGCTCGAAACGATGGGCGTTCGTTTGGATTAAGGCATACCCCTGTAGGTGTAATATGCGCTTAAACAGCTTGTCCACTAAAAAGAGCTCGGGCATGAAATGAAAGCAGCCCGCAGCTCTCTTTTTTCATAAGAATGACATACAGCTCTGAAATGCGGGCTTGCAGCTACCGATACATATATAAACAAAGGAAAGACGTTGAGAAAATTCCCGAAGGAGGCCTGCCCGAGAGTTAGAAATAACTTTCTATTTTTTTTGTCCTGCATGGTGTAATGCATTAAAGCGAAAAAATAATAGTTGACGCCTTTGTTTAAATCCTATAGGATTACTTGTATTAATAGTCCTTTTTACGGAAAACAGGGGGAGAGAGAACATGAAAGGCAGTAAACATGTAAGGAAATTAACGGCGCTGGTGCTCGCGTTTATGATTGTCTTAACCGGATGTGCCGAATCAGGCAGCGGCAGTGGTAAGGGAGCAGGCAATCTGGCGGACAAGGTCGAGAACCTGCCGGCAGGCATTGCCGAGAAGGATCCGGTGAAGCTGATGGTGGTTCGCAAGATCGGGGGCGATGATCATACGGCACAATTTTTGGCTGGTGCGAAGCAGGAAGGCGAGGCTCTCGGCTTTAAGGTAGATACCTTCTCGGCGAACGGGGACTCCGCCAAATTCCATGATGCCATCGCGCAGGCCATTGACAGTGATTACGATGGATTTATTATATCGCATGGAGACGATCCTGCATCGGTTCAAGATGTGAAGAAGATCACGGATAAAGGGATTCCGGTTGTCACCTTCGACTCCCTGCCGGAGATCGGAGACATTGCAGGGGTTACGCAGACCTCGCAAGACGATGAGCAGCTCGCGAAGCTTGCGCTGGACAAGCTGGTTGAAGAGCAAGGACCGGATGCTAACATTGCATACCTGTGGGTAGATGGATTCCCGCCGATGGTACGCCGTAATGCAGTCTATCAGGAAACGTTGAAGAACAACCCGGGCATTAAGGAAGTGGAGCGCTTCGGCGTAGCGAGCGACCAGACTTCCCTGGAAACGCAAAATGCGGTATCCGCCATCCTGACGAAATATCCGAAGGGTGAGCTCGACGCGATCTTTGCAACGTGGGATGCGTTTGCGATCGGCGCGGCCAGAGCGCTAGAGGAAGCCGGACGTACCGAGGTTAAGATTTACGGCATCGACGTGTCCAATGCGGACCTGGAGCTGATTCAGAAGAAGGACAGCCCATGGGTGGCTACGGCTGCCGTAGATCCGAAAATGATCGGTGCAATCAATGTCCGTTTGCTTGCCAAGAAAATTGCTGGCGAGGAAACACCTGCTGTCTACAACCTGGAGCCTGTATTGATTGAGCGTTCCGGCCTTGAGGGTTCAACCGAAGCGGTCAACATGGTGAACCTGGCTGATATCATCCCTAGCTGGGGAACGAGCACCGAGTTCGAAGAGGACTGGATGAAGGCACTGAAAGCTGCCAACGGCAAATAAACAGCATTATTCCTACAGGCGCTCTTGTCGGTTATCGATAAGGGCGCCCTATCCTATTTGAAGGGAAGAATACACTTGCGAAGCGTTATGGAGACAACAGCCGTCACTTCGACCACTCTGTCGACTGAGGCCCCCTTACTTCAAATGAAGCACATCTCGATTTCTTTTCCAGGCGTTAAGGCGTTGACCGATGTTGACTTTCAGACGACCGCAGGGACTGCCCATGCGTTGATCGGTGCGAATGGAGCGGGGAAATCGACTCTGATGAAGATCCTATCGGGAGCGTACAACCACTACGAGGGAGAAATCTGGCTGGATGGACGCGAGGTACAGATTCGTTCGCCGAAGGAAGCGAAGGATCTCGGCATTCAGATCGTGTATCAAGAGGTGGATACGGCACTCATTCCGAACCTGACCGTCGGGGAGAACATCATGCTGGACCGGACGGTTCATGATATGGGAAGAAGGCACCTGATCCGCTGGAAGGAACTCTATCAGGAAGCCGAATCCATCCTGGCGCGCATGAATATACGGGTCTCCGGCAAAAAGCTGATTTCGGAGCTGACGCTGGCTGAGAAGCAGATGGTCCTGATCGCAAGAGCCGTCTCCAAGCAGTGCCGGATTCTGGTGCTCGACGAGCCGACAGCTCCGCTCAGCCACAGCGAAACCGAGCAGCTATTCAAGCTGGTGCGCAAGCTGAAGGAGGATGGAGTCAGCATTATTTTCATATCACACCGGCTGCCGGAGCTTTATGAAATCTGCGACGAGATTACCATTATGCGGGATGGCCAGCTGGTGAAAAGCGATCGCATCGCGAATATCGACCAGCCGAAGGTGGTGGAATACATGCTGGGTGCCAAGATGGACCAGCAATTCCCCCGCATCGAGCGAGAAATCGGTCCCACCTGGTTTGAGGTGAACAACATGCTGGACAGCGGCAAAATTAACGGCGTGAATCTCCATATCCGCCAAGGGGAAATTGTCGGTCTGGCGGGACTGGTGGGCGCCGGGAAAACGGAGCTGTGCCGGGCAATATTCGGAGCATCCGATACTTCGACCGGCGACGATCAGGCTGGGCGGCAGCAAGCTTCGCAGTCGGCTCGCCGCATGACGCTGTGCGGCATGGCATTGCCCTGGTGCCCGAGGAGCGCCGCCGCGAGGGCGTGTTCGTTGAAGAGCCGGTGTCCGTTAATTTAACGGCCGCGGTGCTGTCCCATTTTTCCAAATGGGGGTCCTGGCTGAGCTTTGGCAAGGAGAAGCAAGCGGCGCGAGAGATGATTGAGCGTCTCGGGATCAAGACCCCGAGCGAGAAGGCGCGGGTGAGAAATCTGTCCGGGGGCAACCAGCAGAAGGTGGCGATTGGCAAGTGGCTGCTGGTCGATGCGGATGTGTATATTTTTGATGAGCCGACCAAGGGGGTCGACGTTGGCGCGAAGCGAGATATATTCAATCTCGTGGCCGAGCTTGCCAAGCGGGGGAAATGCGTGCTGTACGCCTCAAGCGAGCTGTCCGAAATCGTTGGCATCACTGATCGGGTGTATGTGATGTATGACGGCAGTATCACTAAAGAGCTGACGACGCGGTCATCCCATGAAGAGGAAATATTGCTTTATTGCACAGGAGGCGGGTTGACATGAATACAGCAAGACCTGTTAAGGAGAAGCCGGCGGCTAGCTTCGCATTTGATTTTCTATATAAATACGGCACACTGATTACGGTATTTGTGCTTATTCTCGTCTTCGGCACGGTGGCCGACAACTTTTTGAATACGAGCAATATCATTAACATTCTCCGTTCGATTTCGATTGTTACGATTATTGCCGTGGGCTTGACGGTTTCGCTGGCCGTAGGCGGCTTCGACTTGTCCGTCGGCTCGACGGCCTCCCTGGCGAATGCACTGGTCATATCCATGTTCGTCTGGCATGGGCAAAATATCGGCATCGGCATTGGCCTGACACTGCTGTTCTGTCTCGCTGTAGGGCTGATCAATGCCTTCCTGGTCATCAACTTCAAGATCGATGATATGCTGATGACCTTAGCGACGATGTTTATATTCCAAGGGGTTGCTCTTACGTATACCCGCGGCGCTACGATCTCCCAGAATATGATTCTGCCCAGCGGGGACTTTGCTACCGGCAAAATTCCGGCGGTGTTCGAGAAGATCGGGCAAGTTCCCTGGATCATTGTTATTATGGTGCTGGTTGTCATCGTGGTTCATCTATTCCTGACCTATACCAAACATGGGCGGTATATGTACATGATCGGCGGCAACCGCGAAGCGGCGGCTTTATCCGGAATTCCAGTGAGTAAATATCGTCTGGCTGCGTACCTGGTTTCGGCGCTGTTCGCTGCGATCGGCGGGATCATACTCGGTGCCCGAGTGATGACAGCCGAGGTCAATTCCGGCGGACCTTATCTGATGGATGCAGTCGCTGCGACCTTCATTGGATACTCGGTGTTTGGAGCGGGCAAACCGAATGCACTGGGGACCTTTGTGGGCGCGGTGCTGATCGGTATTTTGCAAAATGGCCTGATCATGCTGTCCGTTCCTTATTATGCAATGGATATCGTGAAGGGCTCCGTTTTGGCGTTGGCGCTTGCCTTGACTTACTATAAGAAGAGGCATTGATACAGCCATTGTAGGCAACCGCCGCGCTTGGAAGCTGGAACAGCAAGGTTGAGGCTTCACTTACATCACATACACATGTATACTTTCTAAAGACCTTCCCTCCAGTGATCCTGCTGCCAGAGTGGATGGTCTTTTTCCTATAAATCCGGTATGTTATCCATGATTTGGCTATTTAGTTGACGTACGTAACTTTTTTTCATTATCCTTGTAGAAGGCTGATTTTAAATTGTACATACATTCGCCTCTTATAAAGAGAAAGGGGACTCATCATGAAAAAAACAACCTTTATCCAACCGGATCCTCAGACTTGGCTGGACACTTTCCACTTTGAAATTCCGATAAAGATAAGGTACTGCGAGACCGACATGCTGGGTCATGTGAATAACGTCAGTTATTTCATGTATTTTGAACAGGGACGCATTGAGTATTTCGAGAATTTGGGATTAACCGAGGATTTATTCAGTGACAAGACCGTATCGGTTGTTGCGGATCTGGAGTGTCTAGTATCTGGCACAGCTGTATTTGAAGGACCCGCTCAAGCTTCATGTCCGGGTGTCAGAGATCGGGCGTTCCTCGATGGATGTGCAGTATGCGATTGTGGTGGACGGTGCCTTAAAGGCTGCCGGACGCGGAACCATTGTGCTCATTGATACGGCGACAGGCAAGAGCACGCCGATTCCGGATTCGGCACGAGAGAAGATTGCTGCATTTGAAGGATGGGTGTAAACGAGAAACGAAATCAATTATGAAGATAAGAGGGGAAGGGATTAAGGATGACCATCCGTTTTGCCATCATCGGCACAAACTGGATTACCGAGCGGTTTATTCAAGCGGCTCTGGAGACCGAGGAATTTATTCTTGCCGCCGTGTATTCTCGAGCGGAAGAGAAGGGCAAGGTATTCGCGGCAAAGTATGCAGATCCAAAAGTATACACTTGTCTCGAGACGATGCTGCAGGATGATGAGATTGACGCTGTGTACATTGCGAGTCCGAATGCCTATCACGCAGAGCAGGCTGTACAATGCATGAACCATGGGAAGCATGTCCTCTGTGAGAAGCCGATGGCCTCCAATGCGGTTGAAGTGTCTGCGATGATTGAAGCTGCCAAGAACAATAACGTGCTGCTTATGGAAGCCTTGAAGTCGACATTAATGCCGAACTTCAAAATCGTAAGGGACAACCTGTACAAGCTGGGCCCGATTCGGCGTTACTTCGCAAGCTACTGCCAATATTCCTCCCGTTATGATGCTTATAAGCAGGGCACGGTTCTCAATGCATTCAATCCCGAGTATTCCAACGGCTCACTGATGGATCTGGGCATCTATTGCCTGTACCCTCTGGTTACCCTGTTCGGTAAACCGGACTCCGTGAAAGCTTCAGGCTATATGTTATCCACCGGGGTTGATGGGGAGGGGAGTCTGTTGTTATCATATCCGGAAATGGAAGCCGTCATCATGCATTCTAAGATCAGTGATTCCTATGCTCCTGCCGAGATCCAGGGCGAGAATGGAACAATGATCATCGATAAGATCAATCAACCGTATGATGTGAAGATCCACTATAGAGACGGCACGATTGAGAACGTAACCCAACTGCAAACCCATGAATCCATGTATTATGAAGCTCAGGAATTCATTGATTTATTAAAATGCGGTGAACGGGAAAGTGCAACTAATACGCATGCCAACTCTCTCATTACCGCTGAAATCATGCAGGAAGCCAGACGCCAGATCGGCTTGAGGTTCCCGGCGGACTCCCGGGCAGGTATATGATATTTGTCATACTCCCGAAATGACGTTTATGACTACGACGCACATGACAAACTATTTATAATTAGGTTAGACAAGTGCGTAATGAGATCATAACGTCCTTGCGCTTCATTACGAGGAGGAAGACAACTATGGCTAAGCCCGATAACAAACTGTCCAGCTTGAAAAAGAACGTTGCCCCTTATGAGGAAATTGACACAAAGGCGAGTATAGGTCAGCTTCTTAATACACTGGTTCCCTTAATACTGCTATGGTATGCCGCCTATCTAAGCTTATCTGTATCTTACTGGCTTACCATTCCCATAGCCGTTATTGCTTCGGGGTTTGTTGTTCGGACGTTTATCATATTCCATGACTGCACTCACGGGTCTTTCTTCAAGAATCGCCGGGCGAACAGAATCCTTGGCACGATTACGGGCGTTATTACGCTGTGTCCTTATGAGCAGTGGAAAAACACGCATGCCATTCATCATGCTACGAGCAGCAACCTCGATAAGCGGGGAATCGGCGATATGTGGGTATTAACCGTTGAAGAGTATGGAGCGGCATCCTTTTGGCAGCGTCTGTACTACCGGGTTTACCGTAACCCGATCGTCATGTTTGGCCTTGGTCCCATCGCTATTTTTCTGGTTTCCTATCGTTTTAACCGTAAAGGTGCGAGACGTAAGGAGAAGATCAGCAACTATATAACGAATATTTCGATTGTGGCTTTGTATGCAGTGCTATGCTGGGCGATTGGATGGCAGGCATTCCTGCTCGTTCAAGCTCCGATATTCATGGTATCGGGAATGCTGGGGATATGGCTGTTCTATGTACAGCACCAATTCGAGGAGACGTACTATGAGCATGATGAAGAATGGAGTTATATCAACGCAGCCGTTGAAGGCAGCTCTTATTACAAACTGCCGAAGGTTCTGCAGTGGATCACGGGCAACATCGGCTTCCATCATGTTCATCATCTTAGTCCGAAGGTTCCTAACTATAACCTTGAGAAGGCGCATGAAGCAGCACCTCCTCTTCAAAAAGCAACAACGATTACGCTGAAAACCAGCTTGAAGTCCATTCGCTTCCGTTTATGGGACGAAGAGAAAAAACTGTTTGTAACATTTAAGGATGCACGGCGATCGCTGCGTACGTCAAAAGAATCAGTATTGGAGAAAGCCGAAAAGAACCTGGCAAGCCCGAGACCCAGAGTGCAGGGCGAGTAATTCATCAGCTTGAACCGACGGAAGGTGGGACCCCATGCAGAAATGGTATCAGATATTTCATAAAAGCACGGGGTTAAGCCCGTATGTATGGGTTGTCTTCTACATCCTTCCGTTTTATTTCATCTTCCGGTCGACGTCTACCTATCAGATTGTCATCGGTATTCTGATGATTGTGATGTTTTTTGCCTTCTATGTCTTGTCCTTTCTGTCGAAAGGCTGGGTTGTATATTTCTGGACGAGTCTGCAGATTCTGATATCAATCACGATGTCTGTGGTTTTCAGTTACATCTATTTCTCGTTGTTTCTCGCATTTTTTATCGGGAATATCAGGAATAAGGCCGGTTTTTTCACGCTGTATACCGTTCATCTGATAACGACAGTCATTACGGTCAATTATGGATTGTTAACGCGGAATCCGTTCTTTATAACACAGCTACCGTTTGTTCTGGTCAGTGTGGTAGGCGTAATTCTGCTTCCCGTGACCAACTATAACCGAAATAAGAATGATCAACTCCAGGGCCAATTGGAGGATGCGAACAAACGGATCTCTGAACTCGTCAAGCTGGAGGAGCGCCAGCGGATTGCCCGCGATTTGCATGATACACTGGGACAAAAGCTGTCTCTCATCGGTCTTAAAAGTGATTTGGCCGGCAAATTGATGACACAAGATACGGCAAGAGCCCAAGCCGAGATCGACGATGTTCGCCAGACGGCCAGAACCGCACTGAAAGAAGTGCGCGAGATGGTGACGCGGATGCGGGGCACCCGGCTTACGGATGAGTTCTTCCGCATTCGGCAAATATTAAAGGCGGCTCAGATCGAGCTGACCTTTGAGGGAACGCTGGAGCCGGATAATCTTTCGTTAATGAATGAGAATGTAATCAGCATGTGCCTGAAAGAGGCCGTGAATAATATAGTCAAACATAGCAATGCAACGACCTGCTCCATTGCGATTGAATCCACCGAAAGCGATCTGGTTGCGAGGGTGAAGGATAATGGAACGGGATTTGTGACGGATGCGAAGAATCGCGGTAATGGGCTGCGAGGCATGAGAGAGCGGCTTGAGTTCGTGAATGGAAGCATGGAGTTCACTTCTGGCGAGGGTACAACGCTTGTCCTTCGAGTACCTACTGTGCTCAGACTGCCGGATAAGGAGGCGGGAATATGATCAGAATTGTCATTGCCGAAGATCAGCGGCTGCTGCTTGGAGCTCTGGCCTCACTGCTTGATCTGGAGGAAGATATGCAGGTGGTTGGAACGGCGGGCAATGGGAAGGATGCCGTAAAGCTCGTCAAACTTCATAGACCGGACATCTGTATCATGGACATTGAGATGCCCATGATGAACGGGCTTGAGGCGGCCGAAGAGTTGAAGGGTTATGGCTGTAAGGTTATGATCTTGACGACTTTTGCCCGGCCCGGGTATTTCGAGCGTGCCGTGAAGGCAGGTGCTAACGCGTATCTGCTTAAAGACAGCCCGAGCGAGGAATTGGCTGCATCCATTCGCAGCATTATGGCAGGCAGACGGATATATGCCTCGGAGCTGGTGGACGAAGCCTATTCCGGTGAAGAGAATCCGCTGACGGAACGGGAAAAGGAAGTTCTCAGTCTCATTGCAGACGGCAAGAACACCAAAGAAATCGCCACCCAGCTATTCATTACAACAGGGACGGTTCGTAATTATATTTCCGTTATTCTGGATAAGCTTGGCGTCAGCAACCGGATTGAGGCGATTACCCGCTTTAAGGAAAAAGGCTGGTTTAAATAAATACGAAAATGACAGAAGCCCCGTGGCACTAGCCATGAGGCTCTTTTTTTTCTGTTCGAAAAGGATATCGGTTGTAGAGATGCGTGGCTAAGTGTAGATACATGGATTTTTTTACCTGTTGTATCATGCATAATAATGTATATTTATTCATTATTGCAGGATTGTTTGTGATTTTCGGATAGAATTTATATTTAATGGAAACAATGAAATAACTAATCAAATAATGAGATTTATTATGAGCTCGAACATAATGATCTAAATCGGAGTCAACCAAAGAATATGGATGCATTTTTGTAAATGTATGCATTTTTATGTATAATAGAAATGATTGCCAGTAATAAAATTTGAGGAGGAGGAGGTCTTCTATGGATCATATGATGTTTGAGGTTGGAACTGCTCTGATTCTGGTTGCTATAGCCTCTGCGATTGCCGGAAAACTCAAGTTCTCAATTATACCATTCTTGATTGTGCTGGGGATGCTTGTAGGGCCACATGCACCAACGATAGGTATTCTGGATTTTAAGTTTATCGAGAGCCAGGGAATCATTGATTTTCTGGGGCAGATGGGTATCCTATTTTTGCTATTTTATCTCGGCCTTGAATTCTCCGTTCAAAAATTGATCAAATCTGGACGAAACATTGTGGTAGGCGGAACCGTATATGTAGTATTGAACTTTGTACTGGGTCTTGCTTACGGATTCCTGATCAATATGCCACTGTATGAGACGTTGATCATCGCAGGAATAGTTGTCTGTTTCTTCCAGTGCGATTGTGGCTAAGGTACTGGTAGATCTGCGACGCACCGGTAATGCGGAGACGGAGCTTATTCTCGGTATGATTTTGTTCGATGATATTTTCCTTGCCGTGTTCTTGTCGATCATGTCTGGACTGCTGTTAGGCGGGGCGACATCGGTAGGAGCAACGATCATCTCGGTTTGTATTTCCATTGGCTACATGCTGTTGTTCTTTGTCATTGCGAGAAAAGGCCCGCCTATACTTAACAAATTGCTGAATATTACGTCCAGCGAGATTTTCATTATTGTTGTTTTCTCAACGATGTTCTTTATTGCCGGGTTCTCAGAGACCCTGCACGTAGCCGAAGCGATCGGTGCGCTGTTGTTTGGACTAGCTCTATCCGAGACGGAGCATAGCGAGCGGATTGAGCAGCTGGTTATTCCTTTCCGTGATTTTTTTGGGGCAATATTCTTCTTCAGTTTTGGTCTTGGTATCGATCCGACCACCCTGGGAAATGCGTTATGGCTGGCACTTGGCGCCGTGGTGCTGACCATTATCGGCAACCTCGTTGCTGGTATGATCGCGGGACGCAAGGCTGGACTGTCGCATAAGTCGTCGCTTAACATCGGGTTGACTATTATGGCACGGGGCGAGTTTACGATTATCGTTGCCAATCTGGGACTCGCGGGCGGACTGTCCGCAATGCTGAAACCATTCTCTGCGCTCTATGTTCTGATTCTCGCGATTCTTGGGCCTCTTCTAGCGAAAGAATCAAAACGCGTGTACCGTGGAATGAATCAATTATTCAAATGGACCGATCCTGTGGAGAAAGTGAAAAAAAGGAAAGCATAAGGACGACCGAGATGATTTACTTTCTCCCAACTAATCTATATAATCTAGAGATTGAATTAACCCAGAACGGAGGATTTACACATGAGTATTATTCGCGAATCTGATCTGCCGGGTATCGGGAAGAAGTTCCTTATTCAGGCGAGATCAGGGGATAAGCTGGTTGTTGTTATACATGACGACGGCCGAAGAGAGCTGTACCACTTTGAAGATGACAATCCTGAGGAGAGCATCTCCCAGATTACCTTAGAAGATGACGAGGCTAGACAAATCGCCGGGATTATTGGCGGCATGACGTATAAACCGAAAGCATTGGAGACCATTGAGGTGACACTGGAGGATCTGATCATCGAATGGGCACGAATTGAGCCGCATTACAAATGCGTGGGACAATCCATTGCGGGGCTACAGGTTCGTCAACGTACAGGTGCTAATGTATTAGCGATTGTGAACAAGAAAGAGCAGAGAATCAATCCGGGTCCGGACGATATCCTGACAGCGGGATCGACATTGGTGCTTGCGGGAGAGCGTAAACAGATCAAGCAGTTGAAAGAGCTGCTGGTCAACGGTTAATAGCGATAAGATTCACTGATCGGTGATGACCATATCCGAATATGGACAGCAAGCTTCTCCTGGTGAGAGGCTTGCTTTTTTTTGATGCATAAGAAATATGCTTCCATATTTCAGCGGGATAATATAGGTGCAATTTGAAATTCTCCACGAAATGCTCTATCGTTGATAGTGAAGCTATCATTTTGATGAAAGAAGGCGCATACAGCATGAGACTCAAGGATAAAGTAGCTATAATTACAGGTGGTGCCGGAGGCATCGGCAGCGGCATGGCTTTTGCCATGGCTAAGGAAGGCGCTAAGGTTGTGATTGTGGACGTGAATGAGGAGAAAGGGCGTGAAACGGAGAAAAGACTGAAAGAGTTCAGTGATTCGATGTTTATCAACGGTGATATTACCCATAAATCCTCGATTCAGAGTATTGTTGATGATGTTATGAAAACTTATGGCAAACTCGACGTTCTCGTTAACAATGCACATGTATCCAAGCAGGTACCTATCGTGGATACAACCGATGACGTGATGGCGTTGTCGTTTGATACCGGTTTTTATCCGACGTTTTATTTTATGCAGACGTGTTATCCTCATCTGAAGGCAACTCGGGGCAAAGTGATTAATTTTGCATCCGGTGCCGGTCTGTCGGGCATGGTGAACCAAGCCTCCTATGCCGCAGCAAAAGAAGCCATTCGCGGGCTGTCCCGCGTGGCCGCCAACGAATGGGGAGCCGACGGCATCAACGTCAATCTGATCAGTCCCATTGCACTGACGCCGGGCGTTGAGCAGTGGAGCAAGGCATTCCCGGAAGAATACCAAGGCATGGTCGATAAAATTCCGCTGAAAAAAATGGGGGATCCCGAGCAGGATATCGGACGCGTGGCCGTTTTTTTGGCAAGCTCCGATTCCGACTACGTGACGGGTCAAACACTGATGGTAGATGGCGGTTCAATCATGCTGAGATAATAGGGAATTTCTCTCTCAAAAAAAGAGCGCACAAGGGCCTTGTCCCTTGTGCGCTCTTTGTGTTTAATGGCAGGCTGATATGGGGTATGGATATCCGGAGGATAAAAGATAGTGGTTCGACTTCTCTTATCTTCGGGCTATCATCATAAACCGCGCGGCATTCGTCCGAATTCCCCGATCGGTGCGATGGTCGCTGATAAACTGCTGAAGGATACGGAAATCATCTTCCTCCTGACCGAATCGAGGAATGATGGGTGTGTGCTTTAGCAGAAAGATCAGGTCCTCCTCGCGCTCGTAGTACTCGACTGCATCATACTCGGCATAATGAATATTGCGAAATCCGGCAAGCTGGAGTTCCTTCGTATACTGTTCCTTCAGGCTGCCGTCCGGACGAAGGGATTGTCCTCTTCCAAAGGCCTGTACCAGATTGGCTTTATCACACTCGCGAACCTGCTGCGTCAGAAATACGCCATCCTCCATCAGGACTCTGGCAGTTTCGGATGCGTGGAAAGGGGAATGCCGACATGAGATGATATTGAAAAATTCCGAAGGGAATGAGAGCGACTCAGCTTCCATCTGTGCAAAGCGTACATTGGAAATCGCGGTCCGCTGCATATTCCGCCGGGCGGTTTCAACCATGGTGTGGGAAAGATCGATCCCAACCAGCAATGCTGCGTGGGAGGCGGTAGACAACAGGCTCTCTCCGCCGCCAGTACCGATATCAAGCAGAACATCGGAAGCTGTGCATAATCGACTGACCTGATCATAGAAATCCCATTCCACGCCTTCTGAAGAACATCTGATCTGGCTGAAGTCCCAGCCGTTCAAGGCTCCTACGGTATCATAAAATTGCTTGTATTCCTGTGAATTCATATATATGAACCACCTTCCATATTCCCATTTTTACCCCGATTGGAAAGATAATTTAATTGTAAGTCCAAGGACTTCATGCAATCAAGAAGAATTATGTTAGGAGAAGGGACCAGAATCTTAAGTAATTGTTAAGGATTTGGAAGTATAGCGTTAAGAACTGTCCTATATACTTTATGAATCCGTTTCGTCTAACACACGAAAATAACCGGACTTCAGATGAGAGGGTAATTCTATGAACAAAACGAATGTATTGCCAAGGGAGCGTCTTCCCGAACTGCAGCTGGTACGCGCATTTGCCATTCTCGGCGTCCTGTCCGTTCACTCTACGTCGTATGCGGTGTCCGCCATGACGGAGTCCAAGTATTTTTTTATCTACAATTTCATGAATATCTTTATGAAGTACGGAACGCCTACGTTTATATTTTTGAGCAGTCTGGTCCTCTTCTACAATTACTATGATCGTCCCACGACGAAGAAGCTGATTGGCGGGTTTTACAAAAAAAGACTGTTATATATTATCATTCCTTACACGCTCTTTTCGGTGTTCTACTTCGTGCTGCTTCACTACCTGTATTATCAAGGCAGACCGTTTGGCGACACGATGGAGAGTTTTGTTCAGAAGCTGCTGACCGGCAAAGCCTATACGCATCTATATTTTGTCTTTATCAGCATTCAGTTTTACGTGCTGTTTCCGCTTGCGCTGTGGTTGTTCAAGAAACTGCCGTCGCTTGCGAAATGGGCGATACCGATTGGACTGGTCATCCAGTGGACGTTTATACTTATGAATAAGTATTATTGGCAGGTACCGAATAAGGGAAGCTGGGCGTTGTCCTACATGGCCTATTTCATGCTGGGAGCTTTTATCGGCATCTATTATCCGAAACTGAAAGCCTGGATTGTGATCAGCCGTGCGAATGTTACGCCATACCGCGTTACGGCTTGGGTGATGTTGTGGGTAATGTGGGCTGCTGCGGGTCTTGGTCATGTCTACATTTATTACAACAATCGTCTGCACGGAACGAGTTATAATTCTACGCTGTACGAGTTGATGTGGAATGCACATACCTATTTGGGGGCGCTGGTGCTGCTCCAGCTTGCTATTCTATTTTATCGGATCGGGGTTCGTGGCTGGACACCTGCGCTGGAGAGACTGGGGGCCATTTCTTTTGGAATCTATTTAATTCATCCGTTCTTCCTGCTCATCTACCGTGAATTCCCGCTTGCCACGGGGAGCTCGATTATTACCCATCTGTGGTATGCCGGGGGTTTTGCAGCCGCATTAGGCTTCTCATGGATCGTTGTCGAGCTTACGGTGCGCTATATACCAGGCTCTTGGGTAATATTCGGCAATATTCCGAAATCGAAGAAATTCGTCAAGCCTGCCGATCAACCTGCCGTGCCGCTCTCTGGTTCATAGTTCGCTTCGCAGCAGCCAGGACGTATGCCAAGAGAGAGCAGGGCTGTGTCTAACATCAGGATAGAAACTGCCGCGCAGCGCGGTTCGACTGCACAGGCTTGCGTCTGGTAGACGTTCTCCTGTCAGTTGCATATCAAGGAGGAGCCATGTCTTTAGTTACGATACTAATGGTAGACGATGAAACCGAAATTATTAAATTAATGGAGATTTACGTGAGAAATGAAGGCTACAAGCTGCTCACGGCCTCTCATGGACTGGAAGCGCTGGAGATTTTGAAAACGCAGAAGGTGGATTTGATCATCCTCGATGTCATGATGCCGCAGATGGATGGGATAGAGGCTTGCATGAAGATCCGGGAGGAGAATAACACGCCGATCATCATGCTGTCCGCCAAGAGCCAGGAGATTGATAAAATCGCAGGACTCAGCATCGGCGCGGATGATTATGTGACCAAACCGTTCAGTCCGCTCGAATTGATTGCCAGAATCAAATCGCAGCTGCGCAGATACAAACACCTGAACAGCAGATCGGTACGAAACGAGAACGAGATTCAGATCGATGAGCTGATTGTCAACGTGGCTTCACACCGGGTCACGGTGGCGGGCGAGGAGATCAAGCTGACACCGCGCGAGTTTGCCCTGCTGCATATGCTGGCTATTAACCGCGGGCTGGTGCTGAGCATGGACAAGATTTATACCGAGGTGTGGAATGAGCCGTTCATGGAATCGAAAAACACGGTCATGGTCCATATTCGCAAGCTGCGTGAGAAGATCGAGAAGGATCCGCAGCAGCCGGAGTATATAAAAACCGTATGGGGAATCGGGTACAAGATAGAGTAAACTTAAGCAGAGGTGACAGACTTGAAAGTAATGAAGCTCCATAGCATCCGCCTGAAGATGATGCTCATGCTGCTCAGCAGCATCGGCATTACGGCTGCCCTGCTTATTATTCTCTATTCATTAAGCACGCTGATCCTCAGCATACCGGCGATCAATTCGCCGCTTGCCTGGCTCATCAATAACATTGGCTCGGAGCCAGTCATGATGCTCACGGGCATCATTCTCTTTTTTGCCAGCTATTATATGACCACAAGATGGTTCGTAATAGATCTGCAGAAGATCCAGATAGGACTTCAGGAAATTACAGCCGGACGATTCGACTCCAAAATCGAGCTCAAAACCCAGGATGAATTAGGCAGCGTTGCTTCCAGCATTAATCACATGACCGAGCAGTTGAACGCTTACCTGGAGGAAATTACGCACGGGCTTCGTGAAATTGCCAAAGGGAATTTCGATACCGAAATTCCGGTTTATTCCGGCAGTCAACTGGGCGAGGTAGCCGAGAGCATCAATCAGATGAGCAGGCAGCTGCATCAATCCATTCTGGAGGAGCGCTACGCCGAGAAGACCAAGAATGATCTGATTACAGGGGTTTCTCATGACCTGCGGACTCCGCTTACCTCGATACTGGGATTCCTTGAGGTGATTGAGGAGGATCGATATCAGGATGAGGTGGAGCTGCGATATTACGTAAATATCGCTTATGAGAAAGCCCAAAATCTGAAAAGGCTGATTGATGATCTGTTTGAATATACACGGATTAATAATGGGCTCCCGCTGGATATCCGGAAGATCGATATGGTCCGGTTCATCAGGCAGCTTATCGAGGAATCGGTACCGACTCTGGAGAAATCCGGGATGGAATGCAACCTAACGGCAGAGGAAGACCTCATCATCATGGCAGACGGCGCGCAGCTTGTCCGTGCCTATGAGAATCTGATATCCAATGCGATCCGGTACGGAGAATCCGGCAAAATCATCGACATCACCGTCCGAAGCGATCGGGATCAGGTGAGCATCAGCTTCACCAACTATGGCGATCCGATTCCCGAGCGGGATCTGCCCTTCATATTCGACCGCTTCTACCGTGTGGAAGGCTCTCGTTCGAAGCTGACGGGCGGCACCGGTTTGGGACTGGCGATTACGAAGAGCATTGTGGAGGTCCAGGGCGGCGAAATCCGGGTGCGGAGCGATGAGCGGAGAACGACCTTCGAAACGCGTTTCCCTAAAGTCATATGACGGATGCTATACAGGCTGGCGGGTACTTGACGGAGCGCTCCCTTTGAAGGGAGCGTTTTTTGTTGACAAATAAGATAAGAAAGCTTTCACGCTGGCAATCGCATGCCCGATGTAATTGTTCAGTTTAATTTAAGCAATCGTTAAGGATTTGGAAGCCTGGTTGATAAGATATGTTCCTTATACTTTCCTTCAGGAAGTACATAAGGAGGCAGCGAAGATGAGTTTGTTGCAGCATGCGAAGCAGAACGCTGGATTTACGATGGTATGGTTGGCAATGGGTCTGATTGTTATGGTCTTGTTTGTATCGGGATGCGGAGGGGACCGGATGTCTTACAGAGAGGCGTTAACTCCAAGCGGCAAAAGCCTTAAGGGATCAACAGCAGAAATGCATAAGGATTCGCCTGCCTCTTCTGCATCTTTTATAGAGAAGTTATGGGGTGAAGTGTGGGATGGGGTGACTCATCGTACAAGGCAAATGACGGGGGAGCAGGTGCCGCAGGGCCGTTTACTATATGACTCGGGCAAGAGATTGGAAATACGACGATGAAGGGAAAGCCGGCAAGTCGTGTTCCGTTGAAAATACCACGCCGTATCCGGTGAGAGGATTACCTTATTTACGCAACAACGAGAGAAACAAGAAAAAGCTCCCTTCGCGAAAGGGAGCTTTTTCTTTGGATTATGGAACATATTGTCTTATAATAGCGTTTACCATATATACGCTTGTATTGGAGAGGATGGTTCCTGTGAGTTCACGTGTATCGATCCGAAAGCGATGGTTCATCGGCATAGTGACAGCCGTCAGTATATCGCTCATTTGGGTTCCGGCTCAGCGGACGGAGGAGAGCGCTCGTGTTGTCGTTGCTGGTGCCGCAGACGTTATTAAAGCAGGTCAAACGGTCACGATCCGGCAGAAGACCGCCCTTTTTCCTAGTGCGCTTACCAAGAACAGCCATCTGACAGATCTTAAGGCAAGTTATTATGGAGCCAAGGGAGAAGTGCTCCGGATCAGCTCCGTGAAAGACGAAATGTCCTATATCCAATCCGATTCCCGAGGAGACTTGTGGCTCCCGACGTGGTATGCGACCAAGGAAGCAGCACTAAGCCAAGAAATTTCCCCGCTCTCGCTTCAATTGCGCAGTAGCGGCAGTCTATACCTGGCTCCCGGGAGCGGGGTCAGATGGCCGGTAACAGCTGCCGGAATGTCACTCGTTGCCGTCGCACAGTGGAAGGACTGGTACGGTGTTATCATCCCTCCTGCCAAGTGGAAGGATGATTACCAGATCTATCGCCCGGCGATGATGTGGGTGCAAGGAAAGGACATAGCAAGCAAACAGACGTTGCCCGACGGACTGCTGGATGGGGAGTCTGAATTATCGACCGATGTGGTGCGCAACTTGACGGAGTTTCTTTTCAAGAAAGGAACCAGCTCTCCTTATGTGAAAAAACTGCTCGGAGAGCCGCAGGTGAGGGAGACCTCACGGAATCAGGAGCAGAGCTCCAGTAAACCGATGATCCTGGGTGAAACCTGGAGGTATGAGCTGCGGGATGTACATTATACAGCCACCTTCTCACCTGCCGGAAAGCTGGTGGCTAGCGAATGGACGATGCCTGCGACGGGAGTGTTTGAGCGTAGAGGTGCTGGTGATGACTACGAGTTTACCTATCATTTTGCCGCTGTACCGCCGCTAAAGACGATAGAGGCTGACCCCGCCTGGAGAAATCAGGGCAGTCTGAATTATACGTTCCTGCTGGAGGCGAGCGAGGACGTATTGCTCCTCAAGGGAGATGACGGCGGTTATAGCGGCATGCACGATCATTCATCCCTGTATGCCATCGATCGAAGCACAGGCAAGAAACTGTGGCAGGAGGATGCAGGTTTTGGCTGGTATACGGCCGTAATAGATAAGGATCGCGAGCATGTCACGATGTTCTCGGCCTACAATCCCGTCATCAAAAATTATCAAGCCAGGGTGCGTCATATCCGGCTATCGGATGGTAAAGTGCTGTGGGAGGTTAAGCCGAAGAATGAATTTGGCCTGACCATGACGGCTGTGCAAGACGCGATTGTTCTGGATGAACCGCTTAATTTGCATGAAACCCGGAGTCTGCTGAGTGTGCTGGATCAGGAAACCGGCAAGCTGCGCTGGAAAAAGACGCTGACTGGCGACCACCGTCTGTTAAGCCAGGGCGATGATCCGTACATACTCATCGAACAGAATGGGCGGCTTGAAGGGTATGATCCTGTAACCGGCAAAGCCGTTTGGTATGACAACGTCGGGAAAAGGACAATGGACGATCCGACCCGGGATTCGTATTTTACGGGAGGACATCGTTATGATCCGATAGCGCCAGCGGACCTTACGACAAGATGGATGCTGCTGGGCAGCCAGTGGGTTCTGTTCAATACGAGGACCGGTGAGCGGGAGGGCGTTTATCCAGCCTCCGAAATGGAACGGTTTGAGGTGCTGGATGAGCGGTATCTGCTGGTGCAGCGTGCGCTGAACGGGAAGTATTTCAGCGGGGCGACCGCTTACGAAACCGTGCTGTATGACAGCGTTGAAGGGAAGGAAGTCTGGACGCTGAAGGGAAGGGCAGCCCGCGGAATTATTGAGGGCGAGAGAGTCTATCTAACCTTGAACGGCATCCCGGCCGCTGTGAATCAGAAGACCGGCAGCGTGATTTGGAAGATGGATCATTCGTTGCAAGCAAAAGAAGATGTATCCCATCTGGTTGGCAGCAGTTATGGAATATTGGACCGTTACCTGCTTATAAGCCTTGGCAGTGATCTGGTGGTGCTGAACAAGGAGACCGGCAAGAGCTTGGGAAGGTTGCAGCATGTGATCACCGGCAACGTTGACCTGCGTGAGCAGTATGCAAGAAATGGCGCGCTGAACATAACGGAGCATGAGGTGCTGGTTGGAACGGTGAATGGGGCATTCATTCGTTATGATAGGGCAGAATTAGAGGCGCGTCTGGATGAGCTGCTGTAATCTCTTTTTTATAGAAAAACGGTAATGCAAAGGCTATAAAGGAGGAGGACTTGTGGGCAACAGGCTAAAGTTAGCAGGGATTCCTGTCATCAGTTTATTGTTAATCCTGTGTTTGGGCTGCGGGAGCAAGCAGTCGGTGAGTTATGCGTCTGTGTTAAATTATAACGATGAAGAGTATATCGGAAAGGGCATCGAATCTGCGGAAGTTTTTGCCGATGCAGATTTGACCTTGGCGGGTAGGATTCAGAAGCAGCTCGAGCCGGATCAATACCCGGATACGAACCTATCGTCGAATGAACTTCAAGAAGGCACGGAGATCTATATCGTGAATGATGATACGTTGGTAGCTCTGCAAGAAGACAGGAGTTTCAAAGTGTTTGAGCGTATAAACTGAGTGAGGTATAGGGAGGCGTCCTTAAAGTCTGGAGACAGGCTTTAGGGACGTTTTTTCTGCGATTTGGCACATCAATCTTGGATTGCCCGTGCCCTCAGAACCGGTACAGCAAGGGAGTTGCTGCTCGTTCCTGAGAAGGAGTGGCTGTTAGTTGTGGAGACCGATGAAAGGATGGGGCGCCCTCCCAACGGTTGGTGTCTGCATCAGGTTTTGAATGTATCGGTTGCGGAAATCCGGATCACGGCTGTTGAAGGTGCTGCTGCCGTGGTGATTGCAAGCCCCGTGTACAAAGATTCTGGGGTTGGTCCCCAACACCACTATTACGCGAGTAACCCTGGTTCTTGCCGCTGTTCCGACATCTTAACGGACTCCAGATCCGTTATTTGCCTCTTTTAGTCCCTTTTTTGAATCTAACGGACTCAGGATCCCTTATTACCTCATAAAACAAACAAATTGCTGACTCATATCACAAATAACGTATCTCATGTCCGTTAGTCTCAAAAACAACACTTTTCCAGCTAAATAACGAATCCTCTGTCCGTTAGCCCTAAGAGCGGCAGCACCACCACCACTACGTCACCATTGCCACATCGCTACCATGTCACACCACCACCACTACGTCACCATTGCCACATCGCTACCATATCACACCACCGCCACGCAACCGTGCCCCCAGGACCGCATGCGACCATCGCCCCCACCGCCGCCACGCAACCGTGCCCCAGGACCGCCATGCGACCATCCCCACCATTGCCACGCAACCGTGCCCCCAGGACCGCCATGCGACCCTGTTACCACCGCCACCATCAGCAACGCTGCCAAATTTTAATATGGTTTCATTCTATTGAATGGTATAATATTCCTGGTTCAAAATTACTAGATTTGAAAGTGATACATTCTAAGAGAGATGAGGTTCATGCATGTTAAAAAAAATGTTAATGCTGCTGTTAGCGGTGTGTATGATAGTCCCGACAGCTGCCGGAGCTGCTTATGGCGAGTCGGGCAAGGCAAGCTCTAAGATTGCGATGCTGCTGCCTGATGGCACACCCTTAATGGAGGATGGTACAGCTTGGGTTACTTATACCCGTCTTCCAATGACCAAAATCCCGCTTCCTATGGGTGGGGACCTGAAACAGATTGCGGGATCAAGCGAGTACGGATTCGGTGTGAACAATGCTGGTGGACTGGTCATGTGGGGAGAATCCGGTTTTCAGAATGTGGCGGGCCAGAGTAACGTAAAGCAGGTTGGACAAGGCTACTGGCTGACCTCTGATGGCAACGTTAACCGCCTGGATAGTTCCAAACCGCAAGCCGTAAAGGGCTTTGAGGGGATTTCCATATTTGATGAGAATAAGGGTATTATCGGTGGTGTTACCCAGTCGGGGACAATATTGTATCACAATAGCGCCTATACGCCGGAGCCCGTGGCCCTGGGTCAAGTGACGGATGTGAACTCCATTCGCAAAATTAAAGTGGCCGGCGACTATGCCGCAATTTTATATAATGACGGAAGGCTCGTACTGTTCAGTACACTTCGCATTAATGGCAGCACAACCTACCTGTCACAAAAACTGATTCAAGATGCAGCTGACATTTCTTTTGGTAAAGAACAGAAGTTGATTATTGTGAAAAAGGATGGGACTGTGTGGAATGCCAAATTGGATGTGTTCACCCAAACATTCGAAATGAACCCGTTGAACGGGATCAGCGGGGTTCAACAGATTGTGGGAATTGGAGGTTCCAAAAGCTTTTTCGCACAATTAATGGATGGCACATGGATAGAGTATGATAACGGACAACAATACGATGTGCCAGTTCCAAGCATTACCAGCGTTACGCTAAAAGTATCGAATAGTAAGCCGAAGGTAGGAAGCTCCATTACTCCAACTGTTGAATTTCAGTATGGTAATGGAGAGAAACACAAGATTCCGGGCAATATGATCGCTTTGTCTGTAGATAAGCCGCACATCATCAAAGCGGTAGAGAAGGGAGCCTACAAAATCCTAGGTGTGGGTGAAGCCACTCTGACGGTGGATATTACCGGCAAGAAGCAATCGGTCAAGATCGTTTCGGGACTTGGCAAGCCGCTCGAGAACGCCAAGCAGGAGAAGGGTATTACTTATTTGCCGCTGAAACGGGTATTTGAAGCGGTGGGAGGCACGGTTCAGTATCAGGCAGCTTCCAAGACCTTTGATATTACCATAGGGGAGACGGAGATAACTGTTAAGGCCGGTAGTAAACAGGCGAAGATCAACGGTAAAACCGTAAACATGAAAGGAGCTCCGATCCAGAATAAGGGGGAGACACTGGTGTCAGCGGACCTGTTAACCGCAGCGCTGGGTGCAAAGCTAAAGTGGGATGCATCCAAACAGCAAATGACCGTCGCCCTGGGATCAGCACAATTTGTTGTGAAGGGCGAGCAGAAGAAGGCGCAGAACTCCAGTTCAGGAGGAACTTCTGGTAAAAGCAAAATGTCTGCAGTCAATGCAAGCGGGAGTATGGCTGGGTGGAAACTGCTTAAAGGCCATGAATACGAAAAATCCTTGCGGATTTATTTTCAATACAAGAATGGCATCCTGGCTACCAAAACAGAAGATATCCGCAAGGTAGACTTGAATAAAAAGGTTACCTGGACGGATGATAATGGCCGCAAGCGTACCAATACCGTGCGTGAGATCTATTCCCTGTTTACATTGTCCAATGAATATACGTCAGAATGGCTCCTCAAGAAATTTGGCAAGCTCTATGAGGATTGGATGCTGACCTCCCTGGTTGATGCTAACCGGATTGTCGAGCAATACTTGCAGGAGACCGGTCAGATGCCGAGTTATGCTCCAAATGTAACGCTGACGCCGGATGCGGTGTTTGAGTACGAATAGGTTGGAATGATAATGAATTAGAGGACCTCCGGTTCGAATGGAAACATTTGATCCGGAGGTTTTTTTCATGGAGCATCGTTCTTTGTTCTGCCAAACTCGAGGCTTTATTAAACATAACCCCTCACAGCCTTAACCCTGTCCACTGCCAATACGTGTAGTAAAACAACAGCATGACACCCACATATAGAGGCATACATACCATGCTGAGCTTGACCAGGTCCTTGGCCGGATAAGAGACAGACTCATCCTCGTAATACAAGAGCAACGCTTTTGAGCTTACCGGAAATGTGATGCAGTAATTCATGCCGACCAGCGTCAAGAAAACGACGGCGGAAGCATCAAGCTGAAGCGTCTGGCCCAGCACGATAAATGCCGGGATCATCACCACGGCCCTTGTGGTATGGGATGTGATGTACAAGTGCGAGGTAACGGATACAAGAATGATGATCAGCAGCGTTATGAAGGGAGGGGCGGTTTCCAGAACACGAAGCTCGCTGAACACAATCTGCTGGAGCCAATCCACCACGCCATTCTCAACAAGGGCTTTTCCCAGAGCAGTGGCAGCTGCCACAAACATGATCAAATTCCAGGAAACGCTCTTCATTCCCTGCTTCCATTCCATAATCCCGATGGAAGGCAGCATGAGCAGCATGGCACCAGCCATCGTAATGAACGCAATGTCATAACCATGCCATCCTTCAGTCATCCACAGGACAACCATCCCAGCAATCAAGCCGAGGGTTTTCTTCTCACGGCCAGACAGGGGAAGCTTCTCTGAATACTGATGTCCGGAAGGGATGATATTGCTTTGCGGTTCATCCTTCCAAAACATGATTTTTACGCATAATAGAGCCAAACCGCACATGACAAGCGCAAAAGGCGCTCCCCATATCACCCATGTTGCATAGGAGATGTCTGCCCCTGTTGCACCGTTTAACAGCCCGATCCCAATGATGTGAGAACCGGCCCCGATGACCGTTGCAGACGAAGCGAGCAATATCATCACGGGAAGAAGCATGGCAACCGATTTTTTCTGCTGATCATTCTTCAATAAAGCGTGCAGCTCTCTCACAATGGGAAGTGTCAGGGCGGCTCGTCCGGAGGTAGACGGTATAAAGAAAGTCAAGGGCTGAATCACGAACGCGAGCCACCATAAAAAATGTTCGGGCTTGCGTGCGCGCAGCAGCATAAAGCGAGTGAAGCGAGCGGCCAGACCGCTGGTCTTGACGCTTTCGCCGATGATGAACGAACCGATCATCAGCCAGACGATTTCTTCGGCAATGGATTCGTAAAGCAATGAAGGAGGGGCGCCCTTCAAGGCAACGATGCAGACAAGAGCCCCCAGCGCAATCCATCCTGCCGGCATCTTGGTGAAAATCCATAAAGCCATGGCGATGATAAAAAAAATGAAGGCAGTTTTACCGGAGTACGATAAATGTTCAACCGAAGCGATCCAAATGCTGCAGCCTGCAAAACCGGATAGCATCCATAACCCTTTTGCAGGCCGGATAGACGGCGCTCCGGGGCCAGCCTTGTTCAGCGGCTGGTCTGCGGATGGCATGTATTCAGGCTTCATAATGGCCGATATCCTTCGTTGAGCGTACGGTGGGCGATCTGATACCCGATACGCACATGCCGGAGAGCAGCTTCGGTACTGTCTGCGATCCACGGCGATGCGTTTAAGATCGCTTGATCCAGTGAGGCCGGCGTCTGAATAATGCTTGCATAGGCGTCGATTCCATTCTCATAATTAATGGCAGCATTTTCTCCAATGGTTCCTGTAATGGCAATCACGGGGATTCCTTTGGATTTGGCTATTCGCGCAACCTCTGAAGGAATTTTTCCGTTGGGGGTCTGGTAATCCAGGCAGCCCTCGGCCGTTAACACCACATCGGCTTCCAGGATATGCTGCTCGATATTTATGTATTGCATAATCACCTCGTAACGGGGATGAAGCTTCGCGTTGGCAAAAGCAACCAAGCCCGCGCCTAAACCTCCGGATGCTCCGCTTCCGGGAGCCAAGGCGATATCCACGCCAAGCTGGTTGTGTATCAGATGGGCATAGTGCTGGAATGCACTTGCCAAGTGCTCCACTTCTTCAGTCAGTGGCTCCCTTCTGACGGACCAAAAACATGGGCAACGCCGTCCCGTCCGCACAGCGAACATTGTCGCCAATTACAGGCTACGTCTAATAGTGTACATCCGTGAGTCTGGGGTCCAAGTCAGCCAGATCGATGGATCGTACTTTAGCCAAATCGCCGCCGCCTCGAATATAGACCGGCTGCCCGGCTTCATCTGTAAAAACAGCTCCTAGCGCCTGCGCCATCCCTGCACCGCCGTCGGAAGTGCCGGAATCGCCGCATCCAATCAGAATATGATCCACTCCAAAGTCGAGTGCCCCCAGGATCAGCTCTCCTACACCATATGTCGTTGTCCACAGCGGGTTCCGCTGCTCCCTTGGAACCAGTTTTAAGCCAGCGACTGCGGCCATCTCGATGACCGCTGTTTTCTTGTTGTTTTCCGTGTAAACACCAAAATAACTCGTAATGGGTTGACCAACGGGACCCGTAACTTCCTTGTGATACAGACGTCCATGCTTTATATTTACGATGCTCTTGGCAAAGCCCTCGCCGCCATCAATCATCGGAATGACGGTGATGCTGGCATCCAAATTCAGACGATGAACGCCCATTCGCATCGCTTCACCGACTTCTTCCGCATCCAGGCATTCCTTAAACCCTGACGGAATCATAACGATTTTCATATCATATCCTCCTGTTGTCTGTTGATGTTCTAACTGTAGAACAGAAAAACGAGAGGAGGGTTAGAGGCAAATTAGAATTTGCTGTGAAATAATTCCAAGATGGATTGGGAGGAAAGCGGTCTGCCCCTGCTTAGCATAATGATGATATTTTTTATTCTCAGATTTTATCGATCAATCCAACGTATCCATCTACTGTTAGCCTCCCTCCCTAGATTCCTGCGGCGAATATTATAACTTACATCAAAATATAGTAAACGTAACTGCAAGCCCGCTGGACTTGCGATTTAGAAATGCAAAGGGGGGGACAATCATGAAACGAAGGACACCGCCTGTCCAAACGGCTGGGCCTGGGGACACCTATTCTTCACCTCCCAGAAGACAGACCCTTTATTGGAGGCTGTTCGCCAACTATTTTCTCCTCATTCTCATTCCCGTTATTGCGGCATCGGTTCTCGCGCAGGTGCTTGTCGTTCGAATTATTGAGAAGGATGCCGAGCGCTTCAACAGCATCATGATGAGCCGATTCTCCGAGCAGACGGATACCGAGCTTCAGTCCTTGAAGACCAGCATGATCAATATCCTCAGCACATCGAGATTGCGGAGCGTGCTGCTTGCACCGATGTCTTCGTCGCCGGATGGTCAGCAGCTTCCGGAACTGCTTCATTCGCTGCGGGAGCAGCTGCAGCAGCTGGAATCGGATGATTTGGTCGATAAGGCTTATTATTATTTTGTACACCAGGACCTTATGATTGATGCCGAGACCTACACGAATAAAGCGTATTACTTCCATTCCCGCTATCCCTCGGACCTGAACCGTCGTCCTCAGCTTGAAGCCGAATTATCCGGCAAGAAAATGATGGATTTCTTGGATTCCCCTGCCTCACTAACGGCTTCCATGAGCTACCCGTTCAACACCGCCGCTCCTGAAGTATATCTCCTGGTCGAAGTGAAACGAGACAAGCTTCAGGAGCAGATTCATGTTCCGGAGAGCTGGGTCACGGGCACGGCCATTGTGGATGATACGGGAAGAGTGTTATCCCAAACCGGCTTGACCGGGCAGGATCAGGATGCACTGCAGCAGCGAATACACACAGAGGGCATAGCCCCGCAATTTACGATATCGGACAAGCTCGGGATGTCTTTCATGACCTCAAGCTTCGATGAGTCCTGGCATTATATCAGCATGATCGATTTAGGTACCTTAATGAAGCCGGTGCATATTACCCGCTTTATCAGCTGGTTGTTCCTTGTCTTTTTCCTGATTGTCGGCGCTCTGATTTCGTATTATTTAAGCCGCCGCTTATATCAGCCGATTCGGGAAATCAAGGAAGGGCTGAGATCGCATCACTTCTCGGGGAAGGCCATCCGCCACGAAGGGAATGAGTTCGATGTCATTAAACGCTATTCCCAGTTCATCATGACGGAGAATAAAGAGCTGTTTCAGATGGTGAGCGGGATGCTTCCCATCGTGCAGGAGCAGTTCTTCACGAAAATACTGCTGGGTCAGTATCGTGACGCGTTATCCATTGAGTATTATGCGAAGGAGATTGAATTCTCGTATAGCGAAGCTGCGGCAAGAGCCGTCCTGTGCATCTCATTCCACATGGACCCGTCGATTTACGAGTCCACGTCGGAATCGACCAAGACTTTTCTGCTGACAGAACTCAAGGAGAAGATTCACCGACTTGCACCCGGTATGGTATGGATTTGCCAGACAAGGCCGGATTTACTGGCCTGCATCGTTCAGTTTGATCCGCAGTTGGAGGACCATCCGGTAAGGATGGCGGAGCAGATTCGCCGCATATTCCTGGAGTACAGCACTTATTACAGAGCGACGATCGGAATCGGCAGAACCGTTCACGCCATGGAAGAGCTGCACCAGTCCTATGAGCATGCCTTGGCCATGCTGAAGTATCGGGGACTGCACTCTGCCGTTGAAATTTGCAGCAGCCAGCCTTGTCGGGAGACGCAGCAATGGGACCCTTTTCTGTCCGTGCAGGAGGTCCAGCGGATTCACAATCAGTATAAAACCAAGGAGTACGATAAGCTGCTCCAATCCGTGAATACTCTGCTGGAGGAGGGAAAGCGCAAGGACGCGGCAGCTGTGCAGATGAAATATTTGCTGGCAGATGTGCTGAATACCTGGATCCGGGCGGTAGAATCGGAGCGGAGCGAATTGAACGTCCCTTATTATGCCGGTCTATTCGAACGATTGAATCGGTGCATGACATGGGATGAGCTGACGCACTGCTTTCAGGATATTCACGGGTTTTTGTTCCGGAAGCCGGTATCAAGCAGTCGAAGTCAACAGTTCATGGAGGTCGTGGAATACATCCATGAGCATTATGATCAAGAGCTGTCGATCGAGTATTTTGCCGGGCTGATGAATATGTCCAGCGGACATTTCAGTCGTACCTTCAAGGATGAAATCGGCGAGAAATACGTGGAGTATATTGCCAAATACCGGCTGATGAAGGCCAAGCAGTTTTTGCTCGAAACCGATTTGAAAATCGACGAAATTGCCGAGAAGGTGGGATATTGGGGCAGGAATTCATTCATTCGGGCTTTCCGCCGATACGAAGGCATCACACCGGCCAAATATCGGAGCTCCCACCAATAGGAGAGAAGAGACTGCATTATTTTCTGAAGTCTCTTTTTTTGCATGGAACCAAGCGGGAAGCCTTGCGCCATGGGCGCTGCAAAACGAGTGTCTCGAGGAAAAGATGCATGCTAGACGCGGGAGAAACACGGCTCGTATAGTGGGGACAACAACACACGAATGTAAATGCTTTCAATCGGAGGTGGGGATTATTGGCGCAGCTAACACGAATCGGATATGTTCTGAAAAAACATAAAGCGCTCTACTTGCTGATGCTGCCTGGCATTTTGTATTACTTGATATTCAAGTACGCGCCGATGTACGGCATCATCATCGCCTTCCAGGACTATTCGATCGGCAGGGGCATATTGGGAAGCAAGTTTGTTGGATTCAAGCATTTGATTGAATTTTTCTATGTTACCCCCGATGCATGGAAGCTGATTCGCAATACCATCATGCTGAATGTGTACGATCTTCTCTTTCACTTTCCGGCGCCGATTATACTGGCGGTTCTGTTTCATGAGCTGAAGGGGAAATGGTTCAAACGGTTTGTGCAGAACATCAGCTATATGCCGCATTTCCTGTCCACCGTTGTGATTGCGGGCATTCTGGTCACCTTCCTGTCCCCGACAACTGGCGTGGTTAACCATCTGCTCGTCAAGACGTTTGGCATCGAGCCGATCATGTTTCTGGGCATGCCGGAGTGGTTCCGGACAGTTTATGTGGGCTCCGAGATATGGCAGAAGGTGGGATGGGGCACGATTCTCTATTTGGCTGCCATTGCGGGGATTGATCCGACACTGTACGAAGCGGCCAGGATGGATGGAGCGAACCGGTGGCAGCAGGCCCGGCATATTACATTCATCGGCATGGTGCCGGTCATGATTATTTTGTTCGTGCTGTCGCTCGGCAATTTCATGGAGGCGAGTTTTGAGAAAATATTGCTGCTCTACAACACGATGAATTACGAAACGGCGGATGTCATTAACACCTTTGTGTACCGGCGGGGCATTCTCGACGCCGATTTTAGCTTCGCAACCGCGGTGGGCCTGTTCCAATCGGCGATTGGCTTCATTCTGGTCGTAGCGGCCAATCGGATGGTACGCAAATATTCGGAGACCAGCCTGTGGTAAGGGAGGTGCGTGATGAAAAAGCAGGAAAGCTTAGCCTCGAAGCTGTTTGATGTACTCAACGTATTGTTCATGATTGTGCTGATTATTGTAATGGCCTACCCCATGGTGTACGTATTCTCGGCTTCCATCAGCAATAATGCCCTGGTTGCGAGTGGAGCCGTGCTGCTCTGGCCGAAGAAGATTACGCTGGTCGCGTACGAGCAGCTTGTCTATAACCCCGATCTTTGGGTGAGTTATTGGAATACCATTCGTTACACCTTCGTGCAGACGGTACTGACGCTGATTGCTACCTCCGCGATGGCATATCCGCTTGCGAAGCGGTGGCTGCCCGGCCGAAGGGTAATTTTGCTGCTGGCCGCCTTCACGCTTCTGTTCAGCGGGGGCATGATTCCGACGTTCCTGATCGTTCAGAAGCTGGGAATGCTGGATACGATATGGGCCATTGTGCTTCCGTCGCTGATCAGCACCTGGTACCTGTTTATTATGCGGACATTCTTCGAGGCCTTGCCGGAGGAGCTGGAGGACGCGGCTGCCATCGACGGATGCGGGTCCCTGCAGATTCTTGTGCGGATCGTACTGCCGTTATCCGTACCGGTGATGGTCACGATCGGTCTGTTCACGGCCGTGAATCAATGGAACTCCTTCTTCAGCGCTTTGATCTATCTGAATGACCGGGATATGTACCCGCTGCAAATCATGATGCGCAATATCCTGATCGCCGGTACGAATGTGCAGGGCGAAGGGGATCTGACTCATCTGGAAACGCTGAAATACGCCATGATCATGATTGGCACACTGCCGATTCTGTGTGTCTATCCGTTTATCCAGAAATATTTTGTACAGGGCACGATGATTGGAGGCATTAAGGGGTAGCTGTGGATTTTATGAAAATCCATCTCTATACGTTGTCATTATAAAAGGAGGTTAGGAAATGCAGCGAAAGGGGTTCAGAACGGCGATTGCCATCCTGCTGCTTGGTGTGATGCTTGTTACGGGGTGCACCAGTGGCAGCAAAGATGACTCGGGGACGTTAAGTCCTGACAAACCGGTTACCTTCTCATGGCTGGTATACGACCGGGTGGAGGGGAAGGTTCGGGATGACTGGGAGATTTTCAAAGAGATTGAAGCCAAGACGGGCGTGAAAGTGAAGTTTCAAATCGTAAGCCAGGAAGGACTTGAGGAGAAAAGGCAGATCATGATTGCGACGAACACCGCTACGGATTTTATCCAGGTACCGACGCAGGATGGCAGGGAGCATGGACCGGAGAAGGTATTCTTAAACCTGAATGATTATTTGGATCGGGCACCTAATCTCAAAGCATTTTACGAGAAATATCCTGAAGCCAAAGCGCTGGCAACGGGCACGGATGGAGGGCTGTACACGGTACCCGTCCTGGAAGGGGATGCGGAAGGCAAGGGATTTAACTTCATCTGGTATGCCCGCAAGGACATTATGGATCAGTACGGGATTCAGGCGCCCACCACGGTGGATGAATTTTATCAGTATCTGAAAACATTGAAGGAAAAGGTTCCGGATTCCTATCCGCTCATCTCAAACGCTATTGTTGGGGATACGGGACTGTATACGACATTCGGGCGCATATTTACCGGCATCAGCGGCTTTTATAATCTCGATCCGACAACGGATCAATATGCGTTCGCTCCATACCATGAGAATTATCAGGATATGCTGGTATTTCTGAACAAGCTGTACGCGGAAAAATTGCTGGATCCGGAATTCTCGCTGCTGACGCAAGCGCAGTGGGAGGAGCGAATATTAACCGGCAAATCGCTGGTTACGTTTTTCTGGAAGGCGGATCTGGAGTCGCTTGTAGCGAAGGCGCGCGGCGCTGGTACTGCCGAATATGAGCTGGATGCCATTCCTTCCTTTGCCGCTGAAGGGATCAAGAACTACCAGTTCTCCCGTCCGGTCGTAGGTACTGTCGGCAGAGCTATTTCGGCGAAAGTCAAGGATAAGGAGCGCGCGGTTCAATTCCTTGATTATTTGGTCAGCGAAGAGGGAACGAACTACCTGTCCTTAGGCATTGAAGGCAAATCGTACACGATGGAGGACGGCAAGGCGGTATACAACAAGGAGTTCGGCGAATCTCCGTTTAATGCCCTGCGTAAGGATTGGGGCGTATGGTATGACCTTATCACCTTGAATAACGCCAAATCCCGTGAAGTGTGGGAGCGCGGTTTGAGCGAGAAGAGCAAGGATATCAACGCAAGGTATGAGCAGTATATCGTCCCGGCACCGAAGCAGATTGTCAAGACGGAAGAGGAGCTGGAACTGGAAAAATCAAAACTCAACAATCTGAACAAATTCCTGGAACAGAAGGTGACGGAGTTCGTAACCGGCAAAACACCAATTAACGATACGACGTACCAGCAATTTATCGATCAGGCCAAGAAACTTGGTTCCGACGAACTCCTTGCTATGTATAACACGGCGTATACACGCACATACGGCGACAAGTAATCTGCGATAGAGTGGAGGAATCAGGCAATGGACGACTACCAAATTATCGATGTCGACGTTCATAACGAACAGGACGATCGGGCGCTGCTTCCGTATTTGCAGGAGCCCTGGCGTTCGCGGGTAGCGGCATCCGGCATCGGTTATGCCGGGTCCGGTTACTATTCGCCGATCGGCGTGATGAAAAAAGATTCGATCCCTCCGGGGGGAGGCAAAGCCGGCTCCGACCCTGACTATATGATTAAACAGCTAATCGAAGGCTACAACCTGGATTACGCTGTACTGACGGGGGTCGTCTACAACATCTCGTCGACACATGACCCGGATTTCGCAGCGGCCATATGCTCGGCCTATAACGATTATTTGATAGCCGAGTGGCTCGGCAAGCATAAAGCCTTCAAGGGAGCGATGGCGGTAGCCACCCAGGATCCGCTGCTGGCGGCACGCGAGATTGACCGGATCGGCGGCCATCCGGATATCGTGGAGGTCATGATCTCCAGCGCGGCGCGTTCGCCGCTCGGGCAGCGACCAACTATCATCCGATTTACGAAGCGGCGGAGCGCCATGGTCTTCCGGTCGCGCTCCATCCGGGAGCGGAAGGCGGCGGGAGCTCGACGGCTCCCACCGCGGCCGGCTACCCGGCACGCTACATTGAGTGGCACACCTGCCTTTCCCAGATGTTTATGGCCCATCTGGTGAGCATGGTCTGTGAGGGCGTGTTCGTGAAGTACCCGAACCTTAAGGTGGTTCTGGTTGAAGGCGGCGTGGCCTGGCTGCCGGGCCTGATGTGGCGGCTGGATAAAAATTATAAAGCGCTGCGCGCAACTGTGCCCTGGCTTACGAGAATGCCAAGCGAGTACATCCGGGATCACTGCTTCTTATCCACGCAGCCGATTGAGGAGCCGGATAATCCGCAGCATCTCATCGATCTCTTCAATATGATCGATGCCGAGAACATGCTGCTGTATTCCAGCGATTACCCGCACTGGGACTTCGACTCGCCGGGGCATATTTTACGGGGCCTGAAGCCCGAGGCGCGGCGGAAGATCTTTTACGAGAATGCGAAGCAGCTGTACCGGCTGGATTGAGGGGATGGATGAAGAAGGCACGAGGTTGAAGACTACGGCATCCAACCAATAGAGCATGAGGTGGAGAACACTACGCATCCAGGTAACTATGTACGAGGTAGAGGACAGACTCATTCAACTAATTGTGCATGAGGTGGAAGACAGACTCATTCAACTAGCGCACGAGGAGAATAACGAACTTACCCGACGAATAGCGACGAGATCCAATGATTGCGATGAGATATCCAACTAATTGAGCATTAGAGCCAATTATTGTGATGAGATATCAAATTAATTGAGCAAGAAATTCAATGAATAGCGGTTAATGGCAAGGAGGTGCAGAATGGGAATACATTACGTGCTGGCGGAGGGGGATATTCCGGATGATGGGCATGCGGTCGTAAATATTGAAGGACGCGAAATCGGCATTTACCGGATCAATGGCGAATACCACGCGATTCTCAATTACTGCCCGCATCAAGGGGCGCCGATCTGTGCGGGGCTCGTCTCCGGGACGACGCTTCCCTCGGAGGTGTACGACTACGAATACGGTCGGGCAGGCGAAATTGTCCGCTGCCCCTGGCACGGCTGGGAGTTCGACCTGCAGACAGGCAAGTCGCTGTTCAGCGACCGCATTCGGGTGAAGAAATACAAGGTGGAGGTTCATGAGGGCAAGGTTGGTGTGGTGATGGGGAGGAAGTAGTTGGTGGGTAACGAAGTGGAGAAAGTAGTAAAGAAAGTAGTGGAGAAGTAGGTAGGGATGTAGTAGAGGAATAGGTCACTCAAGTCACCCGCCGGCTTGCATCGGACTGTAGATCCGTTATTTCGTATTATAAGTCGTTTTTTTACAATGTTCCGGACACCAGATCCGCTAATGCACGGATTACGGGTACAAATACTAAGTAAGACAGTAAATAAGGTCCTGTGGGTCCGTTCACCCTCTCAAAAGTACTGTTTTTCGAGAAATAAGGTATCCTGTGTCCGGTACGGGAGGCAACTTCCATAATCATCACAATTGGATTAGCCCAACAAGAACGAAAAGAGCGAGTGTCGAGGGTTATTTACCTTCAACTCGCTCTTTTAAATAGCTGCGGACCACGTCGTGGTCTGGGAACTAGGAACTTTAAAAACAGCAATAACTCTGTGGAAGTGCATTTTTAAAGTACGACTGACCTATTGTTGAACTGGTTTCATTGATTTTGCTACTTCAATCATTTGCTCCCTAGTAAACACAACGCTACTCATTTCAATGTAAGTATCGCCTTGAATCCATGTCAGAAAGCCGCCATTCTGTTGACTGGTTGCCCACGGCTTAAATCTCCCTTCGATATCGTTCCATGTAACCGGTTCGCCGCTCAGATCGAATTTAAATTCATATTCTACCTGTTTGGTTTTAGTGGTCTTGTTTTTAATATCGATGCTTGTAATGGACCGAGTAGTCTTGTAACCGCGGGCTTTATGCTGTTCAACTCCCATTAAATAAATGTCTCCGGACATGTCAAAGTAGCTAAACCGGGTGAAAGTGATTATTTTGTTCCCGGGAAGGTGCGGATAAGGAACTGGAATCTCCAGTTTCCAATCGGTGTGCGGCAGTTGCGGAGCATAAACTACAAAATCCGTGTCCTTGCTGAGCTGTTGCAAAGCTTGAGTTTGCAATGCCTGGTGTTCGACTGGCTGTTCAGTTACAGCCGCCTGCATGGCAGCAGTTCCATGATCATCTGCCGATGCCCCGTGCGGTAATCCAAACAAAAATATGGCACATAATAGTGCCGACATTACTTTCTTTATGTTATACAATCACTCATCACTCCAGCACTATTTGTTTAGGATAGTTTTTCCCGGTTAACCCAATTTATCCCTTCGAAAAAGCTGCTGGCTTGCATTAAAGACTACGTTATATCGTAGTCTTTTTTGTTAAGCACCCTAAGAATTATATTGGTTGCGTTCTATGAAGTATATTTGTTTGCAGTATATGGTTTGCAATGAATCAAGCCCCTCACACCACCCGCGACAACACTAACCCCCCGTAGGCAAACGCGGCCAGGATCACCAAGGCCGGGTGGATTTTGCGGATGTTCATGGCCCAGAAGGCGACGGCGGCGATGCCGAGCGACTGCAGGAGGCCGATGGAGATGAGGGAGCTTTTGCCCATCTGCCAGGTCAGGGTTAGCATCATGATGGCGATGACTGGCTGGACCAGGAGGGTCATGCCTTTGACGACCGGTGACGTGCGGTATTTTTGCAGCAGATTCAGCAGCCAGATGAGGGCGACGGCGGAAGGAATAACCGTAGCCGCGAGGGCAAGGGACATGCCCATCCAGCCGTATACGTCATACCCGACAAAAGCGGCGATTTTGGTGGCGATCGGACCGGGGAGTGCATTGCCAAGCGCAAGCATGTTGGAGAACTCCGGATCGGTCAGCCAGCCGTGGTTGGTGACGATCTCCTTGTACATGAGCGGGATGGAAGCGGGACCGCCGCCATAACCGAGCACGTTAGCAATGAAAAAACTGATCAGCAGCTGCAGCCATTCTTCCATTAAGCGGATCCCTCCTTGTCCCGTTTTTGTTTTTTCAATTTGGATACGGTTTTGAAATGCACCGTGCCGTAAGCGAGGAACAATATAATGACAATGGCCGGATGAATCTGGAAACTCTCCAGCAGGAGAAACGATACGGCAAAAAATCCGATTCCGGCATAAAAGCCGAGGCCCTTCACGGCCTTCTCGCCAAACTCGTAAGCCATCGTTCCCAGCATGACGGCAATGACCGGCGTCACGCCTGCAATCATGCCGGCGACCACTGTGGAGCTGCTGAGGAAGGTGACGGCAGACAGCAGGGCAATCATCGCGATACAGGTTGGGAGGATGTGCGCAAGAACGGCGACAACCGCGCCGAGGGCTCCTTTTTCCCGGTAGCCGAGATAGGCTGCCATCTTCGTGGCGATCGGGCCCGGAAGCGCGTTGGCGAGCGCGAGCACCTCCCCGAATTCATCGTCGCTCAGCCAGTGATAGCGTACAACGGCTTCGTGCCGTATCAGCGGAATAACGGAAGGACCACCGCCGTAGCCGAGTATTCCGGTTCGGACCATGCCGAACGTTAATTCCATGTAGGGGTTGCTATGTTTACTGCTCAAAGGTATGAGTCCTTTCTGTTGTGGGAGTTAGAGCCTGATGCCCATGCGGCTTTTATACCGCTTGATCAAGATTTGGGTGTCTACACTCGTAATGCCGGGAAGCGGGTAGAGTTTCTCATTTAAAAACATTTCCATTTCCTTATGATTGGTAAACAGTCCGTGCATATGCAGTTTGCTGGGCCCGGTCATATGATAGAGGCTCGTTACATACGGCTCGTTCTCCAACGTGTCCGCCACTTGCTGCAGATATTTGGGCTCGACCTCCACATTGAAAAAAGCAGACACCGAAATCCCCACCTTCTCCGGATTAATGACCGCCGCGAACCGTTCAATAATGCCGTCGTCCATCAGGGCACTGACCCTGGCCTGAACGGCGACACGGGATAATCCGATTTCCTTGGCCAGATCTGTGTACGAGATTCGACCGTTCTTGCCAAGAATCGCCATGATCCTGCGGTCTGTATCGTCAATCACGGGAGGAGAATTCTCCCCGTTAGAATGAATATCCATCGAATGCAGCTCCTTTAGCTTTACTTATATGTAAGGGATTTCTCAGTATTTTATTACAAAACGCAATCAAATCATTCCAATCCATTACGATAAGTCTAAATATATAAGGTATTCATAATGTTTTCAATATGATTTGCAAAGTTTGAAACTTTTTGCGTGCTTTTCAAGTCTAAGTCTATGAATAGAAAATGATAGATTTTCATTCATTGGGTAGTATTACTAAAAATATGAATCTGCATTCAGGAGTCAATTACATTCTATTAAATGGGTGGTTTTATAAAATTACCCTTTTATATCAATATATGATAGGATAATGAAGGTGAATTGCTAGCTTCTTAGAATCTTTTATTGAAAGGCGGCACGGTATGAAAAGATTATTTTGCCTCATTCTGGTTCTCGTTATGATTCTCCCGGTCAGCATGGTTTCAGCAGCGGATGCAAACGGGAAGGAGAGTCAGAGCAAGGCACAGGAAGCCAAGAATAAATCGGGAAATACCACGCAAGCGAATAAATCAAAGGACAAACCGATCAGTCTTGTGTTTGCAGGTGACATTCTATTAGACGGTTATGTAGGTAACCAGATTGAGCGGTTCGGTAATTTATATCCGTTCAAGAAGGTAGCTCCCATATTGAAAAAGGCTGACATGGCATTCGCCAATCTGGAGACACCGGTCTCCATTCGGGGCAAGGCAGCGGATAAAACCTTTGCCTTCCGTTCGAAGCCGGAAACACTCCAAGGCCTGGCCTATGCGGGCATCGACGGCGTAACACTCGCCAACAACCACATTCTCGACTATGGACAGCAGGCAATGCTTGATACCATCACACATCTGAAACGCCAGAAGATCGGCTACACGGGAGCCGGGTACAATCTGGATGAGGCCTTCAAGCCTTACGTGCAGAACATTGACGGGAAAAAAGTCGCGGTGCTCGGGGTGAGCCGGGTACTCTCGGGCAATTCTTGGATCGCAGGCAAGAACCACCCGGGTGCCGCTTCCGCCTACACAATGGAGCCGATGCTGACGCACATCAAGAAGTCCGCGAAAAACAACGATTTTACGATTGTGTATATCCACTGGAATCAGGAGTTTGCCGACTATCCGGAAGAATACGCTCGCACGATGGCGAAGCAGATGATCGACGCGGGTGCTGACATCATCGTTGGATCGCACAGCCACACATTGATGGGCATAGAGTATTACAAGAACAAACCGATTTATTATTCGCTCGGAAACTTTGTGTTTAACCGCTCGACCCGGGGCGGGGATAAGACACTGCTGTCGATGATGGTGCATTTCGAGATTCAGGGCTCCAAGATCACGAGCCGGATCACGCCAGTGAAGATTATCAATGGTCAACCGAACCTGATGGACAAGACCTACAATAAGAACATCATTGCGAAGCTGAATAAATTGTCCTACAACGCGAAGATTGATGCCAACGGCAACGTCAGCAAAAAATAATAGGGATTCTCAAAAACAACTGCGGCTATTAGCTGCGGTTGTTTTTTTATGCGCACTCAAAAAAGCCTCCGCGAAAAAATGTCGGAAACTGGCGACAAGGCTTTTTTTCATTCCTCGTATTCGACAAAAACTGCTTTTACGCCACCCGACCGGAAATTCCTGCTCCAAAAAATAAAATAAAGTTTTACTTAATGTATTGTAATTTGAAATAAAATTTCAATATGATGAAGGGAGAAAAGACAAGTTGTTTTGGGCACAGGAGGCGGTGGATACGGATTGGCAGCATACTTTTTTGCAGCCCTTCCAGCTAATGACTGAATGTAAAGCCCCCTGCGGCAGAGTTAACTTCGTCTTAATACAGAATGGAGGTGGAATTAACAAGCCAGCGTTATACTCCCGAGTAGGTCTTTCGTTCGCGGACAGATATACACCGGGGAAGAACAGGAGTCCAAGCATAGAGAAGGAGGAATTGATGTACATGTTAAGGAGTAAAAAGAAAATATCGTCACTGCTGAGCGGAGTGATGTTTCTGTCTTTGCTGTTTCCCGCAGGACAAGCTGCTGCAGCTGATCCGGCAGCCACCGCCCCATCGGTTATAGATATGCGGCAGATGGAGATCGGGCCAGGCGCTACATATACATGGGCGAATATGCAAAAGGGCAGCGGCGAGCAGAAGGTTCACATGGTGGAGTTTAATCCATCGCAAGGGAATCTGGAGCTTCAGCCTGGCCTGACGGACGGCAAGGTTTATGGCATGCAGGGTGTCAGCAAAATGGCATCCGATGCAGACCAGAAGGACAACCGCGTCATCGCGGCGGTGAACGGAGATTTCTACGATATGTCCACGGGCATTCCGCTCGGATTGTTCATGGGTGACGGGGAGCTTCTGACAGACCCGCCTGGCGGGAGGAACGCCTTTGGGATCAAGAAGGACGGGACCAGCCTGTATGGCAGTCCGAAATTAACGAAAAACGTGACGATTGGCGGAACCGTAAGCAGCTTATCCTCCATCAACCGTTTAAGAGGCGCGGATGCACTTGTTCTCTATACCGAAAAATTTAATGCCACAACAATGACCAATAACCTTGGAGACGAGGTTATTCTGGATATCGTGAGCGGCAGAGTTGCCAGCGGCGAGACCTTGACTATGAAGGTGGCTTCTATTCTTAAGGATCAGGGAAATTCGCCGATAGGTCCGGATCAAGTGGTTCTGTCCGCTTCGGGCTCGCAGCGGAACAAACTCGCCGGGCTGAAGGTGGGGGATGAATTAAGCGCAAGTTTTCAGCTGGATAACGAGTGGCAGGACGTCACGATGGCAATCGGCGGAACGGTGATGCTGGTGCAGGATGGCGTAGTCCAGCAGCATACCGATCCGGCCGTACATCCGAGAACGGTGGTTGGCACTAAAGCCGATGGCTCTGTTGTGCTGTTCGAGGTTGATGGCCGCCAGCCGGGCTTTAGCGAAGGGCTTAACTACATCGAGCTCGGTGAAATGCTGCAGGAGCTCGGCGTGGTTAACGCATTGAACCTGGACGGAGGCGGTTCGGCTACCTTCGTTGCCCGCCTGCCGGGGGAAACGGCGTGCAAAGTGCTCAACTCGCCATCGGACGGCGGGGAGCGCAAGACAGCCAACGGGATTCTGCTGGTGAACACAGCACCCGAGGGAGCTGCGAACAAACTTGTTGTGGCTCCGACGCTGGAGCGAGTGCTGACAGGTTCCTCTGCTGCCTTTAAGACGGCAGCCGTGGATCAGAATCTGCATCCGTCCCAGATGACGGAGACCGCGATATGGAGTGTTGACCCTGCCTACGGGTCCATCGACGCCAGTGGTAAATTTACGGCAGGCAACCAATCGGGAGTGACCGAGGTATCTGTACAATCCGGCAATCTGACCGGAACAGCCGGATTGGAAATCGTGGATGAGCTGACCGAGCTCAAATTCTCTGACGCGGTGAAGACCTTCTCTTCCGGCTCGACCGAGACGCTCAAGGTCTCGGCGCTTCGTAATGGTCAAGTGGTACAGGCCGACAATAGCCGTTTGGAGTGGCGTACCGAAGGCGATATCGGGACGATTGACGGAAACGGAACGTTTACCGCCACGGACAAGCAGGACGTCAGTGGCAAAATCTTCGTGAAGTACGGTCAAATTGAGACCTCAATCGAAGTAAACGTAGGACTTCCACCGGTGATGCTTGAGGATTTCGAGAACGGCTTAAGCCGTTATAAACCAAGCTCCGGCGCGCAGATCAAATCAACCAAGGTATCCATTGAAACCGATGAGACCTATATTCGTTCCGGTAATGGTGCATTGAAGCTGGAGTATGATTTTACAGGGATGACCGGCACCTCCGGCGCTTATCTCCAGACAAATGGTACAGCAGACAATATCGAAATTCCGGGCTATCCGGAGAAGATCAGCATGTGGGTGTATGGAGACGGCAACGCGCACTGGCTCCGTGCCCAGATTCGTGACAGCAAAGGCGCGATCCCGCTCGATTTTACCGATCAGACGGTCGGCGTTAATTTCAAGGGATGGAAGTATCTCGAAGCGTCCGTTCCCAAAGGAAGAACTCTTCCACTGGTGATGGACATGCCGGTTCGTTACATGGAAACGCAGGCAACGAAAAAAGACGCCGGAGCTATCTACGTGGACGAAATTCGTGCATTATACGGTCCGGCCCATGATGATATCGAGCCGCCGGTTCTGAAGAATTTCTCGCCCGTTAACGGTGCGGAGATCAAAGTGAATACACCGACCATTACCGTGTATGCCGAGGATGCAGGTTATGATCCTGTTGCACATCCGGGAACCACCCTGATTGATCCGGACAAAATCCGGTTTTATCTGGACGGCAGTCTGGTACAGCATACCTTGTATCCGCCGGAAGGAAGAATTCATTACACGCCGAACGTTCCGCTTGCCGATGGTGTCCATCAGGCGAAGGTCACCGTCCGTGATCTCTCGGGTAACCAAACGACTGAGGAATGGAACTTCACCGTAAATACAGGTGCGGCCAGGGTAGTGTACGATACACCGGACACGGTCTATGCGGGAGGCGGCTACACGCTGGATATCGGCGGGGTGAAGACGTCCCAAATCCGCAGTGGTCATATCGATTTCCAATTCGATCCCACCAAAGTGGAGAATCTGGAGCTCATACCGGGGGACAAGCTGAGTCCAGCCCAGGTTAGCGCAGACATTGACGCTACAACAGGAAAGGTCAAAGTGACCTGGAAGGACATCCATACCGCATCCCTGTTGGATACGGATTGGATCGGCCAAATCCGGTATGATGTGAAGAAGAACGCAACCGACAGCAGCATCATATCGCTTACGTCCGGGGCTGTATCTTTCACCGATACGGGGAATACCGAATTTTCATTCTTCGGTCTTCCGATGGAATCCAGGATCGCAACGCATTATACGCTGAGCTGGAATCAGGAAGGAACGGTGCAGGGATACGAGACCGAATTTAAAGTGAGCGATGCCCAGGGTCAGCCTGTGGAAGGTGTACAGATCATGGCTGATGCAGCAGCGGTGGGAACAACGGATGCAGCGGGTATCCTGAAGACGGGGACTCTGACCTCCCAGGTCAAGACGTATACGGTGCAGGCGGTGAAAGGCAATCAATACAGTCCGGCACTGGAATTCAAGGTTTCGCCGCTGGCCGGAAGCCCGACGCCGTTCAACATCAGCGTAGGCATGGGCGAAGATCCGACTACGTCGCGGATGTTCAACTGGCATACAGACCCGGCAACGGACGGGACCATCGTGGAACTGGCCAAGAAATCCGAATTTACGGATTTCGATGTCCCGAATGTCCAGAAAATCGATGGAACCAGCGAGCTGTACCATACCTTGGATCTTGGGACGGTCCGCGTCCATAAAGCGACAGCGTCCGGCCTTGAGCCAGGCACAGAGTATGTGTACCGTGTCGGTGACGGCCAAGGCCATTACAGTGCTCAAGGCTCGTTTAAAACGACCGAGCTTGCGGGAGACACCACGAAATTCCTGTATTTTGCGGATTCTCAGGCCTCTACTGCCAAAGAATTCGAGCTGTGGGGGAACACAATCGACAAAGCCGCAGCCGAGCATCCGGATGCCGAATTCATGGTCCATGCCGGGGATATGGTGGACAAGGGATTCCTGGAAGAACAGTGGAACTATTGGTTCGCTGAGGCCCAGAAAGCATTTTCTGAATACTAACGTTAGTGTCGACCATACGGCGAACCATGAAGTGATGGGGACCAAGGAGAACGGGGATTTCCTGGCTCACTTTAACCAGCCGGGCAATGGTTTGGACAGCCTGAAGGGAACGAACTTCTCATTTGATTACAAAGACGTTCATTTCATCATGCTGAACAGCGAGTATCAGCTGGAGAAGCAGAAGCAATGGCTCCAGCAGGATCTCGCTGACAATGACAAGAAATGGACCGTCGCGATGTTCCACCGCGGGCCTTACGGCAGCATTTACGATACCGCCGAGGTGCGCAGCTTGTGGGCGCCCGTGCTGGAGGAATTTGGCGTGGATCTTGTATTAAACGGTCATGATCATATTTATATTCGTTCCTACCCGATGATGGACAATCAAATCGCTGCGGACGGTCAGGGCACGACTTACGTTGTAGCGGGATCGTCAGGTCCCAAATTCTACTCCCATACGGAGCGGGGATGGCATGAGGTGGTCGACGACGAACAGACTCAGATGTACGCCTCCGTGGAAGTGAAGGGAGACGAGCTTCATTTTGTAACCAAAACGGTTGGCGGACGTGTCGTGGACGAGTTTACGCTGACGAAATCGGGAACGAAGCCAGCTCCGGAGCAGATTATAGTGAGCCCGGACCAGCTTAAGCTTGCCGTCGGCGAAAGCCGTGAATTGCAGGCTGAGGTGAAGCCAAGCGGGGCCGAACGAACCGTAGTATGGTCCGTATACAGCTCCGAACCGTCGGATGACATCGTCAGCGTATCAGCAGACGGCATTGTGACGGCTCAAGGGCTGGGGAATGCGGTCGTAAGAGCAACCAGCACGGCGGCACCGGATGTGTATACAGACGTGAATATTTCGGTAGATCGAATCCCGAATGGCAGCATGGAATCGATCGCCTTAAGCGGCAAATCCGAGCTGAAGGTTGGGGATACCGATAAGACGGTTACGGAGGCGGTTTATACCGACGGCAGCCGTATCCGCTTGATCGAAGGCGTAACTTATGGGAGCAGTAAGCCGGAGATAGCCTCGATTGATGAACAGGGCTTGGTACGGGCTTTAGCAGAAGGGGCAACTGTCATTTCGGCAACCTACGAAGGGTTCAAGTCGGAGTACGCCTTGAAGGTGATCACCCGTGGCGGAGGCAATCCCGATCCGGGAACGGAGCCGCCAGTAAACCCACCGGTGAACCCACCGATAAATCCACCAGTACAGCCGCCCGTGACACCGCCGTCTGGCAGTATCACCTTGTCGGCCAGTGATCTTGCAGCTAAGCTGTCGAACGGGCAAGTGACCTTGTCAGTGGATGGAAGCTTTACGGACCTCACATTGCCGGGCAATGCGGCTGACATTCTTAAGGACGGCTCCATACGAATCGAGGCGAACAACTTGGCTATAACGATTCCATCCAAGGTGCTCCGCCAGCTGGGTGGTCTTGCAGATGCTGGCCAGCTTGAGAAGGGCACCATCAAGCTGAGTGCCGTCACATTGTCGGATGCGGAGATGAAGGAGCGCATCGCGCAAGCCGTCCGTGTCTCCGGAGCGAAGCTGACAGCAGCCGGAGCTATGCTGGAGTTCCAGCTTGCACTGACGACAGCGGATGGTCAGGTCCACCGCCTAACCGAGTTCGATCATCCGATGACGCTGGAACTGCCGTTATTCTCAGATGCCAAGGGTTCAAGAATCTCCATGTACTATTTGTCCGGCCATGGAGAGCTGGAGTACATTGGCGGTGTGAGCAAAGACGGTCGCATGTCAGCGGGAATACGTCATTTCAGTGCATACGGTTTGCTTGATTATGAGAAAACCTTTGCGGATGTGCCTTCATCGTTCTGGGCTGCGAAGGTCATCGGTGATTTGGCCGCGAAGCAGCTTATCCAAGGCATCAGCACGGAGCGCTTCGCACCGGCTCTAGCAAGTGACCCGAGCCGAATTTGCTGCGATGCTGGTTCGTCTGCTTGACCTTCAAGCAGAACGTTCTGCACCGTTTGCGGATGTAGCTTCAGGCAAATGGTACGCGGAGGCTGTTGCAGCGGCGAGCGAGTCCGGAATCGTGAACGGACTCGGCCAAGACCGTTTTGCACCGGAAGCCCCGATTAAACGTCAGGAAATGGCGGCCATGCTGGTGCGCGCTTATGCCTATGCAATGAAGCAGCAGCAGGAGAACCTGGGCGCGAGCAGCGGATTTACGGATATCGCCGAATCTCCTGACTGGGTTCAGGAAGCGGTAGAAACTGCGTATGCCCTCGGTTTTATCCAGGGCCGCACGCCGAGCCGCTTTGCACCGGAAGGACTAACCACGCGTGCGGAAAGCGCGCAGGTTATCTATAATCTGTTGAATAAGCTAAAGTAAGGCTTAGGCGATTACGCCTCTCTCCACCTGTAGAACATCGCAGAGGAGAGAGGTGTTTATTTTTCAGGTTAAAGTATGGCGGAAGTTCCGATATAATGATATACAGGGTCAATGAACGAAACGTAAGCCGAAGTTACACCTATTCAGCAACTGGAAAGGGGGAAGAGGATGACGGAATACGCGAATACGCCGAAGCCGCCTTATTATGCCTGCATTTTTGTGTCCAAACGAACGGAGGGCGACCGGGGTTACGGAGCGATGTCCGATAAAATGGCGGAACTCGCTGCGCAGCAGCCCGGCTATCTGGGGGTGGAATCCGCTCGGGATGAGGGTCTAGGGATCACGGTTTCGTACTGGGACTCCTTGGAGGCCATACGTTTATGGAAGGAGAACGCGGCTCATCAGGTAGCCCAGGAACGGGGCAAGAACGAGTGGTATGAAAGCTTTGGCTTGCGAATTTGCAAGGTGGAGCGGGACAGCTTCTATAAGCTCTAGGCAAGACCTGATCATGAAGAGGAAGAGGAGGATGATGATGCAGAATTCGGGTAAGATCAGATGGGGAATCATGGGGACAGGCTGGATTGCGGAGCAGTTTGCCGCCGATCTGGCCTATGTGGAGAACGCCCAGTTTCTGGCTGTCGGTTCCCGTACGACCAGCAGTGCAGGTGAGTTTGCGTCTAAATATGATATTCCGCGGGCATATGGGAGTTATGAGGAACTTGTGTCAGATTCCGAAGTCGACGTTGTGTATATCGCAACTCCGCATCCCTTGCACCGGGACAATGTCATGTTGTGTCTTCAAGCAGGGAAATCCGTGCTGTGCGAGAAGCCCTTCACGATCAACGAGGATGAGCTGGAGGAGCTGGTATCGGCTGCGCGGGAGCGGAAGCTGTTCCTGATGGAGGCCATGTGGACGCGTTTTCTTCCACCCATTCGGCAGGTGCGAGCATGGTTGAAGGACGGACTTATCGGCGACGTTCGGTTAGTGAAGGCCGATTTTGGTTTTCGGAGCGGTTGGAATCCGCAAGGCCGTTTGCTCAATCCTGAACTCGGCGGAGGCGCGCTGCTGGATGCAGGGATTTATCCGGTGTCGTTTGCATCGATGATTTTTGGCGCCCAGCCTGAGAAGATATGGAGTACTGCGCATATTGGAGTAACGGGCGTGGATGAGCAGTTCTCGGTTGTGCTATCCTATGAATCGGGCAAGACGGCTTCGTTAAACGGGGCAATCCGTCTCGGATTGACGAATGAAGCTTATATATATGGGACAGGCGGGTATATTCATATTCCGTCTTTCCTGAACGCAACAACCGCTTCTCTTCATGTAGATGGAGCGGAACCGGTACGGGCCCTAGATGATCGTCAGGCGAAGGGTTATAACTTCGAAGCTTACGAAGTGGGACGGTGTCTGCTGGAAGGGCGGCTTGAGAGCGACGTGATGTCATTGGATGAGTCCCTTGCGATCATGAGGCTGCTGGATCAGATCCGGGGCCAATGGGGACTTAAGTACCCTTCGGAAGGATGATAAGTTGGTTCGTGTGCAGCGAAGCAGTGTGGGAGGAACTTCCCGCACTGCTTTTTTTTTTGTGATTAAATACGGATAGCCCAGGAGCAGCGCAGCTTCTTTAAGCGCAGATGTCATTATTTACATAAGTTTTACGGAGAGATAACAAGCCATTAACTCCCCTTTGTTATGCTGGAGCTGTTTGAGAGCGGTGTTGCAGACCCATCCTACATAATAAAAGGAGAGAATTAATGATTAATCACGTGTACAAAAAGCTATTATCCATGCTGTTATCCACGGCACTCGTGTTTGGATTTTTTGCAGGTCTCGGATTCCCGGCAGTGGCGGAAGCCGCAACACCGGGTCAGCCGGATATTTTGCTGCAGCGTAATGCCGATTGGAAATATTTTGATCAGGGACAAGATTTAACGACCGTTTGGCGCGCTACCTATGACGACTCCTCTTGGGCAAATGGACTGGCTCCATTCGGCTATAAGGATAACGGAAGTGGTGTAACCACTGCGGAATTTGGACCGCTTCAGACCGTAATGGACTATGGAACGGACAAAGAACTCAAACACCGCACGACTTACTTCCGTACAAATCTTCAGGTTAACAAGGATCAAATCGACGGTTACGGCCAGATTCTCGGAACGTTTGGCGTTGATGACGGCGCCGTGCTCTATGTCAATGGACATGAAATCAGACGTATGGGGATGCCTGGCGGTGAAATCACGTATTCCACCAAGGCCACTTCCAATAAGGACCTTCCGGTTGTATATGCGGATGTGGACCTGACAGAGCCGCTGAAAACATACCTGCAGGACGGCAGCAACGAAATTGCGGTCGAGGTTCACCAGCAGAGCGACAGCAGCTCGGATCTGTACTTCGATATGGAGCTTATCGCGTTAGAACAGGCTCCGGTGCTGGATATCTCCAAGATTACGGTAACTTTCCATGGAGACACAACAAGCGAGAAAGGATTCACCTGGTATACTCCGCTGGGATCATCCCGGAGCGATGTTCAGGTTGTGGAGAATCGCGGCAGTACGCCTGATTTCGCTCAAGCGCAAGTGTTTCACGGACGGACTTCCATCTCTGCGAACTCTCCGGGCGAACATGTTCATAAAGCGGAAGCGACCGGTCTGGCGGCGGATACGTCCTACTATTTCAGAGTTGGGGACGAAAGTCTGAATCTGTGGAGCGAGGCGGGTACCTTCGAGACGGCACCTGTAAGCGGAGCCTTCTCGTTCATCGACCTGACGGATACGCAGGCGAAGGAGGAAGACGAGGCGATGCTGTCCGCAGCTACCTTGTCCAAGGCGCTTGCGACCATCCCTGATGCCAAATTCGTTGTCCATAATGGGGATGTGGTGGAGAACGGGACTTCGGAGCAGGAGTGGAACTGGCTCTTGGGCCATTCACAGTCCAGCCTTTTGAATACCACAATCGCTCCGTCCGCGGGCAATCATGAGGACAAGAATTACGCTTTCTATGAGCACTTCAATGTGAAGGAGCCGGATAACGCTGCAACAGAGACCGGCGCATATTACTCTTACGACTATAGCAATGCCCATTTCATCGTGCTCAACTCCAATGAGAATTCGGCCGAATATGCGAACTTCTCCGCGGAGCAAGTAGCTTGGATGAAGCAGGATGTGGAGCAAGCGAAGGCTGCAGGGGCAGAATGGATTATCGTAAACATCCACAAGGGTCCTTACACGACTTCGAATCATGCAACCGACAGCGATATCATTGGCGTGAATGGCGTGCGTAGTAAAATCGCGCCTCTAATGAATGAACTTGGAATCGATATGGTGCTCCAGGGTCATGATCACATCTATGCGCGTACGAAGCCGATCAAGCGTGACGGAACGGCTGAAGATGTCACCAAAATTACCGAGACGCTGAACGGTGAGAGCATTGAATATGCGGTCAAGCCGGATGGAACGATCTACATGATCCCAGCGACCGCCGGGGCCAAGGTTTATTTTAAGAACCAGAAGCCGGAGCTCGGGGACGCGTATTTCAATTTGTTTGAGCGCGCGGAAGAGAATCATGCCCGTCTGTACGGGGACACAACCAGCTTAGCCAGAGGCCATGTACAAAATTTCGTCGGGATTACAATCGACGGCAGCAAGCTGACGGCTGTTACGTATGAGATCGATCAGAACCAGAAAAACGCGCAGCCTTTCATCGTGGATCAATTCGGAATCATGAAGGAAACGAAGCCGGATCCTGTTCAGGAGAAAGTGAGCAAGGTGACCGTTACATTCCACGGCGATGCCACAACATCCAAGGGTTTCACCTGGTATACTTCCCAGCAGGTGACAGGCAGTGACCTTCAAGTTGTGGAGAAGACGTCTGCCGCACCGGATTTCACAAACGCCAATTCGTTTAGCGGACGTTCGGCTCCTTCTACGAATTCGGCAGCAGAACTTGTACACAAAGCAGAAGCAGCCAAACTCAAGCCGAATACGACCTACTATTTCCGCGTAGGCGATGAGACACTCGGCGTTTGGAGTGACATGGGAACCTTCCAGACTGCACCGAAGAGCGGAGCGTTTACATTCATTGATCTGGCGGATACGCAGGCGAAGGAAGAAGATGAAGCGGTGCTTTCATCCGAGACGCTTGCCAAGGCGCTTGCTACGGTTCCGGAGGCAGAATTTGTCGTTCACAATGGAGATATCGTGGACAATGGCGTCAAAGAAGAGCAGTGGGATTGGCTGTTAGGACACTCGCAGGAAAGCCTGCTTCATACAACACTGGCCCCTTCCGCGGGAAATCATGAGGATGAGAACTATGCTTTCATTGAGCATTTTAATCTGCAGCAGCCGGAGCATTCAGCAACGGAGACCGGAGCTTATTATTCGTACGATTACAGCAACGCACATTTCGTTGTGTTGAATTCGAATGAAGGCTCGGCGGAATACGATAACTTCTCGGTAGAGCAAGTAGAGTGGCTTAAACAGGATGTCCAAAAAGCCAAGAAGGACGGTGCGCAGTGGGTGATCGTTAACATCCATAAAGGCCCGTACACCACGTCGAACCATGCAACAGACTCCGATATTATGGGGGCTAACGGTGTTCGTACCAAGATAGCTCCGATAATGGCAGAGCTTGGCATTGATTTTGTGTTGCAGGGTCATGATCACATCTATGCACGGACCAAGCCGATCAAGTCGGATGGCAAGGCGGCAGAACCGGTGAAAATTACGGAGATGTTAAACGGTGAGAAGCTGGAATACTCGGTAAATCCTGACGGTACAATCTATTTGATTCCGGCAACCGCAGGTCCGAAGGTCTATTATAAGAACCCTAGCTCAAGTCTGGGGGAAGCGTACTACAACCTCTTCGAAATTGCAGACGAAAATCACGCTGCCAAATACGGTCCGGACCCGAGCGATAACCGGAGACCAAAACGCAGCCAGGTGCAAAATTTCGTCGGCATTACGATTGACGGCGGCAAGCTGACGGCTGTTACGTACGAAATCGATCAGAACCTGAATGGAGCACAGCCATTTATTATCGATCAATTCGGAATTGTGAAGAAGGATGTTCAGACGCCGAATCCGGATCCAGGGACTCCTAATCCTGGCACACCGGATCCGGGTCCTGGCACATCCAATCCAGGATCAGGAACCAACTCGGGCTCGGGCAGCAATCCAGGCTCCGGTTCCGGTAATGAGACCCATCCTGGCAATGGATCGGGCACAGGCTCTCAGCCTGGCACCAATCCAGGCTCGGGTTCCGGCAACGGGAATCCGCCAGTCATCCTGAAGGATACGGCGGGACACTGGGCCAAATCAGCCATCGATAAGGCCGTGGCAGCAGGCTTCGTGAACGGTTATGGCGACGGAACCTTCCGTCCGAATCAACATGTAACGCGTGCAGAATTCATCACTATGCTGGGACGTGCATTGGGTCTGAATGCAGGTGGTACTGCCCTGACGTTCACAGATACAGCGAAGATCCCTTCCTGGGCGAAGGATGCTGTAGCCCAGGCGTCAGAAGCCGGCATTATAAGCGGCTACAAGGATGGATCCTTCGGCCCTCATCAAGGGTTATCCCGAGCAGAGCTGGTTGCTATGGTTGTTCGCGCCAGCGGGATCGGTACCGATTCTGCAACGAAGCTGAGCTTTAACGATACGAAGGATATCCCGGCTTGGGCGCGGCCTTATGTAGCCGCTGCAGTTGAAGCAGGGCTTGTAGGTGGAGTGGGCAATAACCGCTTTGCTCCACAGCAGGTCGCCACCCGGGCGGAAGCCGTAACACTTATTATCGGACTTCTTGAATATACGAAATAAAGGAAGAGTTGGAAGAAGCCAATGCGGGAGTTTTGTCCCGTGTTGGCTTTTTTATGCCGTCTACGTCAAGGACTATGAAAATTCCTGCTTAAAATATAAAATTTTATTTTATTAAAACTATTGAAATTTGAAATAAAATTTCAATATGATAGAGCTAGAGATGAACGAGAGATCAGGTCCATCGCGATCATCTACTCTAGCGAGGAATCGGAGGTGAGTGTCAGCCCGATTTACTTACAGATTGGGATCAAGGTTTAGGATTGTAAGCACTCATACTATAGGGAGTGAATTGATGAATGATAACCAAAAGGCGTGTCTATCGAAGCAGCAAGTCTGTCCTGTCCATGACACTGGCGTTAGCCGTGATGTTCAGTTCGGCCGTTTCCGCGTGGGGCAATTCCATTGAAACGAATGCAAGCGGCGGAGAGCCGGGAGCGGTGGTGCTGGAGGATTTCGAATCAGTAACGAATCTGTTTGCGTCTTCCGTAAGGGGGAAGGCCGAACTGGATTTAGCGGAGAGGCCGGAGCGAATCTATTACGGGCGTCACGCTGCAGCTTTAACTTATGATTTTGTAGGCAGCGAATCCGGCACCTCGGCGGCTTATCTCAACTTCAAAGACCCGGATGGATCAACAGGCAGAAGCATTCCCGGATCACCGAAGGCACTCGGCTTATGGGTTTACGGCGACGGCGGCAACCACTGGCTCCGTGCGCAGCTTCAGGATTCTGCAGGCGGTAAGCATGCCGTTGATTTAACAGCCACCACCTCCGGTTTTAGCTGGAAGGGCTGGAAATACGTCAAATTTAACGTTCCCTCGGCCATCAAGACTCCTCTCAAAGTGAATCAAATCTACGTCACCGAATTAAAAGACACGAATAAAAACAAAGGTACTGTATACTTCGACAGACTAACCGCATTCTATACGGGTTCCCCGGTATACGGGCTCGACATCGGCGGGCTGACGCCCATGGGTGCTGGAGAATCGGTCATGCCGCAAGTCTATGCAACTTATGAAGGTCAGACGGAACCAGCCTTACTGACATCCGGCGTGAAACTGACCAGCAGTGACGAAACCATCGCTACCGTTACGGGCGCTACATACGACACCATTGAGGCCTTGAAGCCGGGAATGGTGACCATCACGGCTGAGTACGGCGATGCGCCTAGGGCTCAATATGAGCTTCATATTACGCAGGATACTCCGGTTCCCTATGAATTGCTGTTATCCGGACCGCTTCATATGGAGACTAGCGTTACCGGCGACATGAGAACCAGCGTGGTTTACTCCGTCTACGGAAACCAGACCGATCCTGTGTGGATGACCGAAGGGATCAGTTATACAAGCGATCAGCCAGGCGTTGTGTCGGTCGACCAAGCGGGTCAATTGACCGCGGTTTCCGAAGGAACGGCAGCCATTACCGCCTCGTATCGGGGAGCTGCAACACAGCACACCATTACGGTGACAGATCCTGTTCCTGTTCTGCAGAGCATTGAACTTCAAGGACTTACGTCCGTGACGGTAGGAGATTCTTTTGAAACGGTTGTATCGGCTACGTACTCCTGGATGAATGAGCCGGTAACTATAGAAGAAGACGTTACGTTTACCAGCAGCAATTCAACCGTCGCTTCTGTTACGGATCAAGGGGTTGTAAGCGGTTTGAAGGTAGGCTCCGCTAGAATAACAGCCACATTCCAGGGAAAGAGCAGCTCGCTCTACATTACGGTAAATGAAACCCCGGAGCATCCGAAAACGGAGATGAGGGCAGCTTGGATCGCTACCGTTGACAACATTGACTGGCCAGCCAAAGGGGTCACCGATCCGGCCCAGCAGAAGGAGCAGTTTATCAGCCTGCTTGATCAGCTGGAGAATGCGGGGATGAATGCGGTCATTATGCAGATCAAACCAACCGCGGATGCATTTTATCCGTCAGAGTATGGGCCTTGGTCGGAATGGCTGACAGGTGAACAAGGCAAGAATCCGGGTTATGATCCGCTGGCATTCCTGCTCGAGGAAGTGCATAAGCGAAACATGGAGTTTCACGCCTGGTTCAATCCATACCGCATCAGTCTTCAAGGGGACGTCAACCAGCTTGTAGAGGATCACCCGGCCAGACAGCACCCGGAATGGGTTGAGGAATATGGCGGAAAGCTGTATTTCAATCCAGGGGTACCGGAGGCACAGCAGTTCATCATTGATGGAGTCCTGGAAGTCGTTCGGAATTACGATATCGATGCCGTGCATTTTGACGATTATTTCTACCCGTATCCCGTAACCGGCGTGGATTTCCCGGATACGGATACCTTTAATCAATACAAGGGCTCCTTTACAAATAAGAGTGATTGGAGAAGAAATAACGTTAATGAATTTATTCAGAACGTGAACGAAGCCATCAAGGCAGAGAAGAGTTACATGAAATTCGGCATCAGCCCGTTCGGTATTTGGAAAAACAAATCCAGCGACCAGGCCGGCTCCGAAACGACGGGCCTTGAGAGCTATCATGCGATTTACGCGGATTCGAAGAAATGGGTCGAAGAAGAGTGGGTCGACTATATTACGCCGCAGATTTATTGGAATATCGGGTACTCCGCAGCGGCCTACGATAAGCTGATCGATTGGTGGAACGGTGTCGCTGCCGGTAAGAATGTACATCTGTACAGCGGACAGGCGGTGTATAGAATCGGGACAACACCTGAATGGTCCAATCCCGAGGAAATGCCGAACCAGGTGAAGTACAACCGCAATTTTGAGGAAGTCCGGGGCAGCATGTATTTCAGCTCCAAATGGTTCGCGCTGAATCAGCTCGGATTCACGGACAGACTGAAGAACGATCTGTACCGATATCCGGCACTCATCCCGGCTATGCCTTGGATTGATTCGGCGGCACCCTCTGCGCCCAAGCAGCCGAGGGCCAATCGAGCACAGGAAGGTGTGAAGCTCAGCTGGTCTTCGATTGACGACGAGACATATTACGCGGTTTATCGTTTTGATGGACGAGCCGCCGGCAATATGCAGGACCCGGCGCATTTGTTAGGGACCTTCAGGAAAACAGCCGGTATAACGCAGTCCTATATCGATCATACTGTCGCAAAGGGACAAACCTACACGTATGTTGTGACGGCTGTCGATCGTTTGCATAACGAGAGCAGTCAGAGTCCATCCGTAACGATAACAGCGGGAGACAGCGGCGAGCCGCCGGTTGACCCGCCGGTTGACCCGCCGGGGAATCCGAGTCCACCGGTGACGCCTCCAGTGACCCCGCCTGTAACTCCACCGGTCACTCCGCCGGTGACACCTCCTGTAACGCCGCCGACTCCGCCGAAACCTCCGGTGTTCAACGATGTGGACAGCATAGGCTGGGCGAAAGCGGCGATTGAGGAACTCGCTGCGCTTGGTATCGTAAAGGGAGTGGGGCAGGATTCGTTTCAGCCGCTGAAATCGGTGACACGAGCCGAATTTCTGGCCATGCTGGTCCGAGCCTTCCAGCTAACAGGGGAGGCAGAGCTTGAATTTACCGATGTAAGGCCATCCGATTGGCACTATGCGATCATCGCATCTGCGGTAGAGGCCGGGCTGGCCCAAGGCATCGGCGGCGGCAAATTCGAGCCGAACCGGCCGATAACCCGTCAGGAAATGGCGATCATGAGCGCCAATGCATTGACATTATTCACCGATATGAAGGCACAGGATGAGGATGGTACCTTGGCGAAGTTTAAAGACGGCAGCAGCATTGCAGGTTATGCAAGAAACGCAGTGGCACTCTTGGCCGAGAAAGGCGTGATCCAAGGAACCGGAAATGATCAGTTCACGCCGAAAGGAATCGCCAATCGAGCTCAGGCAGCGGTGATCATCTATAATCTGTTGAATCTTTAGGGTGATAAGAGTGACAAAGGGACATCCCGGGCTATAAGCCTCGGGATGTCCCTTTTGCCGCTTTGTTCAGGTAGACATGCTCCATGGTACAATAGAAGTATTACGAGCTGGAGTGTGGTGCATGGTCAAGAAATTAGCAATGGCATTAGTGTACATTGCCATAGGCGGTCTTATTTACGTTTACGGCGATGCTATTCTTGCATGGATTCAGACGACGGACAGCATGATGCTCATTATGTTCATGGCGGTCATCATGGCCTTGTTCCCCGTGATTCCGTATCCGATTGTCGGAGGTGTTATCGGTGCTGCCTTGGGTCCGGTTATCGGCGGACTGATCACTTGGGTCGGGTCAACCGCCGCTTCCATCCTTATGTTTATGTTCATTCGATACGGTTATCAGGAATGGGGCACCCGGATGCTTCATCGTTATGACCGTTTAGGAAAAGTGACAACGATGTTCGAACGGAATGCCTTTTTGACCATCCTCTTTACCCGGTTGATTCCGTTTATTCCTTCCATCATTATCAATGTGTATGCCGCTCTCAGCAAGGTGACGTTTACATCGTACACCATGGCGTCCGCCGTAGGTAAAATCCCTGCGATGCTGCTGTTCTCGATGGTAGGAGATAATCTGATGACCGACCCTTCCCATATCATCATAACTATAGGTGTGTATGGAGTCTTTCTGGCCGTAACGCTTCTCGTATACCGATGGTCGGGCTTTGGCCGTTCAGGTAGAACGGAGGCCGAACGGCTATAGCAACTCAATGGGTGGGTTATTCCGTTCTGTCGGGACGGTGGCCTCACCCTTTTTCTTTTGGAACCACGCCCGTACGGCCTCGATCTCTTGCTGATCCATCCCGCTTAAACTTTCGTTGATCTCGCTGAATATCATCTTCACCTGAAGAGACAGAAGACCTCTTCTGCGCTGCCTGCGGGTACCCGAAATTTCCAAGGCAATAATCTGTGGACGGCGAATATACCTTGTGGACAGCGCAACGAAACGGCTGCGGATCGTAAGCTGCTTATCGGTTACATTTAAACCGGAATCCCTGTGTGAGCGGAGCCCCCAGCTTACAGCCAGCGGAAGCAGCAGAAGCGATAACATACCCGGCATTTCAAAATACCAAATACACGCGGCGCTTGCCGCTGCGGCAAAGCCGAGCTTCCACCGAAGGTACATCCACTTTGCACGGGAAGGAGGAGAAGCCGAAATGGCTTGAGCTGTAAATTGGGGTGTAACCCGCTCCAGGAGCTCCGGAATATCCGTGGTCTTCAGCAGAGGGTGTAGCATGAAATGCTTATCGGATTCTGAAGTAAGCACATGAACCTTCACCTCGGCGTAACCGAACCAGCGCCGGAACACGCCCTCCTTCACTGTAATAGCGAGTACTCGCTCAGGAGAGAAGAGCAATCTTTTTTTCTCCAGCAGTCCGCAGCTGACCGAGATTTGTTTGCCGATACGCTCGACCGTAAATCCCGCATATTTAATCGTGTAGAGCACGGCAGAGAGCAGCCAGGACACAACAAGCGCCAATACGGCGATGCTGATCCAGCTGCCGGGCAAGAGCTTGCCTGCCGATTGAAACGCCGACTGGTACATCTGATCGGGTAGCAGGTCATCGGCAAAAGACAGAATACCGCCCACAAAGGCTAAAGCCAGTGACAAATTGGGTGAGGACAGCGCCGCGATGAGCAGTCGTCCCGTGGATAGCTGCAGCAGCGTGCTGCGTTCCTCCTCCACCGTGAATGGATCGCCCGCGTTTCTTCTATCTGCAGCGTTAGGATCGGCGTTTATGGCCGGAGTGTTTTGCCGACTCATGTTAAGGTCTGACGGGTCAATGGATTCATGGATCGTCTGTGGCTCCGGCAGCTGGACAGATAGCCCTTCCGACTCGTCGGGCAAGTTGTGTTCAGATTGCTCGCGGCCCTCATAAGTTTGCTGCTGAACCTCACGTTCCGTCTGTCTGGTTCGGGTTCGTTCTCGCAACCAGCGCTGGAGCCGTTCACCTTCGCTATTGGTGATGGCAGGCAATAAGCCGCCGCCTTCCGTTTTGCCTGGAGTTTCGATGCGAACCTGCGTAAGCCCCAGTATTCGCTGCAGTAGAGGCTGCTCCATATTCATGGAGTGAATGCGGCCGGTGTAGATGGATAACTCCTCACGGAACAGAACGCCTCGGCGGATGAGGATTTTGTCTTCCTCTAACGTATAGACGAAGCGTTTCCACTTCAGGTATCCGTATAACAGAAGCAGCCCGGCGATGATCACGATGACAGCGGATAGCCAGTACCAGGGGATATCACGCAGCGATTTTCCGTTCAGGAATTTAATGGATACCAGGGCCGCAATCGGAATGAGCGATTTTACGCTGTTAACGAGCGGAAACAGGATGAACAGCCGGTGAAGCCTTGTCGGTTCATTCATCGTGATCCACCACTTTTGCCAGCTCGCCAATCTGTTTTTTCAGTTCCTCTGCTTCCTCCAGCTTAAGCGCTTGAATGACATGTGTTGTTGCAGCGGTAACGACTTTTACCTTGGCCAAGCCATATTTGCGTAGGAGTGGTCCCCGCTCCAGCTCGACATGCTGAACGCGCGTCATTGGGACGAGGGTATCGCTGAGCCAGATCCAGCCGGAGCGCAGCTCCAATTCTTCCTCACTTACCTTATAGCCGAATTGCTTGTAGGTGAAAGAAGGCACAGCCCAAGTAAACCAGGCCCCGATAGCCAGCAGTCCGAGCGTGATCCATCCCGGAATCAAGGTCCATCCCAGCATGCCAGCCACAATGAGATAAGCGGTTGCCGCAAGTAGAATAACCCCATCTGTAATGAAGCCTGATATACGAGAGATGGTTACCGAGTCCGGGTGACACCTGTGCATGGTGTCGAGTCGATTGTTCATGTAGGTTCCTCCTTGATGTAACAAGATCGAACAGTCATTGCGTATTCTATGTATGTCTACGTTGCATGGGAAAGGAGCGTTTCATCCTCCCCTTTGAATGGCCGTGCCCTCATTGTAGCATAACAGTTTAACGACGCTCTGAACCTGACCTAACGGTTACTTGAACACATCCCGGATCGGTTAAGCTGGAATTAAGGAAATCGTCAGGCATTCCCGATAGGAGTGTTGCCTTCGAGAAGGCAGTATAAACAGATGTTCTGAAATACTCTCATAAGGCTTGAGCGTGAAGTTTCCTATATAATGAAGTGATTGTAGAATGAAAGGGTAGCGTGTCATGAAAATAGATCGACTGTTAGCCATTACCGTGCTGCTTCTTAATCGGGGGAGACTCAGCGCCAAAGAGCTTGCCGAGCGGTTTGAAGTATCGAGCAAAACCATTTACCGCGATATGGATACGCTATGCCGGGCTGGAATTCCGATTGCAGCCCACCAAGGGATATCCGGCGGATTCGAGATTATGGAACATTATATGATAGACAAGTACTGGTTATCGGCTGAGGAGATGAGTACGCTTGTCACAGCGGTCAAAGGGCTCAGCAGTGCGCTGGATGATCAGCAGATGGACATGCTGCTTGAGAAGGTAAAAGCGCTGCTGCACCGGGTAGAGCAGGGACATGGAGATGAATACCGGAGGAACCGGGATCCGGTTATTATGGATTTCCAGCCATGGGGACAGCGTCAAGGTTTGAAACCTGCCGTGAGCTTGCTCAAGAAGGCAATCCTTCAAAAGCGCCGAGTCAGCATGGCATATATAGATGCCAAAGGAGCTGCGGAGCAAAGAAACATAGAACCTGCGTCACTGATTCTGAAGGGGAATATCTGGTATGTGCATGCCTTTTGTTTGGAGCGGGAAGATCATCGCGTATTCCGGTTGTCACGAATGCAGGATATTCAGATCCTGAGTGAGACTTACAAGCCAAGACCATTGCCGAGTCTGGAGCGATTGGAATGGGAGTCCTCCTGGTACAAACGCCCGGGAGGAGGAGACAGTGCTGTTATTCCATTCCAACGCGCGGCAGAGGATGGCGGATATGTTTTCGCCGGAGCAGATATCCGTTAACCCGGACGGGTCTTTACGCGTGCACGTGTTATACCGATTGGATGAATGGTTTTACGGCATGGTGCTAAGCTTCGGGGATCAGGTGATGGTCGAGCGTCCCGCCGAGGCAGCCGAGGAAGTGAAGCGAAGGGCGCAATTAATCATGCGGCGCTACGATAACCAGGACAGATAGATGTCCACGTTACCTCTGTAGAATGGAGTTATATTCATTTCAAGGAGGATACAGCATGAGTAATAGCAATGAGAAGCAAATCGAGCGATTCGTAGAGGTCAGACCCGCCATGTCGATTCAGGGTGTCGGTGTACGAACGACAAATGAAGCGGAGGCAGGACCGTTAGCCAAGATACCCTCATTATGGGATCGATATTTCCAAAGCGGGCTGCAGGCATCATTGTCCGATAAGGATCAGGCTATTTATGCTCTATATACCGATTACGAGAGCGATGCGTCCCGGGCGTACACCCTGGTCATCGGTAACCGGATGGATGAAGGCGCAGCTGCCGAACCGTCCGATGAACTGCTTCAAGCGCACGTCCCGGCATCCAAGTATTTGGTGTTTCGGACAAGGCGAGGCCCTTTAATGGAGATCGTACCGCAGGTATGGTATGAAATTTGGAGCTACTTCGAGCAAGCAGAGGAGAAAAGGACGTTCACAGGAGACTATGAACGATACGATACGCTGCAGTTTGATCCCGCCAATACTGTGGTGGATGTGTATATCGCCATTGAATCGTAATCAAGCACCAAGCGGCTCCAGCATGTAAGGAGCCGTCTATTATGGGAAGTTACAGCTCTCGTTCCTATGTCTGTGCAACAGGCGTAGGGCGTGAGTTTTTTTCATTATAAGGCAGCGACGGGCAGTTCATGAGCAATCTTCAGATATGACTCCATATGTAAGCGATGAAATCTAATATAAAGATTATTCCTGTTATGGAAATAATTTGATATCGTTGTGGCGAATACATAACGAGGTGCACATCGATTGTGTATTCATATGATGCGTGTATTCAATGACAATGCAAAGGAGACAAGAGCTTTGGAATAAAGGGCTCCGCCCAATTCAAATTCGAAAGGATGAGATGGATGAAAAAAATATGGAGTTTGATTTTATCTGCTGGTTTGGCCGTGTCATGGTATGGTTTAGCGCCATCAACGGCGGAGGCGGCTTCCACCGTTGTCAATGAGACGATTCGCGTTGAGGCCGGGCAAACCTTTGACGGAAAAGGCCAGACGTATGTAGCCAATCCGGACACGCTGGGGGATGGAAGTCAAGCCGAGAATCAGAAGCCGGTCTTCCGGCTGGAGGCAGGAGCTACCCTGAAGAATCTCACAATTGGAGCACCAGCCGCGGACGGAGTTCATTGTTATGGCAACTGCACAATCCTCGATGTGACATGGGCAGATGTAGGCGAGGATGCGCTGACACTGAAATCGTCGGGAACCGTGAATATCACGGGCGGCGGGGCGTATAAAGCCTACGATAAGGTGTTCCAGATCAATGCAGCGGGAACAATTAACATTAAGAACTTCAAAGCAAACGATATCGGCAAGCTGGTTCGGCAAAATGGAGGCACCTCATTCAAAGTGGTCATGAATGTGGAGAATAGCGACATCTCCCAAGTGAAGGATGCGATTCTGAGAACGGACAGCAGCACGACGACAGGGCGGATCGTGAATACGAGGTATTCCGGTGTGCCGACCTTGTTCAAGGGTTTTGCGTCAGGCAATACGACCCAGTCCGGGAATACGCCTTATTAGAATTCGACAAGCATAGACTCTAAGCTAAAAAGCCCGGAAGCAGTGTTCATGCTGCTTCCGGGCTTTGTTGGGTTCGTTTTCGTGAGCAGACAAGAGCGGAATCCCACCTGCTCTTCACTAGAGCCAGAGATAATTGGGCGTTACACCTTCTCCATCGTAATGAACGTATGGCTTCCATTAGAGAACGCCGCATTTTTAACGAAACCTGTGGCGGTGTACAGGGCGATGGCACGCGCATTGAACTCGGCAACGGTTAAGCGAAATGATTGGGTATTATGCTGGTTCGAGATGGACTTCAGCACGAAGGTGAAGAATTCACGCCCCCGGCCCTGTCCCGTCCACTCGGGGAGCATTCCGATTCCAAGATCGAGCAGATCCTTATCGTATACACCAAGTCTGACACCTGCAGGTACCTGGGCGGAGACACCGGTGCAGAAGAATCCGATCAGTTGACCGGCTTCATTCAAGACAGCGGTGTAAGGCTGTTCCAACAGCTCTTGCAGCGACTCTTCATCATCATCCTGATTGTACAGGTCATATGGCGGCTCGTATTTCCACTGCAGAATTTGCTTGGCGAGGTCTATGGTCATCAGGCAGGTTACATAGGGCATGCGTATCACCTTTTTCTCTAAATAAGATTATAGTCACCATCCATTGTACGAGAATAGGTGTTATTTGGATAGCAGGCAGTCCCTTTGCTGACTGCTTCATTATCGTGTCTCTCCTAGTGCATGGCTCGTTTCAGATCGCCTTATTCCATTCGAGGACTCTATTCACCCTGCTTCGATTTGGTACAGTTGAGCGGATACCGTCTTCCGTATGCTCTGCCGTAAGCCACGATTCGCTGGATCGTATCCTGTTCCCTCAGTTTGGTGAATGGACATGGGTCGGGGAGTGTGTTCACTTCGAGGATCCAGGGGGTGAGGTCTTGGTCCACGGCGAGGTCGAGCCCTAGCTCGTTCAATGCCGGATACCTATGGCTCATGTGAGCTGCCACCGACAGCGCGTCGGAGGGCCCTGTTGTCAAGTTGGAATGAAGTTTAAACACTTGGCGTGGGTCTGCACCACATGCTGTCTGCGGCAAGTGCTTGGCGGGTAAATTTCTTGCAGCCAATTATGCGGCAAACGATAACACGCTGACACTTGCCCTCACCGTCGAAGAAGCTGCGCTGCATCAAGCTTTTTCCCACCCGAATATCGGCCTAAACACTTTGCGAATGTAATAAGCCAATACGGTCGTTGCGGTCCATGAGCTGCGCGTATTCTGAATGTATTGATCGCTAATTATATAAGTCCGAGTAGAAGTGGGACTCTTCAAACCGAACTCTTCCCACTTCGCCGGATCATTCGAACCTCCGAGCCTTACAAGCATTTTCGCCGATTCGCTATTTATTTTAGCCGGAATTTGCTCGTATGCTTGGGTGATTTGCACATGAAATTCGTCGATCGGATTGCGGCTGGCAAGGCTCTCCAAGTGGATGCTTTCGCGAAGGTAAGAAACGTATGCCAGATGGTCAGCCCAGAACTCGTCGATATAAAAGAGCCGTACCCGCTGCTCCGAAGGGCTCATCGGCTTCTCGCCTGTCAATATTCCGAGCCGCTCCTCGTATAGAATGCGCCTCTGATCCTCCACCATATCCGAATAACCGTTTAATTCCTTGCGGATATGGAAGTTTTGGCCCATAACAACACGCTGAATATGTACGATTTTACTGCGGAGCACCGGCTCCTCGAGAGCCTCATCCTGCCTGGGAGCACGAATCGCTTGATTGATGCCGAACCGGAGCAGCAACTCGTCCTCCAGGCTTATGAAAAATACGGAAGCTCCAGGGTCCCCTTGGCGGCCAGAACGCCCGCGCAGTTGGTTGTCGATCCGCACGCTTTCGTTCATATGCGTACCAATCACGTACAACCCGCCCAGCTTGGCCACAATTTCTGCTTGCGCGAGGTTGCCGCCGCCGAGCCGAATGTCGACGCCGCGTCCTGCCATATTCGTAGACACCGTCACGGCGCCGATTTCTCCCGCTTTGGCAATGATATCGGCTTCTTCTTCGTCGTTACTCGCATTCAGAACATGGCAAGGTACGCCGGCAACCGCCAGCGCTTCGGCCAGCCTGTCAGACTCCTCGACGCTTGACGTACCAATGAGAATGGGACGTCCCACCCTGTGGACAGACGAGATTTCGTGTACAAGCGCCTTGAATTTGGCTTCTTTATGGGTATAAATCCGGTGCGGATGGTCCACTCGTATGTTTGGCCGGTTGGGTGGAATTTGCACGACCTGCAGCGCATAAATATCTTCGAATTCCATTGCGGAAACGTGAGCGGTAGCCGTCATTCCACAAATCTTCGGATACAGGCTAAGGAAGTGTTGGAGGGTGATCGTACCGAGAATTTTTCCGCCGGCTGAGGGCTGCAGCCCTTCTTTGGCCGTAAGCGCGGCTTGCAGCCGGTCCGGCAAATGTCTGTTCTCCGCCACGCGGCCGGTATATTCGTCAATCAGCTCGATTTTACCGTCACGGACGATGTAATCGACGTCTCTTTTTAATAACGATTCCGCATGCAGCGCGCAGTTCAACGACGATAACAAATAAGTATTATGGCTTTCGTACAAATTCCCGCATGCCAGCAGCTCTTCCGCTTTCGCAGAGCCAGCTTCATTCAAATAAACATTCCGCTTGAACTCGTCGAACTCGTAATGCGCATCCTGCTCGAGCTGCCTGGCCACTTCGGCAAAACGAGTGCCGTCGCTCTCGGAAAAGCCCGGCTCGCCGGCGATGACTAGCGGCACCCGCGCTTCGTCGAGAAGCAGCGAATCCGCTTCGTCGACGATGACGTAGTGGAAAGGACGATGCACAGTATCGGCTTCGTTTAGTGCAATCGTGTCGCGCAAATAATCGAATCCCGCCTCTTTGGCCGTAACATAGGTTATATCCGCGGCGTACGCTTCCTGTTTCTCGGACAAGCTCATGCCCGGTTGAACCGATTTTACCGTTAACCCGAGGAAACGATAGATCGGGCCCATCCAATGCGCATCCCGATTGGCCAAATAATCGTTAAATGTCAGCACATGAACGCCCTCGCCGGTCAGCGCATTCAGATAAGCAGGCATAACAGCAGAGAGCGTTTTTCCTTCGCCGGTATGCTGCTCGATCAAAAATCTCTCGTGCAGAGCGATGGCAGCCATGATCTGGACATCGTAAGGCTGTAATCCGAGCTGTCTCTTCGCCGCCTCGCAGACTAACGCATAAGCATCGACAAGCAGCTCGTCCAGAGGCGTACCCGATGAGGCTTCCTTTTTGAGCCGGAGAGATTCCGCTTGCAGCTGCATCTCGTCCCATGGTTCTAAATTCCGTTTCCTGATGAGCTCCGCTTTCTCCCGATAACCTTTCAGCTTTTGCCGGGTATCGTAATCTTTGAATTTTTGCATGAACTTGGCGGCTATATTCATCGGAATTTGATCTCCCTTCAGTACTGTAATGGAATCAGATACGGCTATATTTCGAAATCCGTGAAGTAGAAGTACGTTCTTAATTCAAGAACGTTGTTAACAAGCATACAATGGATCCCTTCTGGTTATTATTGGATATCGATTATTGTAATATAATCTATTACATTATGGAAGCTATCACAGTCTTTGATAAAACTGGCAAGCCAAAAGAGGATGAGCCGCGAAGGAAGCGGACCATCCTCTTTTTTTATTCCTGTTGCAGGTTGTTAACCGCTTGCATGGGTCTGTACCACATGCTGCCTGCGGTAGGCTCCCGGCGTCATGCCGACGGCCTTCTTGAACGTCCGGTTGAAGGAAGTGATGTTGAGATAGCCGACGCGCTGGCTGATCTCGTTCACGGTCAAGTCTGTGCATGCCAGCAGTTCCTTCGCTTTGTTCATGCGGATGCCGAGCAGATGATCGCTGAAGTTGAGACCGGTCTTCTCCTTGATATAAACGGAGAGGTAAGCGCTCGACAGGTTCAGCTTGGCGGACAAATAGTCGAGAGACAGATCGTCGGCATATTGGTTATGAATAATGTTCATGAACATGGCGATCAGCGGCTCTTCGCCGGTATCCTTTTTCTTGCGGATGAGGGCGCATGCTGCTTCGATGAGCTGACGGAATACACCCGAGTACTCGGCAAGACAATGGCATTCAGCCAGCCTGCCGCTCCACTGCTTCAAGGATTGGACAGAGGTTTTATCAATCTGTGCCATCTCGGCATAACTGAGAATCTTGGAAGCGACGGAATCAGCGAAGAAGCGAAACTGCGCGATGCCCGCTTCCTTCCGCTGCAGCGTCTCCAGCGCTTGATCGATGATCTGCAAGGAGCGGCTGTCGCTGCCGGATTGGAGTGCGTCGAGCAGTCCCTTTTCCTGGGACGGGCTCAGGTTGACGGTGTTCGGGAGCGCCCGCTGCTTGGTTACCAGCTGGGATTCGTCGCGAAGCGGCGCCTGCGCCGTCAGGCCCTTGACCTGATGGTAGGCCTGATTGAATTCGGAAGAATGGCTCACCTGAGAACTGACCGCGATCGTGACAAGGAACAGTTCCCGCTCCTCGTTTAGCATTCCCCTGATGTCGGCCAGTAGCTCCTCCAGCCGGGCAGCTTCTTCGCGTTTGAAGATAGAGATGATCTCATTCTTCTCGATTTGGAACGTGTGGGAGCCGGGATAGCGCTCGGCCGTGATCAGATGAATATGCTCCAGCATATGACGAACAGCCTGATCGGTTTGCAGCGGAAGCTCATAAGCCGGATTCATGCGGAAACGGATATGGTACAGAACCACGATAAAACTCCCGTCATCTGACAGGAAATCCTCCCACTCGCTGATATCGGTGTTGATGCTCTTCAGCTGGCTGATATAGGAATAACTGGTTAGAACGGACTTGTGTTTGTTCATGCGGTCCCGAATTTCTTCCTTCTCCCGGAACAGCTCCTGAATGCGGTTCTGGATCAGATCGTATTCCGTGATGCTTCCAGGTTCCGGCATCGAAGAGAAGGGGGCTCTATTCAGTACTGTCGTTAAAATCTGTTTCACCGGCTTGTGCAATCTGCGGCTGAACAGATAGGACGCGGCAACAGCTACTCCGAGAGACAGACAGAATATGAGCAGCAAGCCACCGGTTAACCTGCTTAACTGAGAAGACACATGGCTGTAAGGCACAGCCGAGACGTAGGTGAGTCCGTCAGATCCGGTTTCGGTAAAATAGTAGGTTCCATCTTGAAGCACGGCTTCCTGCCCTGCCTGAAATAAAGGCAGCTGTTCATGGCGGATGGAACCCCAGTTGTATAACACGCTGCCATCAGCGTCCAGAATCGCCAGTGCCCGATCATTCGAATCGCCAAAAAAGGATTGAGCAGCCTTGTCAATGTCGATGAGGGCAATGACCTCATAACGATTATCCGGTTGTTTGTACACAAAAGGCATCAGCTTTTTCTCGGATAAATCGTTGTTGATCCGATAGGTTTCCGCAGGGAGGAGTGTGAAGGATTCAAGGCGATCCTCATAGCTGCTCCAGAATGAATAGGAGTACGTCGGGCTGGCGTAGGAGCGATTAAACATATAGGAGGCATCGCCGCTGCCGGATTTGCTGAGCACAAAATCATGCTCCTGCAAGTAAATCAGCGTATCCTCCAGAAAGAATAGCGGGTTATAGATATCGCTTCGCATCTGCAGCATCACCTCACGTGCCTTCAGATAATTCACTTCATTTCCGGTCTGGTGGCGAAGCTGGTTATGGAAACCGATCAAATCGGATTGATTATATATATCAAACATGAGCACCTGCAGCCTGCTGAACTGATTGGAGAACCGTTCCGCCGTATCGTGAACCGCACGCTGGCTTGTATCAATGATTTCTTTTTGCAGGCTGGTCTTAAAGAGCTGGAAGATCATCATATAGAACAATCCGAATAACACAATGATGGCCAGGAAGCTCAAAAAAATCTTGAAAAATAAACTGCGGCTTTTATGTTTGATCCAATTCACAGCATTCCCCCCTTATATTTATCCGACGTCCAGGGTTTCCCATCATGATATAGGACGAGTGTTAAGGATGGTGCCCGATTCATGTTAATATTCCGTAAAAAATGGATAGTCAATATTTTAGATTCTAGGCATTGCTTTAGGAAAACGGTGATTCTGCCCCTCCATCCAATGAAAGGCGAGACATCAATAAAATGGTCAATACCCCTGCTGCGTTCGGGTCGGTTATGATGCAAGCGTGAACCTGAATACACACGTAGACGCAGTATAGACGAAAGCGAGGGGATAACCGATTTTACAACGTCAGCTCAACAGCGTGGAAGCGCATTCAAAAATTCGCAAAAAAAGCGTTTGGCGAAGCTGGATGATGCAGGTACGCAGAAACTGGCAGCTGTATGCTCTATTTGCACCGGTTCTGCTTTACTTCATTCTGTTTCACTATGTACCCATGTATGGCGTCCAGATTGCATTTAAGGATTTTATGGCCAACAAAGGCATCATGGACAGTCCATGGGTCGGGTTCAAGCATTTTGAACGTTTTTTTGACAGCTTTTATTTCTGGCGGATTATCAAAAACACGATGGGTATCGGGTTATATGAGCTGGCGGTCGGATTTCCGATTCCGATTATTCTGGCCTTAATGATCAATGAAGCCAGATCGGGCCGGTTCCGCCGATTTGTACAGACCGTAACTTATGCACCCCATTTCTTATCCACGGTGGTTGTCGTTGGCATGATTATGATGTTCCTGTCGCCGGTCAGCGGCCTCGTCAATTTCATCATTACCTCCTTTGGCGGAGAGCCTGTTTCCTTCATGACGGAACCTTCCTGGTTCAAGAGCATCTACGTATGGTCGGGCGTATGGCAGGGCATGGGCTGGAGCTCCATTATCTATCTCGCAGCGCTCGCCGGGATTGATCCGCAGCTGCATGAGGCGGCCAAGGTGGACGGCGCAGGCTGGCTCCGGCGCATCTGGCACATTAATTTGCCGGGCATAGCGCCCACGATGACGATTCTGCTCATCCTGAACATCGGTTCCGTTCTGGGTGTCGGCTTCGAGAAGATCTTCCTGATGCAAAACTCGCTCAACATGGAAGCGTCCGACGTCATTGCGACCAATGTATACCGGAGCGGTATTCTTGGGGCCCAGTACAGCTTCTCGGCTGCGGTTGGCCTGTTCAACTCCATCGTCAACTTCATCATGCTGATTGCCGTAAACCGGATTGCGCGCAGAGTCAGCGAGAACAGCCTATGGTAAGGAGGAATGATGGCATATGCCGCAGAGCCGGAGTGAACGAATAGCCGGAATATGTATTTACATTATACTCTCTTTTATTACGCTCCTTGTACTGTATCCTTTATTTTTTGTTCTCATTGCTTCCATCAGTGCTCCGGAAACGGTGATGCGGGGAGAAGTGTGGCTATGGCCCAAGGAGTTGTCGTTTGTCGGTTACGAGCGGTTGTTTGCCAACTCGGAGCTCATGCGAGGATTCCTGAACACGCTGCTCTATACCGCGACGGGAACGGCGCTGAATGTGATGATGACGATTGCGGCAGCTTATCCCCTTTCGAGGGCTGATTTTAACGGCCGCGGGCTTTTTACGGCGATAATTGTGTTCACGATGTTCTTCAGCGGGGGGATGATTCCGAATTACTTGCTGGTCAAGGAGCTTGGGATGCTGGATACGATCTGGGCGATGATCATCCCTTCAGCGGTATCGGTGTGGAACATCATCATTATGCGAACCTTCTTCCAAAGCTCGATTCCGAAGGAGATGCAGGAGGCGGCGTTTATCGACGGGGCTTCCAATATGCGAGTGCTTCTGAGGATTGTCCTCCCGTTATCCGGCCCGATTCTGGCCGTTATGGTGCTATTCTATGCAGTTGGCCACTGGAATTCGTATTTCAGCGCCCTGATCTATTTGTCGGATCGGGCGAATTATCCGCTGCAGCTGTTCCTGCGCGAGATTCTGGTTCAGGGGCAGATGCAGGAGATGGTTGATATCAGCGATGATTCGCTGGCGCGAAGCCTGATGGATGCGGAAGCGATCAAATATGCGGCGGTCATTGTTACGAATCTGCCGATGCTGCTGCTGTACCCGTTCCTGCAAAAGTATTTTGTGAAGGGTGTTATGATTGGTGCGATTAAAGGTTGAGTACGGACAATTGATGAGGGGGATATGAAATTTATGGTTATGAAAAGATGGACTTCACTTGCATTGGCAGCTGTGCTGGCTGCCGGGCTGCTGGCCGGTTGTGGGAGCAAGAGCGGGGAAGACGCAGCGGATAAGGGAGAAACGCCGCAGGCTAATCTCAACGAGACCGGAATGCCGATTGTGAACGAGCCTCTAAATCTGACCTTTTTCACGGGTAAATCGCCGACAAACGGAAGCAAATTCGAGGAAACGCTGGTATGGAAAACCTATCAGGAGATGTCGAACGTGAATGTGACATGGAATCTCATTCCGTTTGAGACATTGACCGAGAAGAGGAACCTGGCTCTGGCCGGGGGGGATTACCCGGACGTGTTCTACTCGGCCAGGGTGGGCTCTGCGGAATTGACGCGTTATGGCGAGCAGGGGGTATTCATACCGCTGAACGATCTGATCGACAAGTATGCGCCGAACTTCAAAAAACTCATGGAAGAATATCCCGATATTCGCAAAGGACTGACGATGCCGGATGGCAAGATTTATTCCCTGCCTTCCTTCTATGATCCTGCCCTGTTGTCTATGCTGATCGGCACTCCGCTGTGGATAAATCAGGAGTGGTTGGACCAGCTCGGCATGAAAGAGCCGCAGACAACGGAAGAGTTCTATGCATATTTGAAGGCGGTCAAAGAAACGGATCTGAACGGCAACGGGTTGCATGACGAAATTCCGTTCTCTTCAACAGGCATTACGGGAATCATTGACCATCTGAAGGGTTCATGGGGGCTTGGAACGAGCGGGCTCGGCCATAAATTCGTGGATGTGGACCCGGACACAGGCAAACTTCGCTTTACCAAAGCGCTGCCGGAATACAAGGAGATGCTGGAGTTTGTGAATAAGCTTTACATGGAAGGATTGCTCGACAAAGAGATTTTCACGATTGAAGGCGGCGCACTGAATGCCAAGGGGCAGGAGGGACTGCTCGGTTCCACCATCGTGCCGAACCCGGAGACCGTTATGGGACGCAAGGAATACATCGGGCTTGGAGCGCTGAAGGGACCGCACGGAGATCAGCTCTACTCTCACGTAAAAGTCCCGATGGTGCATGTGGGCGCATTTGCCATTACGGATAAGAATCCGAACCCGGAAGCGACGATTCGCTGGATGGATTATTTCTACGGGGATGAAGGAGCCCAGTTCTATTTCATGGGCAAGGAAGGCGAGACCTATACGAAGAGTGGAGACGGTCAACTGGAATACGTGAAGGAGATTACGGAGAATTCCAATGGGCTGACGCAGGATCAGGCGCTTGCCAAGTATTTCACTTGGCTCGGCGGCAGCTACCCTGGGCTGGTTAAGGAGAGCTGGTTCAAGGGCTCGGAGACACTGCCAAGCGCCATGGCCGCTGCGGAAAAAGCAAAGCCGTATGCGGTGAAGGAGATTCTGTACAACTTCAATTTCACGATCGAGGAGACGGATGTCATGTCCTCGATCGGCAAGGACATTCAGGACTACGTAACGGAGATGGAAGCCAAATTCGTAAACGGATCTGCCTCGTTCAGCCAGTGGGAAGAGTATGTGAACACACTCAACAAAATGGGGCTGGACCGCTATATGGAAGTGTATCAGGCGGCGTATGACCGCTACCAGGCAGAGTAAGCAGAGAGATTCATAGACGCGGTGCGGAGAGGTTTTTCGCATCGCGTTTTTGCCTTCGAATAATTGGTTATATATTCCAAATGTGATGATATGATTTGTATTACAGTAGCAGAATGAAGAGGCATATACATGGGGTCTGGAGGAGGGCGGGATAGCCGCGTGAGAATCGTGTTTACCGTAATTGGCGTTGGCAGCTTGGCTTAATTAATGGCTGCTTTGAAGGAAGCCGCCGTCATTTGATTGGCGGTTTTCTTGTCGTCCAGGCGCCATTTTACATAATCCGCGACTAATATTGAGGGAGAGTTAACACTTCGGACGTACACTTGAAAATATAATAAGGTCTAAGAAGAGGGGAAATGAACTTGAAACGTAATGTCATGAAAGTCGTCTCGCTATGGATGGCAGCAGAAATAACGATGGCCTCTCTATTCTCGGCGGGAACCGTGCTGGCGGATACCAATCAGGCAGCATCTCAGCCAGTCAACGTGGAAGCAGCGCAGGGTGGAACTGCACTGGCTGCCAATTTTGGCATTTCTACTGCAGCTTTTCCGGATGCGTATGAAGAGGAGCCTTACACGGTTACGGTTGATGTGTATGGCGGACAAACACCGTATACCTTCACCGCGGCAGGTTTGCCGGCAGGTTTGTCGATGGCAGCAGACACAGGGATCGTTACGGGAACACCTGCAACTGGACAAAAGGGCGAATATACAATTGATGTAACAGCGCAAGACAGCGCATCTGTACCGGCAACGACGCAGTCGCAGGTCACGCTGCAAGTATACGGTAAACGTTCGGAGCCGGTTGCAGACAAGCTGGCTGTCGAGATGATTGGACATTACGCTGTAGGCACCTCCAACAAAGATGGCGGTGTCGCGGAGATTGTGAAGTACAACAAGGACAATGGGAAGCTGTATTTGGTGAACGGCTCTACCCAGCCGGCAAGTTTGGAGATTGTATCTCTTCATGCCGATGGCAGCCTTGTCAAAGATAAACAGATTAACGTAGAGGCCCTGGCGGAAACGGGCAACTTCCAGTACGGCGATCTGACCAGTGTAGACATCAATAACAAGACCAAGAAGGTTGTGGTTGCTGTCCAGGAGCTGGATCATACCAAGCCTGGAAAGGTTCTCGTCCTCGATTATGAGGGCAGCCTGATCACGTCATACGATACGGGCATCCAACCGGATATGGTTAAATACACGTCGGATGGCCGCCATATCCTGACGGCGGATGAAGGTGAGCCTCGCACAGAGACAGCTCCAGATCCGGAAGGCAGCATCACGATCATCGATACAACATCAAGCGAAGTGAGCCAACTGAAATTTGATGATCCGTCGATCATCGATGACAATGTCCACATTCGCGGAGCCGTAGAAACGGATGGCAAGATTATAACAAGCGGACCGAAAACGTCTGCCATCCACGATCTGGAGCCCGAATACATTGCCTTGTCCGAGGATGAGCAGACTGCGTATGTCGCTTTGCAGGAGAACAATGCGATGGCAGTAGTCGATATCGCCTCCAAGTCGATTACATCGGTTCGGGGACTGGGATACAAGGATTTCAATCTAAACGGGGAACGAGCTGGATCTCCTGAAGGACAGCCAAATCAAGTTTGAGAACGTCCCTTTTTACGGGATGTATATGCCGGACGGAATCGCGACCTACAGCGTAAACGGACAGCAATACATTCTGTCTGCGAATGAAGGGGACGCAACCGGCTGGGACGATCGAAGCAATGAAAGTGACGTTGGCAAGTTGAAATCCGGCCTGAATCCATCCTCGGCGGCTGCCCAATTCCTGGCGGACAAAGGGAGTACCTACGATAAGGTTGAGGTTGCCAGCGATATGGGCAATGACGGATTGTACATGTATGGTGCCCGTTCATTCTCCATATGGAATGCAGACCATATGTCCCCCGTCTACGACAGCGGCAGCGATTTCGAGAAGATTACGGCTGAGCGTCTGCCGACATACTTTAATGCAAGTAATGACAAAATCGATCTGGACAGCCGCAGCTCCAAGAAAGGACCAGAGCCGGAATATGTAACGGTGGGCAAGGTAGGGCAGAAAACACTGGCCTTTGTCGGACTGGAGCGTATTGGCGGAGTTATGACATATGACGTAAGTGATCCGTCGGCTCCGACATTCCTGAACTATATCAACACACGCGATTTTACAGCCGGCATTACCTCGGACTCCGGTCCGGAGGGATTGGACTTTATATCGGCTTTCGACAGTCCGACAGGACGTCCCTTGCTGCTGGTTGCCAACGAGGTTAGCGGAACTGTAGCTCTGTTGGAGCTCAAAGTTAGTAGAATCTCGCTGGATAAGTCTTCGCTGACACTGGCTGCAGGCGGTGCCAAGGCGCAGCTGCAAGCGACGGTTGAACCGACTCAAGGCGGTTCAACAGAGCTCGTCTGGAGCTCTACCGATGAAGCGGTAGCCACCGTGGATCAGAACGGACTGGTAACGCCACTGTCCGTGGGTGAAGCCGTGATCACCGTCCTAAGCAAGGACGGTTACGGTGCAGCGGAAGTACCCGTCCGGGTTACGGATGGTTCGGCCGTAGACGAGCCATGGAAGCTGACGGTCATGCATACTAACGATACCCATGCACATCTGAGTGAAGTGGCCAGACGGGCAACGCTGGTCGAGCAAGTGCGCAGCGAGGGCGGAAACAACCTGCTGCTGGATGCAGGGGATGTATTCTCGGGCGATCTGTATTTCACCAAATGGTTCGGATTGGCCGATCTGGCCTTCATGAACTACATGGGCTATGATGCCATGACGTTCGGAAACCATGAGTTCGACCAAGGGACCCAGGCGCTTGCAGATTTCGTGAGCAAGGCACAATTCCCGCTGGTTAGCGCTAACGTGGACCTGAGCCGGGATATCAACATTTCGAACTTGCTTAAAAATCCGGCGTTGATCGACACCCGGCAACCGAAAACGACGGCCAACAGTGGGGTGTATCCTTATGTGACCCTGCTGGTTGACGGTCAGGAGGTAGGGGTGTTCGGATTAACGACCGAAGATACGGCTGAAACCTCCAGCCCGGGTAAAGACGTTATATTCAAGGATGCGGTGACTTCCGCTCAGGCTACGGTGGAAGCTATGGAGAAGGATGGACTTAACAAAATCATCGCCCTTTCCCACCTTGGTTACGCAAGGGACCAGGAGCTTGCGAAGGCTGTTGAAGGCATTGACCTCATCGTTGGCGGTCATACCCATACAACGCTGAATGCACCGGAAGTGGTTATCGACAACGATCACCAGACACCAACGGTTATCGTGCAAGCCAATGAATGGGGCAAATTCTTGGGCCGGGTAGATCTGCAATTTGACAACAACGGCGTTGTCCTCGTTGGGGAAGGCGAGCTTGGCGGCAAGTTGATCCCTGTTGACAATACGGTAGCAGAAGATACGCAGGCCAAGGACATGCTGGATCCTTATAAAGCGGAATTGGAAGAGCTGATGAAGCAGGTTGTCGGTATTGCAGCAGTCGTGCTTGACGGGAATCGCGAGAATGTCCGTTCCAAGGAGACAAATCTGGGCAATCTCATCGCTGACGGCATGCTGGCAAAAGCCAAAGAGCTTAAAAATGCCGATGTGGCTCTAATGAACGGTGGTGGTATCCGCGCCGCCATCGACGAAGGTGAAATCACGATGGGCGAACTGCGTACGGTGATGCCTTTCGGAAATACCCTGTTTGTACTGGATGTTACAGGCCAGCAGTTGAAGGACGGACTTGAGAATGGAATCAGCGGTGCCAAGCTGACGGATTTGCCGGGTAAATTCCCGCAAATCGCCGGCATGAAATTCAAGTGGGATTCAACGGCACCGGCTGGAAACAAAGTGTTTGATGTTCAGATTATGAAGGACGGAAGTTACAAACCTCTGGTACTGTCGGAGACGTACCGCATGGCTACGAACAGCTTTGTGGCCAAGGGCGGGGATGGATACAAATCCTTTGCCGACGCGATTGCCGAAGGGAAATACAACGAGGATCTGGGCTATCCGGATTACGAAATTTTTATGGAGTATGTAACGAAGTTGGGCGGAACCGTATCGCCTAAGGTAGAGGGACGGATTATCGAGCAGAAGAAACCGGCAAACCCTGGTGATGGCGGGTCGTCGCCAGAGCCTGGCACAGGATCAGGCGGATCGGGAGGCGGCGGTTCTGTCACACCGCCAACAACCGGGCCAACGTCTCCTTCGACCGGTGGCAATTCAGCAGCGAACGTGATGACAGGCGATGATCTCAAGATCGACGTCTCCGGTGGGTCAACGGCTCAGATTACCGTTAATGAAGCAGCCTGGAAGAAAGCCGTTGCCGGATTGTCAGCCAGTGGTCAGCAGGAGCTTGTGATTCGGGCTTCCGACCTGACCGGCGCTGCAGAAGCGGCCATACCGGCTGCATGGCTGATTCAAGCGGTGGAACAGAATGAGCAAGCAGTCGTGGTTGTGGAAACCGCTCTTGGCGCTTACCGTCTTCCACTGGCAGCGCTGAATCTGGATGGAGCATTGAAGCAGACACAGGGTTCAAGCAGCCTTCAGGTGAAAGTATCTGTGAGTCCGATTGGCGCCGAGATGGCAAACGATATGTCACGCAAGGCAGCTTCCATGGGTGCAGCTCCGGTGAACGGTACAGCCGTCAAGTTCGGTGTTGCCGTTGGAGCACAGGGGCAAGAGCAAGAAGTGAAAGATTTCGGGAAGAAGATGGTCAGCCGGATTTTACCGCTTCCGGCAGGAGCGAATTCAGATTCCGTTACAGCCGTGATCTATGATGATGCAGCAGGGATCTTCCGATTTGTTCCGGCTGTAAAGACCACATGGAACGGTAAACCTGCCATGGAAGTGAAGCATGCCGGGAACGGCATCTATACGCTGCTGCAGTTCAAGAAGACGTTTACGGATCTTGATGGTCACTGGGCGAAGGAACAGATTGAATCCATGGCCTCCAAACTGCTCGTGAACGGAGTGAATGCGAATGCATATGCGCCTGGCAGAGAGATCACGCGTGCCGAATTTACAGCTATGCTGGTACGCGCCATGGGCCTCAGTCCTGTAATCGAGAGCGGGAAGTTCAAGGATGTCCGTGATGACGCCGCTTATGCTGGCGAGATTGGTGCGGCCTCGCTCTACGGTATTATTGAAGGCGGTAATGGAGGAGCCTTCTCGCCAAACGCCAGCATGACGCGTGCCGAGATGGCCGTGATGCTGACCCGTGCGATGGAGGCGGTGAGTCCATCTGCTCCAGCTGGCAAGGGTACGGACGCTGTTAACAGATTCAAGGATCAAGCTTCCATACCGGCCTGGGCGGCGGCAAATATCGGTCGCTTGGCAGATCAAGGCATTGTGCAGGGTGACCACCGTGGCAACTATGGGGCCCTCGACTCGGTTACCCGCGCTCAAGCGGCGCTGGTTTTGAACCGTGCTCTGGTCCAGCTCCAATGGATGGACTAGAATCAAACTGAAGTCATGCAACCACAAGACCGTCCTTAAGGCTCTCTATGAGCCTTAAGGACGGTCTTTTCGTACAGCATCAAACACAGGAGCAGTCTATTACTGCTGTGAAATTATTGACGTTGTCCGTGTATTGAAGCGCGATCTTGTCCTGCGGTGAAGGTCAGCGCTGCCATGAATTAAACAGAAGCGCCAAGTCACCGATAATATCAGTGAATGAATAAGCTGATAAGGATGTGGCCATATGCGTATCGAATCCGACTATACGAGCTGGAATTCTGCCCGGCTGAAGATCGCAAAGCCGGGGCAGGAAGGGTTTGAAGAGATCTTTCAGAAGAACAAGAAAGAAGAAGAGAACAAAGGCAGGCTTGTGACGGTAAGGGAAGGCGGCTATTTGCGCCAATACATCGTTCAATCGAATGGGAGCAAGATATTGTTAAGCGAAACGAAGCAGTACAAGGATGAGGCTGCCGCCGATTCATCTCATCTCTTGGCGCCTTTGCCTCAAACGGGCGGAATGAGTCTGAATACGAAGGAGGCACTCCATCTGTTGAACCTTCAGGCGGGTGCTGCAGGGATTATAGCTGGAGCCGTATTCGAGACATCACGGGAAAATGGCAAAAAATCATAGTGGTAACTAATTGATACTTGCTGTATAATTCTCAGTAAGATTAGTTGAATGTGAGATTTCTCATTGAATCCGGAGCGAAAATCATTTATTTTGAAAATAGATGTATTTACATGAAACCATTCATGTTATAATTTCAATATATCGACTAAGCTCATAGGAATTATTGGTTAATTAATGCGTTACCAAATAAAACATGAATATGGATCTTCGGGGTAAGGTGAAATTCCTAACCGGCGGTGATGGTTCGTTCCTTAACATGAACGAACCTCAGCCCGCGACTCGCTACGTTCTGGTATTAATATGAATGCAGCGACTGACTTGGTGCAAATCCAAGGCCGACGGTAAAGTCCGGATGGGAGAAGATCAAAGATGAGTTTGCTGTGGAACGGGATAGGAATACATCCGTTTCACAGTAGGCTTGTTTGATCAGCCCCCGTATATGTCGACACATGTCGTCTACGGGGGCTTTCTGCTAGCAAGACCTCCGTATTCAAGACAGGAGAGGGCAAGATGAGTAATGTTAATACCGGAGTCGAGGTTAAACCCTACGATTCCGACACACAGGCAAGCCGACGTTTTAAGGGAGGGTTTTGGCTCGTCGTTTTGGGAGCCGCCCTGTGGGGCGTTGATCCTTTATTCCGGGTCATTCTGCTGAAGAATCTGACTTCTGCTCAGATTGTGTTGCTTAGAACACGTCTATTTATTTCGTTGATAGCTATTCCTGTATTATGGAAGAACCGCATGGAGTTAAAGGGGCTTGGATGGAATCATGTTGGTGCACTGCTGTTCATCTCTTGGGGTGGCTCGGCATTGGCTACCGTCTTGTTTACGATGGGACTGTCGAGCGGCAATCTGAATGCCGTCCTGCTTCTTCAGAAGCTGCAGCCGCTATTTGCCATTATACTGGCCAGCTTGCTGCTTAAGGAGAAGCTCCCCCGTCATTTCGGGATTTTACTCGTGATTGCTCTGGCAGGTACGTATTTGCTGACCTTCGGTTTAACCCTGCCCATTGGACATTGGAATGAATTTATTCAGGTAGGCAGCCTCTTGTCATTAGGCGCAGCAGCCTTGTGGGGCGGTTCAACGGTGATGGGACGCCTGATGGTAGGCAAGCTGAAGTACGAGACGGTAACCTCGCTGCGCTTTGTGCTGGCACTGCCCCTTCTGACCGTCATTACGTGGAGCGAGGGCGCTGCATGGAATATGCCGGCATGGGGTACAGGCGACTTTGCCCTGGTATCCTTGAATCTTATCGGTCAGGCACTGCTGCCAGGTCTTCTAAGCTTGCTTGTGTATTATAAAGGGCTGACTACGACCAAAGCCTCTGTAGCGACACTCGCTGAATTGAGTTTCCCTATGGTAGGCGTGCTCATCAACTGGATCGTATTCCAGCAGGTTGTAACAGGTCCGCAGCTCCTGGGCTTCCTGTTGATCTGGATCGTGCTGTTTATTATATCGAGACAACAATCCGAGGCTTCTCCTTCATTACAGTAATGGAGTAATTTCATATGTGCTTGCAGAAAAGCTGATCCGAAATGGATCGGCTTTTTTTGTCGTGACAAAGTTATTCCATTGGGTTGGTCGTCCTGTGAAAGGATCATTTTTTCGAAAGGTGTGTAGGGTTTTTAGAATTATAGGTGTCTTATATAGTAGCACCTGATCTATGGGGCTGGGTTCACCAAAAGAGATGATTAAGGGGGGAGGATCCATGGAGGATCGGACATTGTTGGATGGGCTTGCAAGGAAAGATCTGCAATGTTTTGAAACTTTGGTTGAGCGCTATTCACGCTACATAGCCGCGGTGGTCGCTAAGGTGGCAGGTGGGCGGTTTAATTCCTACGATGTGGAGGAAATAGCCGGTGATGTACTCATCAGGCTGTGGACAGACGGGCCCAAAATCATTCTGCGCGGGGATAGTCTCAGGCCTTATCTGGCCATAGCCGCACGTAATCATACCCTGAATGCATTGCGAAAAAGACAGCGTATCATTGAATCTGAATTGGAAGATGATGCAGTTTCATGTCCCTCTGCCGAGGCATTGGCTATTCTGCGGCAGGAGAAAGAAACGATAAGCGGCATGGTGCAGGGGATGGGCGAACCTGATCGCGAAATATTCATCCGCAGGTATTTCTATTTGGAGAAAATCCGCGACATTGCAAGCAGGCTGAATATGCAGGAGAAAGCCGTCACCGCGCGGATTCGCCGGGCAAGGGACAAACTGCGCATTCATTATGAAACCGAGAATCCGTAGGATTTCTATGCAGGATGGTGTCTATAGAAGTGAAGCTTTAAATCGATAACGAAAGGGGATGGATGCAAGTGAAGCGGCGAATTGTAGATATTATGGCCAATATCGACAATCAGAATCTGGATAATCTCCTCCTTACGGAGGATGAGGAACGCGAGTTGACGGAGCAGATCAGTATGGAACGGATCAAGAACCGAGCGATGAATCATATTCAAGAGGAGGAAACGATAGTGTTGAAAAACAGGAAAGTGAAAAAATATAAAGCCAGTATCGTTATCGCTGCCGCGATGATCATGATACTTAGCACGACCGCTTTTGCGAGCCAATACATGGATAGCTTGAAGCAGTTCTTCGGTCCATCCGCGTCCATTGCGGAAGATGAACGATCACCTATACAAGGGAAGGATACCGTGTCGGGGGTAAGCATGATTGTTGAAGAAGGCGTTTATGTCGGCAACAGCGGTTATTTGGTAGTCAGCTTCACGAAGGAGGATGGTAAGCCATTCCCCGTGGGTGCATCGATACCCGGACTTGAACTGAAAGCGGAACATGATGTGAGTTATATGGTGGCACAGCAGCTTGTGGACGATAACAAAAAGCTGGTCGGCGTATTTGAGATGGATGCGATGAATGACCTCGAAGGGTTAAAGGCACGGATCACAGCTGATCGAATCACGGCCGCGGACGCTACTCAAGCTGTTGATGGGCCATGGGATGTTCAATTTACTATTTCTGCCGGCAAGGAAAGAGAGTTGAATCTGAATCAGGCGATCCATGAAGGTGAGGAGGCACTGTCTCTCAGCACAATTCATGTTTCTTCCATCGGTGTGGCCATTGAAGGCAAGCGTACGGATGGTAAGCTGGATAAACTACCGGAATATACGCCGGAGGTTAAGGTGACTGCCGTGGACGGCTCCGTAACAAGACTTCATGCTAGTTCCACAAGTACTACAGAGAGCGGGTTTCAGTGGCTGTATAATCTGGACAGCAAGAATAACCTCGTTTTTCTGGGGGATCTGGATATTAAAAGCAATACAGCATTGACGGCAATGTGACGGAGCTGAAGTAAATCAAATGGTGGCAGGGAAACCTCAAGGGGCAGAAGCGAGAACTTCTGCCCTTTATACATGATGAATACCTCGGTAGGAATGAAATCCGATAAACCGTGACGCAACAGGCCGTATCCTGAATCTTCTCACGGTTTTTTTTGAGGTTTAGAATCGGAAATTTATAAATGATAAAAAAAAGGTATTGAAATTGTAGAAAACGTCCATTACAATGAAACCAACTACCATACTAGTTATACTAGTATACAAACATTGACTCTCTACATAGGAGGAAGAACAGGCTGGTTTTCTTTTCCGGAAGGACATCCATGAATTGGAGTCTATTTTTTAAATCAACAATGTAAGCGCTTAATATAAAAAGGGGGGATACAATGCACCGGGTGAATCATACCCAGGCTTGCCGAAGTTGAACGATGATAACGACAGTTTTGAAAGCGATTACTTATTTTGCTGTTGCATTGAAATGGATGAAGAATGATGGTCTTGTTCGGATTGAACAAGCATAAGGAAAGGCCTTACGGATTGGAGTGAATGACGTCAATGGAGCCAAAAGTCGCAAATCATCCCTTGCCAGCCGTGAAAGCGGCCAAGAAACCCAAGCTTAAGATCCTCGCGGCGCTGATCCGAAAGGATTGGCAGCTATACTCCCTGTTGGTTCTGCCGATTGTATACCTGCTCATTTTCAAATACGGGCCGATGATCGGCAACATAATCGCCTTCCGACGATTTATGCCTGGAGGCAACATTTATGGAGAGAAATGGGTAGGACTGCATTATTTCAAAATGTTCATCCATGATCCCGCGTTCTGGAATGTGTTCACAAACACCTTGCTGCTTGGTGCATTGTCTCTGCTCTTTACGTTTCCCGTTCCGATTATCTTCGCGCTGCTGCTGAATGAGGTAAAGAGCAAGCGATTCAAGAAGTTTGTCCAGACGGCATCTTATCTTCCGCATTTCCTGTCCATCGTCATCGTTGCCGGAATGATCCTGCAATTGACCTCAGTCAATGGCTCCATTAACTCTCTGGTGGAATTCTTCAATGGAGACAGAATCAATTTCATGCAGCGGGCCGAGTGGTTCCGAACGATCTATATCTCTTCGGAAATTTGGCAGGGCATGGGCTGGGGCGCGATTCTGTACCTGGCGGCATTAACAACGATTGATGAATCCCTGTACGAAGCGGCGAGAATCGACGGCGCCAACCGCTGGAAACAAACGATGTTTGTCACGATTCCAGGCATTCTGCCAACGATTGTTACGCTGCTGATCCTCAATATGGGGGCATTCCTGGCAGTAGGTTTTGAGAAAATATTGCTGCTGTACAATCCGGTCATCTATGAGACGGCTGACGTGATCTCGACTTATCTGTACCGGGTCGGTCTCGTATCGAGCAACTTCAGTTACGCCACGGCGATCGGGCTGTTCGAATCCGTGATCGGGCTGATACTCGTATTCTCTGTGAATGCGATCTCTCGAAGACTCACGGATCGAAGCTTATGGTAAGGAGGGAGCATACATGAAGGAGTCAAGATCCTATAAGGTGTTCAAAGTGTGCAATGCCATCATTCTGCTGTTCATCGTCTTTATCACGCTGTATCCCTTCCTGAACGTGGTCGCTCAGTCCTTCAGCAGCGAGTCGTACATCAACTCCGGGAAGGTCAACCTGATTCCCAGGGGCTTCAATATCGATACCTACAAAACCGTAACTAAAGACGCCATGTTCTGGACGAATTACAAAAACACCGTTGTGTACAGTGTGGTAGGTACCGCGATATCCATGTTCCTGACCACAATCTTTGCTTACGCCTTATCGAAGAAAAGACTGCTGGGCCGCAAGTTTCTGACGATGTTTGCGGTGTTCACGATGTTCTTCAACGGAGGCCTGATCCCGAACTATGTGCTCATCAACAGCCTCGGGTTCGGCAACTCCATCTGGGCGATTGTGATTCCGGGAGCCATCAGCATCTACAACATGCTCATTATGAAATCGTTTTTTGAAAATATGCCGGAAGAGCTGGAGGAAGCCGCGGCCATTGACGGCCTGAATACGTATGGCATGTTGTTCCGAATTGTGCTGCCTTTAAGTAAAGCGGTTATCGCTACGATGGTGCTCTTCTATGCAGTCGGGCACTGGAACTCCTGGTTTCCAGCCTTTCTGTATCTGGATCAGAAGGAGCTCTTCCCGGTCACGATTTATTTACGCAACATGATTGCCGGTGCAACGGGTGTCACTTCAGCTGGTGCTACCTCTGCCGATAACCTGACGCAGATATCCGCTAACATCAAGTCGGTGACCATGGTGCTGACCATCCTGCCGATCTTGACGATTTACCCGTTTGTGCAGCGTTATTTTGTAACGGGCATCATGCTGGGATCTGTTAAGCAATAGGATATCTGAACGGCCATTATGGATACCTTAGGGGGAATGGAAAGATGAAAAAGAATCCTCGTTCGTTTTGGGGCAAAGCGTTCCTGTTATCGCTGATCGTTGTGGTATTGGCTGCATGTAATGACAAAACCGGCGGCAAAGAGGCCGAAGTGCAGGATAAGGGCGCTATGGAAACCTATGCGGTAGGCGATGCATTCAAGGCAACGGAGCCGTTTGACCTGTCGATTCTCTACAGCGATCAGCCTGCCTACCCGTACAAGCAGGACTGGATGCTTTTTGCTAAACTAAAAGAAATGACAAACGTGACGCTGAAGCCGACCATTGTGCCAATGAGCGATTACAGCCAGAAGCGCAGCCTGTTGATCAGCTCCGGCGACGCGCCGCTGGTCATTCCAAAGACTTACCCGGGGGAAGAATCGGCGTTCGTGGCTTCCGGGGCGATTCTTCCGATCAGCGACTATATTGACCTGATGCCAAACTTCAAGGACAAGGTCGAGAAATGGGATATGGATAGCGAACTGGAGGGACTCCGTCAGGAGGACAAAAAATATTACGTGCTCCCGGGCTTGCATGAAGCGGTATGGCCGGACTATACACTGATTGTCCGCAAGGATATTTTCGAGAAGCATGGCATTGCCATCCCGACGACCTGGGATGAGCTGTATACGGCCATGAAACAGCTCAAGCAGGAATATCCGGATGTAACGCCGTTCTCCGACCGCTTTAAATTCAACAGCACGCTGAACATCGCGGCAACGGGCTTTGGCACGAAAGCCGGATGGGGCTTCGGCAGCGGACTGACTTATCTGGAAGACAAGGATGAGTTTGTTTATACGGCAACCACGGAAGAGTATAAGGAAATGCTGACCTACTTCCATAAGCTGGTGGCTGAAGGCTTGCTGGACAAAGAGAGTTTTACCCAGGATGACGATCAGGCCGTGCAGAAATTTGTCTCCGGCAAGTCCTTCATCATTAACGGCAATTCCCAGACCGTCGTTCAGCACCGTAACGACATGGACAAAACGCTGGGTGAAGGCAAGTATGCGATTAGCAAAATCACGGTTCCCGGCGGTCCCGCAGGCCAGCTGATGTCCGGCAGCCGTCTTGAGAACGGGGTCATGATCTCTTCTAAAGTGAAAGAGAGCGAGCATTTTAAAGCGATCCTGCAGTTTATCGATTGGCTCTATTACAGCGACCAAGGACAGGAATTCGCGAAGTGGGGCGTTGAAGGCGTAACGTATACCAAAGAAGGCGGCGTTCGCAAGCTGATGGACGACATTAACTACAACGGACTGAATCCGAAAGGCACAAAGGATCTGCGGATTGAGAACGGCTTCTCCGGAGGGGTGTTCGCTTATGGCGGTACAACCGAGCTGCTGCAATCCATGTTCAGCGAGGAAGAGCAGCAATTCCAGAAGAGCATGAGCGAGACCAAAACCGTGGTGAAGCCGGAGCCGCCAATCCCTTACTCGGTTGAAGAACGCGAGCGAGTGACGCTGCTCAGCACGCCGCTCAAGGATTACACGGATCAAAACACGCTGAAGTTCATTCTGGGCGACCGTGATCTCGCGGATTACGACAAGTTCGTGGCAGAGCTGGATAGCCAGGGTGTGGGTCAATACCTGGAAATTGCGAATAAAACGTATAAAACCTATAAAGAGCAGAAATAACCAACGGATCACAGGCTGCCGTTTCGTCATGGAAAGGGCGGCCTGTTTTCATTCGGCGGGCTGCGATGATCCAAGGAGGTTGTTGTAGATTGAGCATTACCGTTCAGGATGTTATCAATCGGTTAACTGGTTCGACGGAACCCCATGCATCCACGGTGGACAGGGTCGTTGCAGGAAGCGAGGCCGCCGTTGTCCACGGAATTGCCGTTACCTTTGCCGCATCGCATTCAGTTATCCAGAGAACGCTTCAGGCGGGAGCGAATCTGCTGATTTCGCATGAGGGGGTGTTCTACAGCCATCATGAGGCCGAGTATGAAGGAATGACGGAAAGCCCCGTTTATCAGGATAAACTCCGCTTGATCCAATTTGGGAAGCTGACGATCTATCGCTTTCACGATGCGCCTCACCGGTACGTTCCTGATATGATTACGCAAGGGCTTGTCAGAGCGCTGGGCTATGAAGACGATGTCGTCAAGTTTCTTCCGACGGCTGCCATCGTCACTTTGCCGGAAGTGATGAGTGTCCAGGATATAGCGGAGAACGTAAAAAAAAAGCTGGGTATTCCTTACCTGCGATATATCGGAAATGAGAGCAGTGTATGCAGCAGAATCGGCATAGCCGTGGGTTATAGGGGAGGCGGATCGCATGCGATCCCGCTCTGCCTGAATGAGCAGCTGGATCTGCTCATCACGGGTGAAGGGCCGGAATGGGAAACACCTGAATACATCGGCGATGCAGCGGCCCAGGGCCGGTCTCTGTCCCTGCTTCTGCTGGGCCATGCTGCCAGCGAGGAGCCGGGTATGGAATGCGTGGCAGGCCTGCTGCGCGACCTTTTTCCGGATATTCCCATACATTTTATACCGTCCGAGCCGTTAATTCAGGTAATATAGAGGGGGAATATCCTAACAGCAACAGTGATCGGAAGAAATGATCCGCATGATTTGCGTTGCTAACTGCCGATGTAATAACGAAGTATAGAGAACATAGAGCATAGGAGAAAGAGGTAACGATATATGTCAACAGAGCAAAAGATTAAAGGCTCTACCCGTGAGTATTCTTATCATCTATTGAAGGATCGGATACTGCATCTGGAGCTGGAGCCGGGTACGAAAATCTCGGAAAAAGAAATTGCGGACGAATTGAATGTCAGCAGAACGCCGGTCCGGGAAGCGTTTATGAAGCTTGCTGAAGAGGAACTGCTGGACATCATTCCGCAAAGCGGGACGATCGTATCCCGTATTAATCTCAGGCATGTTGAGGAAGGCCGATTCATCAGGGAGAAGATCGAGAAGGAGATCGTGGCGCTTGCCTGCGATTTTTTTCCCGAACAGTTCCGTTTCCGGCTGGAGACAAATATTGCGCTCCAGGATGTATGCGCGGGCAACCATAATTTCTATAAGCTGTTTGAGCTGGATGAAGAGTTTCACCAAATTCTGTTTGAGGGTGTGCAAAAAGAACGGACCTGGAAGATGCTGCAGCAGTTGAACATTCATTTCAACCGTCTGCGACTCCTTCGGCTGTCCAAGGATTCCAACTGGGAGAATATCATCTCCCAGCATAAAGAAATGTATCAGTTGATTGTCAATAAAAAAGCGGAGCAGGCCATGAAAGTGATGGAGAGTCATCTGCGCCTTGTCGTTGTGGAGCAGGATATCTTGCGCGAGAAATATCCGCATTATTTTATATGATATCCGATCCGAACGTAAACGACGGGTTGCTCTAAAAGAGCATGATGACCGTGTCCACCTGCCGCTTACATATGGAGGGAGATGGCTTAAGTCATGGAGATCACGGAGTTACAGCTTCCATATTCGGCTGCTGACCGCGGCTGGCTGCGATACGAGCCAAGGGATTCTCTACAGGGACTGCCTGTATGGTCCAGAATTTTCGTCTCTGAATGGTCGGATACGTTAGAAGCTGCGGTTCGCGAATTGCGATACGGCATTCGCGAGATGAGCGGACAATCACCTGAGATCGTTGTTGGAGGAGAAAGCTTGGCTCAAGGCGCATTTATCAGATGCGCTACGGTTAGGGAATCTTTGCCGAATGAACTTCATTCGGACTTGCTTCTACAGGATTTGAACGAGGATGGCTATCTTCTCAAGCATGTCGCTGATAAGGAGAACGGTGGCTGCCTTTACATTGTCGGCAGGACGGACAAGGGGATCCTGTACGGGGCTTTCCATTTGTTAAGACTGCTGCAAATGGAGGTGCCTGCGGAGCGGATCGATCTCGTGGAGAATCCACGGAATCCGCTTCGGATGATGAACCATTGGGACAACATGGATGGCTCGATTGAACGGGGATATGCAGGCAGGTCGATCTTCTTCAAGGATCAGCGCTTGATAGAGGATGATGGGCGAATTCGGGATTATGCCCGGCTTATGGCTTCTATCGGAATCAATGGCATTTCCATCAATAACGTCAACGTACATGAAGCGGAGGCACGGCTGATTACTGCCGAGTATTTGCCTCAAGTCGCCAGAGTCGCCGGGATCTTCAGCGCGTATGGAATACGGTTGTTCCTGAGTATCAATTATGCAAGCCCGATGCAGCTCGGAGGACTTGCGACGGCCGATCCGCTGGACTCTGGCGTCCGTCAATGGTGGAAGGAAAAAGCGGTGGAAATCTATCGCTATATCCCGGATTTCGGCGGCTTTGTTGTTAAAGCTGATTCCGAGCACCGTCCCGGTCCGTTTACATATAACCGGACGCATGCGGATGGTTCGAACATGCTGGCAGAGGCATTGGCTCCATACGGGGGCGTTGTCATCTGGCGATGTTTCGTATATAACTGCATGCAGGACTGGAGGGACCGGACGACGGACCGGGCACGCGCAGCGTACGATCATTTTAAGCCGCTGGATGGACAGTTCAGGGACAACGTCATTTTGCAGATCAAGAACGGCCCGATGGATTTTCAGGTGAGAGAAGCGGTATCTCCTCTGCTGGGCGCCATGCCGCAAACCAATCAGATGCTGGAATTCCAGATCACGCAAGAATATACGGGACAGCAAAAACATCTGTGCTACCTCGTTCCCCAGTGGAAGGACGTGCTGGATTTCGACACGTATGCCCGGGGAGAAGGCTCCACGATCCAGAGGGTGGCATCGGGTGAGCTGTATGATTACAAGCACTGCGGAATCACCGCAGTCATCAATGTAGGCGATGATGAGAACTGGACTGGACATACACTTGCACAGGCCAATCTGTATGGTTACGGGCGGCTGGCCTGGAATCCGGATTTGTCCGAGGCCGAGATTACGGAGGAATGGATCAAGCAGACCTTCGGCACCCATGCTGCCGTAGTGGAACAACTGACAACCATGCTTGCGGAGTCCTGGCGCATTTATGAGAATTATACATCTCCGCTGGGTGTAGGCTGGATGGTCAATCCGGGGCATCATTATGGGCCGAACGTGGACGGTTATGAGTATTCGGTGTGGGGTACGTACCATTTTGCCGATTGTCATGGCATGGGAGTAAACCGGACGGTGAAGGACGGAACAGGCTACACGGGGCAATATTTCGCGGAAAATGCCGAGCGCTACGAATCACTTGATTCGTGCCCGGATGAGCTGCTGCTCTTTTTCCACCATGTTCCTTACACGCACCGGCTTCATTCCGGCAAAACCGTGATACAGCACATCTATGATTCGCATTTTGAAGGAGCGGATGGGGTGGAGGCACTGATAGAGCGTTGGCGTCTGCTGGAAGGGCTTGTTGATCCGAAGCGTCATGAGGCTGTGATGGGGCGGCTTCGCCATCAGGCGGAACATTCGAAAGAGTGGCGGGATATCATCAATACGTATTTTTACCGGAAATCCGGCATTGGCGATGAGCTGAAACGGATGATTTATTAATATGAAGCGAGTACAATGAAAAAAATTGACCCGCAGGATGGACACTTGGCTTGAAGTGATCCAGCTTGCGGGTCATTTCTAATTAAATCGATCGGCGAATGATCCGGTCGATAAGCTCTGCTACATGGGAAGGACCTTGCCCAAGCTCCTGCTCATCCAGCGTCAGCCAGGAATGCTGCTCATCCATATCAAGAGAGCGCTGGAGCCAGCCGGATACCCCTCGGCCTCTGCGGTCAACCTCGACCAGGACCGAGATGCCGTCCTGCTCCGGGTACAGGATCAATTCAAGCTCTTTGATATGACCGGCATACCGGGAGCCTGGATAAAATTCAATTTCTTGCACGAAAGGAACGCCCCGGCCAAGGCGAGGGTGATATTCGCATGTCGCCATTTTGAAGCTGAAGCCAAGATCCTCTACGGCATCAAACACGATGGAAGCAGCCGGGTTCGGTTCAACCTCGATAAAATCACGGTCCTTGGGATCGATGGCATTATCGATATCGAGTCCGGTATGGATCCATACCGGCTGTCTGGAGATGGTGAGCGGCGTTTCCGGCGGGAGAGGGAAGGAGAACGGGATTTCCTGATGATCTCCGGGCTTCAATGTGATACGGCTTGAGACGTTAACTTTTGCAATGGTATAGGACTCTATGTATTTCTTGTCGTCGCTTTCCTTGGTATATTCCGTCATCAGTTTCAAGTAAATGCGGTCCACCGTCTGCTCGACACTGCCTCCCTTAATGTGAATGACCCCGCGTACTTCCTCACCGGGATAATAGGAGGATTTCTCAAGGTGCGTATCGATCTGGGCTGCTCCAATACCTACACTCGCTAGCATTTTGTTAAAAAACGACATAAAAGATACCCCCATAATAGAATGTATGATAATGGGATTATACGTTGAAGTTTCGCTCATGGTTTCCAAATTGGAAAAAAATATTTTTTGCGCTACACCGAGGGGCGAGGTGACCCCGCCAATGACGAAGAGCACAGCTGTAATCCGGGAATATGGATGATTGCTTGTTAGCATTCACAGGTTCGGCATGGTATATTGGACACGATACCATTAAGGATGGAGAAATCAAGGCATGAGTGAGCAGAAACGTTCCGGACAAGGAACCCAAAACAACCATAAATCAACAGCATACGGGAAGAAGCTGGGTGAGAGGGCTGCAGCGAATCAAGCTGGGGCCAAGCCGGCTTTTAAGCAGGGACATGGGAAGAATCGGGATCAGTCATCGTATTCGAAGGCGAAACCCTCTCATAAATATAAGCAAGAGGTCCGGGGACCACGGCCTTCAGCCGGGCGGGAGCACGCGGATGAGCTGCAGGCTGGCGATGTCATTGTTGTTACCATCAAGCGGCTTGGGATTAACGGCGAAGGTGTCGGTTATTACCGCCGCAAGGCGGTGTTTATCGACGGCGCGATCACTAACGAAGTGGTCAAAGCCGAGGTGAAAGAGGTACAGCCTAAATTTATCAAGGCCCAGCTGGTGGAAGTGGAGAAGCGTTCGCGTTTCCGGATCGAACCTCCCTGCCCGGTATTCGGCATCTGCGGCGGATGCCAGATTCAGCATATCTCCTATGAGGGCCAACTGCAGGCCAAGACGGATATCGTGCGCGAGGCGTTCAGCCGGTATGCGGGACGGGAGGCTGTTAAGTTTAAGCCGATTCTCGGCATGGAGCACCCATGGGATTACCGGAACAAAGCGCAGCTGCAGCTGAAACGGAAGGGTCATGAGGTGATCGCGGGACTCTATGAAGCGGACAGCCATACGATTGTGGACATCAGCGGCTGCCCGATTCAGCATCCGAAGGTAAACGAAGCGGTGGAGAAGGTTAAATCCGTACTGGAAGAATTGCGGATTCCGCTTCACAAGGAGAATGGAAACAAGGACGGTGTACGGACCATTGTGGTTCGTCATGGATTCCAGTCCGGGGAATTGCAGGTGACACTGGTCACGGCCGGCGGCAAGCTGCCAAGGCAGGATGATCTTGTCCGCATGCTGCGCCTATCCATTCCGGAGGTTAGCGGAATTTCACTCAACATCAATCCGAAGAAAACCTCGCTTATCTTCGGTGACCGGACGATTTCGCTATGGGGCGCAGAGAGCATGCAGGAATCGCTGAGCGATCTGCAATTCTCGCTATCGCCGAGAGCGTTCTTCCAGCTGAATCCGCAGCAGACGGTCAAGCTGTACGAGTCGGTCCGGGCGGCAGCGGGACTGACGGGGAAAGAGACAGTTATTGACGCATACTGCGGAACCGGCACGATCGGGCTCTGGCTGGCGCCCTATGCCAAGGAAGTACGCGGGATCGAGACGATCCCCGAAGCGGTGGAGGATGCCAAGGCGAATGCGCAGCGAAACGGACGGGCTAACGCCAGCTTCCACGTCGGTCAGGCCGAGGAGCTGCTGCCCCGCTGGGTCAAGGAAGGCATGAAGCCGGACGTTATTATAGCCGACCCGCCGCGTACCGGCCTGGACTCGCGTTTCCTGGAGACGGTGCTTCGCACCAAGCCGAAGCGGTTTGTGTATGTATCCTGCAACCCTTCAACCTTGGCGAAAGATTGCAAGGTCCTTCTGGACGGCGGATATGAGCTCGAATGGGTGCAGCCGGTTGATATGTTCCCGCAGACAAGCCATGTGGAGTGTACAGTGTTACTAAAATGGAAGGGGCAGGATTAGTCCTACGCCCCTTGTTGTTCCAACGTCCTTACGGATTGAGGACGTGAAATATTGTAATGTATGGCTTTGATCGATTCGTCTTCATTGACTTCGATTTTTTGTATTAGTTTTTGAAGTACCTGCTTCAAGACTTGTTCATCGTCAATGTCAAGTTCGGTGAAGCGGGATATTTGCTTCCTAAAGGCACGGAGTTGTTCTTCCGTGTCTTTTTTTGTTTCAAGTAGACTTTCAATCTCTGCCTTTCTTTGGGAAAGCCTACCTTGTTCCGCTTGGATATGTTCATTCTGTGCTTTGAACTGTACTATACCGATAACTTTTTCTGAGTAGAGTTCCAAAAGGTTTTTAAATTCATTGTTAAGCTTCTTCAGCCTTTTTGTGACGCTGGAAAGTTCTTTCAAGTGTTTTGCATGCTGTTCATTAGCCTTTGTGTTTGCCGCCCCATAGAGCCTTTCTAGCTTGATGTTGTCAGTAATCAGTTCCTTAAGGTCGTCTTTAACCACTTGCAGTAAATTGTCGTATCCAATGATATGAGAGGAACAGTAAGATGTTGAGTGCTTCACATAGCCAACGCATACATAAGCTCCGCCGCTCTTTTTTCTTCTGTCTTTACGAAAGGTCATACCCTTACCGCAATCAGCACAGACGGCAATGTGAGCAAATAAACTTTCACTACCGTTACTATTGTTCCTGCCTTTTTTCTTCATCTTCTCCAATACGGCTAAGTGCTCGTTCATTGTGATAATGGAAGGATGTGCATTTTCATGAACTATTTGCTCGCTAGGGGCTACACGTCTACGCTTCTTGGAGATGAAGTCTCTTGTCTCTTCACGATGATGTACAAGAGTGCCTGTGTAGACAATGTTTTTGAGGATGACACTTACGGAGCTTTGATTCCATAGTGTTCCTTTGTTGCCACCGCCTGATACAGTTCTAGGGGTTGGAATACCTCTGCTTATGAAGTAATTACTGATTTTGTACATACCCCAATCCTGATACAGATAGAGGTCAAACATTTCCCGAACAATAGGGGCATAGACCTCATCAAGTACAAGCTTCTTTCCATCACGCTTGTAGCCAAATGCAGGTAAAGAAGCCTTGTAGACTCCTTCTCTTGCACTCGCCCGCAATCCGATCTTAATGCGCTCGGATAACTTTGCACTCTCTTCTTCAGCTAGTACCGCCTTCAAGTTGAACATGAGTTTGCTAGTGCTGGTTGCAGTGTCGTAATTGTCTTCAGGCAAAATTAGACGTATGTCCATAGACTCAATTGCATGGGCGGTCTGTAAATTTTCTACAGTGTTTCTGCCTAGCCGAGATACTGATTTTGCAATCACAACGTCAAACTTCTTCTTTTTTGAATCTTCTAACAGTCGCTGAATTGCTTCCCGATTGTCTCTAGTCGCCCCGCTGATACCATCATCAATATATTGATTTGAGATAGTCCAACCATTTTGGGCGGCTAAGCTTGTAGCGTATGAAACTTGGTTCTCTAAGCTGTTCTTTTGAGCATCTTTTTTCGTGCTCACTCGGGCATATATTGCAACTCTCATTTGAGTACCATCCCTTCTGTTTCCGTTTCAGAAGGAATAGCATCTGCTCTAGTCTCATCGTATGGAAATACTAGTATTTTGTCAATTTGAGCACGCATCACTGATAGTAGAATGTCCTCAAGATTGGACGTACCTATAAATTCTCTTTGAATGTTCATCGTCATCAACTCCCTACTATTTGTGGTCGCTCCATGAAAGGGAAAAGGTGCGAACAAAATAGGAAGGCAGTAAGGAGGGGATTGGAAGGTTTTTCCGAATAATTCTACATACCTACAAACATTCATCAGGAGGATTCAAACGAAGTGCAACGTGATAATAGAACTACGTTCAATCAGCCCAATAGATCAACGTCTGCTCAAGTTAACAGGGGCTGTTAGCGGTCAATCTAGGGCGGCTAGTCTCCAAGTAAACAGAACTGTCGGTCAAGCAGAAGGAACGGGGAGTCAATCGAACAGTACAAATACTGTAAATGCCGTTACTTGCCGGAGGTGCAAGTCACAACAAGTGGTAGCTAATAAAAGAGGGTACAGCTTCGCAAACTTGTTCAAGACTCTGGGTATTATGATTCTTTTTGGCATATTGATTATTGTATCGAGCTACCTTTTCTCTATGTACAGTGTGAGCGATGGTTCAAGAGCTTTTATGCAAATATTCATTGCATTAGGAGCTATCTCTTTTTTTCTTTCACTACCAGTAAGTATTTTAGTTGGATCGGAGGAAGAAGTGAGATTGTTAACGGTTGTATGAACTGTGGTTTCAAGTGGAGACCTGCTATGAGGAAGTGAAATATTGATGGGGGTGGATCAATATTTGATATACCCCAACTAAATCATTGTGTCATGAGGGAGTTACAATACTCTTACGAAATGCAGAATATTCTCTATAATAAAGTTGTGAGAGGTTCAGAAGCCCGTAGGCTTCTATCCATCACTTTTGGTTAGTGGTCGCTCCCTGTGCCATCAGGGGCAATGAGCCGTCTTCTGTGTCAGCAGAGGCGGCTTTTCTACATAATAAGGGATGACAAAAGGAGTACAAAAGGAGTAAGAAAGGAGTACTAATTGGTGAAAAAGTAAGATTTAAACTAAAGAAGAATTAAAAAGGGTTACAAATGGAGTATAAAAGGGTTAAAAAGTACTTTGATAAGAAGGTGGGTCAAATTTTGATGTACCCCATCAACTTTATTGTCAGCAACTTTATAGAAGGCGAGCGTAGCGATGCCTATGGGGAAGACCGAGCGTAGCGAGGGATTCCACATCATTACAGTATTTTATTATTGGTGGGGTAGCCCTCCGCTCCGCTTCGGTCTACTCCCACGGGCTTCGCTGTGCTCGCCCTATCTCTTTGATTCAAATTCAAAGTAGAACAGATGGATAAGGAAACTTTACTCCCCCCTTTGGGGGAAGAGCAAAGGAAACAGATGGATTGAGGTTTCCTACATGACATCAGACGTGCTCAGGTACGGCTTTACCACGTTTATATTAAATATAAGTCTGTCATGACTCCCTCGCCTTGCGGCGACCGTGACGGGCTACAAAAGTAGAATCTGAGAGGTGCAATAATCAGTTGCAAGTTTTTCCCTGTACCGTGTGGCACTCGTACCAATAGTACAGGGTAATGCTCATCTAAAGAGCGAACCATCGACTGATTTAATGTCGAGCCAGTATTTTTACGTGTTCTCCTGTAACCACGTGTGTAGCCGATATGAAGTTTCAGGTTCATTATGACCAATATTTTTATCTATATACCTACTATTATGTAGCCCACCAACAAAATGGCGGGTCAACTCTACCGATATTTCACCTTACTAAAGTCATCCAACGTTTCACAATCGAAAAATATTAGTAAATCGTCCTCATGTATGCGGTAGGTGTACATCGACTGTATACCGTCACTAGAAGACCTGTAGCAAGGTATCTTTTTAAAGTCACAGTATCGTTTAATTTGCTGTGGGCTACATCCAATGGAACGAGCCACACGCTCGCAAGTCCATGTCTTCATACCCACCAACTCCGTCCATGCGAACGCATATAAAACTGGTGAAGCTCTGTCTCAGGAACTCTTACGGTTGTCCCCGCCAAGTGCACTGCCAATAGCTTACCTTCATTTATCCATTTTCTAACTGTTTTTTCGTCAATGTTGAACATCTCTGAAACTTCATTAACTGTGTAGTGTCTTTTGTCAATCATTGACCTCACCCCCTATATTATGATTTTTAACGCTTCCGGCATTAACCTTGTAAATACCCTTTTCCATCTGTGCTTCCAATTTGCCCGCCTGAATGAGCCGATGTACGGCGGCTTCAGTGCGAAGTCCTAGCTTGGTCATCGTCTCCTTAACCGTAAGGCTTCCTAAACGCTTTTGAGAAAGCTTAGGGATATCCTGAAGAATAATTCCGCTTCGACTAGCGTACTTCTCAAGACTGTTCAAGATTATTCGTGTCTTACCGTTTTCAAGTTTGCTTTGTTCTAAATAGCTATACTGACATAGCCGTAAAACCTCCGTTTCTGTCATGCCTAGCATTGTGCTGGCTTCAGTGAGTGATACTGCTTTGCTGTTAATTATCATTTCAGTTACCTCCTGACTTGTCATCAAAGATAAACTTCCTAAGTACCGCTTGAGAGATACGAATAGAACCGCCGATTTTGATAGCATCAATAGTTCCATTATTAACCAATCGGTACACGGTGTTGTAAGAGAGACCCAATATATCTTTGGCTTCTTTAATAGAAAACATCTTTTCCAACTCTTCACCTACCTTTGTTCATTTGATATCAATATAGGTTAAATCTGGTTAAGATTAACATCAAGTATGTACCAATGATAAAGACGAACTATGTGCAAAGAGCCATTCTTTACATAACACGGACAAAGCAAAGATAAGGAAATCGAAGGCTTAAACGAAGGTATCTAGGAAAAATTAGTAATGAGGGGCGGTAGCACTTATGAATTATAGGGGGACTTTCTAAAGCATATTTTTGATAGAAAGACAGGTATATTAGCTAGATTCATGTTAATAATAAACTCACACGCTCCTTGTTTTCGCCCCGCCGATATGGTTGGGGCTTTCTTTGTGTGTACAGAAGATATTCGCTAAACTTTCAGGCGGATACGATAAGCCTTCGTCAGGTACTGGGTATGTATGGAAAAATATAGAGCTAATATCTTAAATAAATGAGGAGCTTATATGCCACGATTGTCAGAGGTAGAAGAAGTAGAATACGTTCATCTCTTTCTAATACCTCAAGAAATTCGGGGCGAGTAGTGTGGTAGGTTTTCTTGGATTGTTTCATCCGTTATTTCAATTTTGATAAGACGTGTTGAAGAACTTGCTTCAATACTTACTCATCATTTAGCGAAGCGGTAGACTTGCCTCTTAGAGGCATGGAGTTGTTCTTCCGTGTCTTTTTGGTATCTAAAATACTCACCCAAAACTTTGATTAAAAAGCTATAATAGTCTTATACTAACTACTGGATAGGGTCATACCGAAGAATGTTTTCGATATTTCATGAGAAAAGGATATTACCAAGTAATTATCGAAATTTCATATTGGTTGTAGAATCCTAGAATTTTCGAATTGAATTGGATTTAGAACCTAACTGATTAAGTTTCTATATATTGATGAGAAGAGGCAAACTTTATGAATCGAAGTGAATATTTCAATTACATAGAAGAAAAATTACAAGTCCTGGCATATCGCATTGAAAAAAGAGGACGATTAAATATTCTAGATTTAAACATTTATTCCGAATCCTTTTTTGCTGATTTACTTAATTTGCTTTTTAATTTTAAATTAGTAAACCTAAATGTACTTAAGCAAAATGTCGAAGGTATTGATTTAGTAGATATTAATGGGAAGATTATTGCACAAGTTTCTTCCACGTGCACGAAGCAGAAAATTGAAGGTTCATTAAAAAAGAAAATATTTCTGAAATATCAGGGCTTCACATTTAAGTTTGTTTCTATTGCAAAGGACGCGGGAAAGCTACGAGAAGGAAGTTTTACTAATCCACATAAAGCCCTTTTCTCGCCTGCTGACGATATCATTGATATTGGAATTATATTAAATGTTGTTTTAAATATGCGAATTGAGAAACAAAGAGAAGTCTACGAATTTATAAAAAAAGAACTAGGAAAGGAAGTTGATGTAGTAAAGGTTGATACTAATCTTGCAACTATTATCAACATATTAGCTAGTGAAAATTTATCTAGTAATATAGAGTCGCCTGAAATCAATTCTTTTGAGATAGATAAGAAAATTGAGTTTAATGATCTCTTAGATATAAAAGAAACAATTGATGATTATAAAATCTACTATCAGAAGTTGGATGAGAAGTATGCGGAGTTTGATAGAGAGGGTGCGAATAAAAGTTTATCGGTTTTTCAGATTATCAAGAAGCAATATATTCTATTGCAAAATGGAGAAACTAATCCCTGTGACCTGTTCTTTGGTATAATAGATAACGTTATAAAAATTATATTAGAAAGCAAAAATTATAATGAGATTCCGTATGAAGAGCTTGAAATGTGCGTATACATTTTAGTGGTAGATGCATTTATTAGATGTAAAATTTTTAAGAATCCGGAGGGATATAGTTATGTTGCTGCCGGATAATATACATCCTACCCTTAGTATTTATTACAATGGTTCAGTAGTTATAAAGGTATTAAAGCTAAAGGCAAAACAGCAAGTATTCGAGCTTTATCAAGAAGTAAAAGATAGAAATGACATGTCTTTTTCGACCTTTATGCTTACTTTAGATTGGCTATACTTAATAGATGTGGCTACAGTGAATGAAGATGGATGGGTGGAATTATGTTCATAAAAAAATTAATAATATTGAATCAAGAGGGTGTTATCAGAGAACTCAATTTTCACTCTGGAATGAATCTAATCATAGATGAAACCCCTACCTCTGATGGTAAGCAAACGGGTAATAATGTTGGTAAGACGACTGTATTGAAACTGATTGACTTTTGTTTGGGAGCTAGTCCAGCAATTATCTATACAGATACTGAGAATAAAAAGGAAGTATATGGACTGGTTAAAGATTATCTAGTAGAACAAGAGGTTCTTATCAAATTGGTTTTAGTCGAAGATTTAAATGATGAAACTTCAAAAGAAGTAGTGATCGAAAGGAATTTTCTCTCTCGAAAGCGGAATATTCGAAAAATAAATGGTATTCCTGTACTTGATAAAGAATTCGAGGGTAAGTTACAGGAGCTCCTTTTTCCTAATCATACAGCAGATAAACCAACTCTTAGACAAATAATATCTCACAATATAAGATACAAAGACGAAAGCATCAACAATACAATAAAGACTCTAGATAAATTTACATCTGATGTAGAATATGAGACATTATATTTGTTTTTATTAGGCTGCACCTTTGATGAAGGTGCAAAGAAACAAGTACTGGTAGCAAAGATAAAACAAGAAGAACTGTTTCGTGAAAGATTAGAAAAGAAACAGACTAAGTCAGCATACGAAATTGCATTGTCTATGATTAACGATGAAATTGATGAACTAAATAAAAAGAAATCCAATTTCAATCTAAATGAAGATTTTGAGCAGAACATGGAACAGCTCAATTTAATTAGATATAACCTTAACAAAACAAGTTCAACGATTAGCAAAATGAGAATCCGTAAGAATCTCATTGAGGAAGCTAAGAAGGAAATGGAGAATAGTGTTGCTTCGATTGACTTAAAGCAACTTGAAATACTGTATGCGGAAGCAAAAATTAATGTCACAGGAATCCAAAAGACATTTAAAGATTTGGTGTCTTATCATAACAAAATGCTTGTAGAGAAGGTTAAATTTATTACAGCAGAGTTACCCACATTAACAGAAAAGATTCATGCAGAGGAACTTCAAATTAACTCGCTTTTAAAAAAAGAAAAGGATTTGTCCTTAAAGATTTCCAAAGGCGATTCATTTGAAGAACTTGAAAAGATTATTATTGCATTAAATGAGAAGTATCGTACTAAAGGAGAGTACGAAAGTATTATTTCGCAGCTAAATGAAGTCGATACTAACATCGATGCATTAAAGAGTGAAATAAAAACTATTGATGATTTTTTGTTTTCAGATGACTTTGAGAATGTACTCAAACATCAGCTTAAAAAGTTCAACAAACACTTTTCAGCTATTTCATTCGAACTCTATGGAGAAAAATATGCACTTAAATATGATAAATCCATAAATAAAAATAAACAACAATTCTATAAATTTAGTGCGTTCAATGCTAATATGAGTTCTGGAAAAAAACAAGGTGAAATATTATGTTTTGATTTAGCATATATACTTTTTGCTGATGAAGAAGGACTACCTTGTTTGCACTTTTTGCTTAACGATAAAAAGGAACTGATGCACGACAACCAATTAATTAATGTGGCAGACTTTGTTAAAGATAAAAACATTCAATTGGTCGTTTCAATTTTAAAAGATAAACTCCCTGAAAGCCTTCTTGAAAAAGCACATGTAATAGTTAAGTTATCACAGGAAAGTAAATTATTTAAGATTGAACAGAATTAGTTAGTATATATTCTTCAATTAATGATTTTAGGAGAACACTGTCTTAAGTGCTTTCCTTCTCGTTGCAATGTATCTCTCGAATAAGAATTACATGAGAAGATACTGTTCCATCTGAAACAAGCTTTTGTTTTCACTTGTTACCCAACACATGTAGAAAAAAATTATATTGCTTGTACACAAGTAGTTCTAATGAATTTTATTCATATTAAAAACCTAAGCGTATTAGTTCCGCTTAGGTTTTGCTTATGTGTCTGATAAATTAAAAAAGACATCATAAAAAACGATTTGGGTAGGATGTTCAAAGCTATGAACTAATATTAGTCTCTTAAGCTTGTCGAAAAATGTGTTTTAATAAACTAATTAAATTTCATTTTTCTATGTGATTCGTAGAGAAAGATTCATACTCAAAAAGGAGATTATTCATGTCATATTTAATATTTTTAGACACAAATATAATTTTCAATGATTTCTTTTTCAAATCCTCGGATATGAAGAAGTTACTTAAATATACTCGACATGAACCAGTAGATCTTTGTATTACAAAGTTCAATTATAATGAAATAATAAAAAAATACAAAGATGAAATTCGACCGCTTGTTAAAAAGGTGAAGAGTACAAAAAGTGAACTATTAAAACTTGAGGCATCAGAGATTATTGATTTTGAGAGTTTAAAAGCTGATAAAATAACTTTAAAATACAAAGAATTCTTAGATAGAACAATTAAAGAAAATTCAATAAAGGTAATTGATTACCCTATTTCTAAAAATATTACAGAAACTATTTCTAATAAATACTTTAATAATATAAAGCCTTTTGATGAGAATAAAATTTCTTTTCAAGATGCTATTATATGGGAAAGTATTGTTGAGTATTGCAATATTAATGAACCAGATAATGTAGCGTTTATATCAAGCAATCATAAAGATTTTGCTAATAAAGATCTAAAAAGTATTCATGAGGATTTAGCTGCTGATATACAAGATTTAAATTACTATAATTCATTATCAGTATTCTTAGAAAGTGAAGAAGACAATTTAAAAGATTATTTTACTGACAATTATGAGTGCGACAAAGAATTGTTAGAAGATGAACTAAAACTATATTTTGAGAGAAATGATTACCTTCAAAATACTGTTGATGATCTGCTAATGAATTCTGAATTTGAGGGGGATTATTTTACTGGCTGGGGTACTGATGCTTTCATTGATGACTACATAATAACTTTGAATGAAACCACTCTAGATATTGAAGAGAATGCAATTCTAATATCTTTTTATATTGAAATAGAGGTGAGTTTTAATATTGAGACAGTTGATCCTTCATATGACAGAGGAGAACCTGGTGATGGTATGATTTCAGAGGGGAGCAGTACAAGTATATTGATACAGGGTAATATTACGTATTTGTTAGATAATCAAGAGTTTATAGATTATGTTGAATTGGACATTGAATTTAATTAAAATGCATGAAAAAGGAAATTCGTTCATTCCATATCGTGTGGAGCAACGGTAACTTCTCGAATAGAAATATATGGAAACTTTTGACGGATTTGCTCTTCACACACTCGCCACAACACTGTTTTATTGTAATACATTGATCACTTTATCAAATAACCCGTATGGCTCGGTTTCTGAGCATTCATAAAGTTTGTCTCTGTAGGTATCTTTTTCGATTTTCTCAAGTCCTTTGCTGTTAGTAGGGGAATTTCTAGTTTATTTATCTCATAATAGAATAGAGCGTTGAGCACTAATTTCGATACCTTGCGCCCCACCGAGAGGTTGGGCTTTCTTTGTACGTACAGAAGATATTCGCCAAAATTTCAGGCGGGTATGATAAGCCTTAACGTCAGCTCAGGTGTTATGAATAGTTCATAAGGCACTGGGGGGCGATAATAAAAGAGCGACTGTTGTCAGCCGCCCCTTCAGTGAGCAAATGCTATTCCTGTAACTTGTTTTCACTGTCTACTCAACACATGTGGAGTGCGTTGTGTTGCTGAAGAGGGAGGATTAGGATTATGATAGAGATTCTGCAATGTTTCTAATAAATCAGCGCTCCCGTAACGTTAAAAGTAAGATTAGACACTTAACAAAATCAACTATTTCATCCGTCTTAACATAGTATATCTTGCAATCGAAACTATTAAACGCAAAAAGGAGGCGCAGTCCTGCTACCTCCCTGTGTTTACAGTCAAATCTTATAACATTCCGTCTGCTAACCGCATTTGGCCTCTCTCATGAGAGTCCAAATGCGGTTGCAATCACTTTTCGATCGGTATATCGATAGAGAGACGGATTATGCGAATTGGGAAGCAATGCTTGAAGCGACGAACAGAGAGTATGCCGGGCAAAGAGAAAAAATAGAATGTAAAGTTTCAAAGCTAGCAGTAAATAAAATCCTGTCCGCGATAAGCGGACAGGATTTTTTGGAGTCGAGATCTTTAAGCTACTTAATGTGTTCAAAAATCCACGTTGCAAATCTGCTGATATTCGATCATTCTTCCATTTCTACTTTTTTCAACAGGCTCGTGTAAAAATCAACTTCTTTTGTGCCAAGTTAGTGGGTTTCATGAGACAAAATTGCGATGAAAGTGAGACGGCATTCACCAGAAAGGTCCATTAGAATCATAATGACACGTTGCTTTTATTTGTCATGCCGTGCTTTATGTTCAGCAATTGAAAGGAGAAAGAAGAATGCGTAAATCAGGAAATAAAGTTATGGTTCTGATCTTGGTCTTTTCCATCATGATGTTCAGCGTTCCATATGGGAATCCGTCGGCAGCGGCAGAAATGGGGAACAATGGTCAATCGTCTATGCCATCAGATCCTGCCTCACCAATCAAAGCAACTCAGATCGCAGGAGGAGACGACCATTCACTGGCGGTGAAATCAGATGGAACGGTCGTCGGATGGGGCGATAATGGTTTTGGACAAACGAATGTGCCCACGGAATTGAATGGTGTCAAGGCCATCGCAGCAGGAGATAACTTTTCGTTGGCACTGAAATCAGATGGCACGGTCGTCGGATGGGGCTATAATTATTTTGGACAAACGAATGTGCCAACGGGATTGAGTGGTTTAGAGGCCATCGCAGCAGGATGGGGCCATTCATTGGGACTGAAATCGGATGGTACAGTCGTCGGATGGGGCTATAATGGTTATGGACAAGTGGATGTGCCAATCGAAAAATTGAGTGGGGGTGTCAAAGCCATCGCAGCAGGATACCACCATTCGCTGGCGCTAAAATCAGATGGTACGGTCGTCGGATGGGGCTGGGATTATTATGGACAATCGATTGTACCAGGGGAATTGACTGATATCAAGGCAATCGCCGCAGGAATCGATCATTCGTTGGCGCTGAAGTCAGATGGTACGGTCGTCGCGTGGGGCACAGATAATGGTGGGCAAACGATTGTACCAAACGGGTTGAGTGATGTCGTGGCCATCGCAGCAGGATACAGGCATTCGCTGGCGCTGAAATCAGATGGCACGGTCGTCGCGTGGGGCTCTAATAATGATGGACAAAGGAATGTGCCAAAGGATTTGAGCGATGTCGTGGCCATCACAGCAGGAATCGATCATTCGTTGGCGCTGAAGTCAGATGGCACGGTCGTCGCGTGGGGCTATAATTATTATGGACAATCGAATGTGCCCGGTAATGACAACCTGAAGGGGCTATCTCTGCAGGAAGGTTCATTCGACACTCCGTTCTCACCATCCACTCTATCTTATACGTCCTATATTGACCCAGAGCTATCAAGCATTCATGTAACGGCGACATTAGAAGACGTTGCTAATGGAGCGTTATATGTAAACAATCAGCTGGTACCAAGCGGAAGCACAGCGACGGTTGATATCTCGGGAGATTCAACAGTCATCCCGATTCGGGTTGAGCCCTACTTGAAACCCGGCAAAACTTACACAATTACCGTCTTGAAGGATTCCATACCTCCCGACATTCAATTCGAACCCAACGGCAATACGTTACCGGCTTTAACAGCGGAAAGTAAAGTAACCGTGACAGACACGGTGAGCAATGTCGATGATACTTCGCTGCAATATGCCTGGACACAAAGCAGTGCGGTTCCTAGTGAAGGCTGGAAGAATTTCGTGAGTGGGGATACGCTGGAGCAAACAAGCGGTGACGACAATTGGTATTTACACATTCATGCGGCAGATCGGCTAGGAAACGTTGCCGAAGTGGTCTCGAATGCTTTTGTTCTCGATAACACACCGCCGACGGTTACCCTGTCAAGCACGGCAAGCGGTACGGTTAATGCTTCCTTTCCCATTACGATGACCTTCAGCGAACCTGTAACCGGTTTTACCGCAGAGGGCATCCATGTAAGCAATGCTGCAATTACCAACTTGGCCACCGTTGATTCGAAGACATACACGGCTGCGGTTACGCCGATGGCGAACGGCCAGATGGTGACCGTGCAAGTGGCGGCGGACGAGGCCATGGATGCAACCGGACATAAGAATGAAGCGTCCGAAGTCTTGAGCTTCATGTACGATACGACCAAGCCTGTCATTACCTTCGGATTTACGGATAACCAAATTTTCCGTACCCCACCGCTTACCATCGAATTGTCAGTCAGCGAAGCAGTCTACCGGATGAAAGACGGGGGAGAAGTAGAGGACACGGATATACAAACGCTTGTGCACCTTGAAAAGGATGGGCAACCGTTCACAGACTTCGCAGGCAGCTACGACAAAGCGTCTCATACATTTGCGCTAACGTTTAACCATTCACTTGAGAATGGTCTATACCATGTGATGGTGGAAGGAGATGTATTGCAAAATGCGAGCCGCAACACACTGGATGCAGCAAGTGCAAGCTTTACGGTTGCTGTACCTGTTGTGACCGGTATTTCTGCCAATCCAACCAGCCTTACCCACACCGGGGGAAGTACGACCGTCTCCATTACAGGTTCACATCTTACGGGTCAGATTTTAAAAATGTACGTTGACGGGGTAGAAGCTGCAACAGCGATTGTCGGCAGTGACAGCAGTGCCGAAGCCGCTATTGCATTACCGAAAAACACGACTTACCAAACGAAGAACTATAGCTTAACCGTGTATTTAAACGGTGAGGAGGTGCGAGAAAGCTCGGTTTCGGTCTCTGTGGCAGGATCAACTCCGCCAACACCGTCCATACCCACATCACCGATAACACCATCAACGCCCTCAACATCCTCTACACCGACAACCATACCCATACCACGGCCTCAAAATGAAATCGATCCAAGCAAAGGAGGGACGATTACCATTCGAGGTGTTGAATTAACATTTCCTGTCGGTGTATTTAGGAGTGTTTTTACAGTAAACATAGAGGACGTCTCAAATTTAAAAGAAGAATGGCGACCAAAAGACAATAAAATCATCAGCAGGACTTATGAGATCACAAAGAACTTAGCTGGAAACTTTGACAAACCTGTGACCCTTACCTTGCCTTTTGATGTAGGACAGATGGATCAGGATGACTACACGGTCGCCGTCTATTGGTTAAATGAAGCAACAGGAGAATGGATTCCGTTAGACCATATCAAGGCTGACTGGAATACGGGCAAAGTTAGCGGCAGTACCAGCCACTTTGCGAAATTTGCCGTACTCGCAACCCAAAAACCTAAAGAACAAGAACAACCAACCATAAAACCGACTGATATTGCCGGACACTGGGCAGAGACAAACATTAAACAAGCGATAAACGATGGTATCGTCACTGGCTATCCGGACGGAACATTCAAGCCGAATCGCATGGTGACGCGTGCTGAATTTGCGGTCATGCTGATGAACGCATTGAAGCTGCAGGGAAATGGAGCTAATCTGACGTTTACAGATTCGGCGCAGATCGGTTCATGGGCACGGAAAGCAGTCGCACAAGCGGTAGAAGCGTGGATTATAATAGGGAAAGAGGACGGTGCTTTCCGTCCCAATGCTGCAATTACACGCTCTGAGATGGCAGCGATGATCGCAAGAGCGCTCAACCTGGCAGTCGAAACAACGAATGCCGCAACCAGCTTCGCGGATGACAAGGACATACCGGCATGGGCAACAGGTGCCGTGACAGCATTGAAGAACATGGGCGTCATCGATGGTAAAGGCGGAAACAAATTTGATCCTCAAAATCAAACATCCAGAGCAGAAGCAGTGACCGTTCTGTTAAAAATGATGGCACAAATGAGCAAGTAATCCATCGGACAGCGACGGGAACTGAAGAAGTTGTCCGAGGAAGATAAGGTAAGGTAATCCCCAAAGAAGGAAAGCCCGAATCAACAAGGGCTTTCCTTTTTTTTGCGGTTACGTCGCACCCTTTATCATGTCTATAAGGTTTTGAATCGCCGTTCTTCGCGCCCGGTAGTAGGTGGCACGACTTATGAACAACTGCTCAGCCGCCATTTCCGCAGTGATCAGCGGAGCTTCTGCGAGAATCTTCAGTAAGGCCTGATCTCTCTTGGTCAGTGGAAAAGGGGGATGATTAGAAAAAACACTTTGAAGTTTATGCTGCAATTCGGGTCCGCTGCACGATAACTTGCGTGCCAGATCCGATTGTTCGAGAGCAGTAGGATTGTCCATCAATGTCAGTGCCGCTATCATCTCTTTTTCCGTAAACTCATAAGACGTACCCGCTTTTTCCCCACCTAAAGGAATTTTAACCAGGTCCAGGATATGATCGCCAACCTCGGACCCGCGCAAATCACGTGTATGAATGAGTGCGCCATAGAGGGGGTGTTCCCTCGTTCTGCCTGGAAGGGGCCTCGATTGGAAACCGAGATTTCCAAGCATTTCGTTGGTCTGCTCATAAGTGGTGAGGATGACGTGACGAAGACCCGCCGTATAGTGAATAATCGAGTCTGAAACGATCGTACCGACCAATTCATGAAAAGTATAATCGCTTTTGCGAGTGGAAACGCCTGTGAGTAACTGATAATAGGTATCCGCCTGCTCAATGGGCAAATGCCGCATATATTTGATTTCTTTTGGAAAAACGTCGTCTAACACGCCCGGTATAAAGTGATCCAGCAATGAAATGGTTTCTTTATAAAGCAGGACGCCTGCAGTAAATGTCAACGGAACCTCTTCTGCGGAGCGGAACACATGAATGCTCTCCGGAAATTGCTCAGCCAGGGCGTTTAGAAGGGCATGATCGATCTCTGAAGAGATGGAGTACGCGATATCCTCCGTTATGATTTGATGCAACTGGGGCAGATCCGGGGTGCGAAATGGCTGCATTTCCATGAGCTCCATATTGGCAGAAATGATCGAGATGGAATTCAGATGAAAAATATCCCGGCAAGTCGATAGCATAACGGAAGCAATCCGCTTTTTTTCTTGTCCACCCGCTTGTTTGAGTTCTTTCGTCAATCCCTCCATAATCTTTATTCTTAGTTCCTGAAAACGCAGAGGTTCACGTTGCAAAAGGTCCTCGATTAAAAAGGTTCGCGCTACATCGTGCAGTGCAAGACCCCCCGCCGTCGGACGGATAAAGGAGTACCCAGTGAGCCGCTCAAGATCCATCATGGATAAGGGAGTTCCGAGTAGCCAGCCCAGCCACTTCGGATCCGCATACGGTAAAATACATAGCAATTCCAGTACCTCTTTCAATTCGGAGGAGGTGACTTCACGCAGCATTTCGGCGCTGACCCGCATGGAAATGGGCATAACTGAAGCGGCTGATTCCGGCCTTGGGAATAACAGATGCTCAGCAAATAGCGCCATAGCGAGAGGTAATCCTTGTGAATCGCCGATGAGTTGCTCCACCTCACTTTCTATTGCCAATCCTCTTTGAGAAAAGTAGTTCCGCGCCTCTCCTCCCGTGAGGGGACCAAGCTTGATATGCCTAATTCTATTCTGCCATGCCAGGTCCATCTGCCAATAGAATGACAGGTCTTGTCTGGATGCCAGAACGACAAGCAGCCCGCTCGCGGACAGCCCTGGAAGGAACGCTTCCCTGAACCAGCCCTCTATTTTGTGAATGTACTCATAGTTATCGATACACAGAAGCAATTTCCCGCGAGCCATCTCGGCGATGATATCCTGAATGGATTTGTGGTGTGAAGCTGTCACAAGCGGATGATGAACGAGAAAGGCTTTTAACGATTCTAGGAATCCAGCTGGCGTGTCCATGCAAACCCTACCATCCAGCCATATCGAGTTTACTCCTTCTCGTTGCGCCATGTTCAGAAATTGAAGCATAAGCGCAGACTTACCAATTCCGCCCATGCCAGAAATAAATAACACCTCGGCGGGGGCATCCTGCTGAACTAACCAATTTTTCATGAAGCGGAGTTCTTTATCCCTTCCTACGAACAGACGAGTCCGCTCCACAGAAAGTGCTTCCCCAAGTTTCCCCATAATGTTTCTCCAATTCTAAAGTGACATAAAGTAAATGCAAGTACGCAAAAAGTCCTAATTTATAAAGTTTAAAACTTCGAGAGTATTTGGCGGAAATCCTCTTTTAATTTGCAATATCCGTGAGTCATTTGAGACAAAATTGATATGAACTTGAGACCCTATAACCCAAATAATCTCTTATAGTGATACATGAAGTGTTAATTGCAAGGGAGGAATTCTCTATAACAAGCCGTCACACTGCTGAATAATTGAAAAGATGGGAGTGATATATGTCGTGTTATCGATTAGACGGAGTCGGATTCTGAAGATTGTCTTAATCATTCTTCTGATTGCAGCATTTTTTGCGGCACCCGAGTCGACTTCGGCAGATACGAGTTTGAAAAACGTGGAAACAGGTCGTTTGCCTTATTCAGTCGCGGTGAATCCGGTAACGAACAAAATTTATGTAGTCAATAAACTCAGCCACAACATGACGATCATTGACGGAGCGACCAATAAGTCGAAGACTATAGAGGTAGGCAAAAATCCTGAAAAAGTCTCGGTGAACCCGGTGACGAACAAAATCTATGTCACCCTTGGCGAACAGAAAGTAGCTGTCATTGACGGGGAGAGCGACACGGTGACGACAAAGGTAGCAGTAGGGTCCTCTCCTACTTCAGTCGAAGTGAACACGGTGACGAACAAAATTTATGTCGTTAATGTTAATAGCAACACCGTGACGATCATTGACGGCATGAGCAACGAAACGACAGAGGTAAAGGTAGGAAATAAACCTGTTGCAGTCGCGGTAAACTCAGTGACGAACAAAGCCTATGTCGCCAATCAAGTAGACGACACCGTGACTGTCATTGAAGGCTCGACCTACAAGAAGACATTAGTGACGGACGTCCGTCCTTCTAGAGTCGCGGTGAACCCGGTGACGAACAAAATCTACGTCAACAATATTTACAGCAGTACTGTGTCGGTCATTGACGGCGCGAGCGACACGATCATGTCATCGGAAAAGGTAGGAAGTGCTCCTTGGGGGGTCGCGGTGAACCCGGTGACGAACAAAATCTATGTCGCCAATACGAGCAGCAATAACGTGACGATCATTGACGGAGCGACCGACAAGGCAATGACTACGGTAGGGGCAGGATACCGTCCTGAGGCCGTGGCGGTGAACCCGGTGACGAACAAGATCTATGTCGCCAATGAAGACGATAAAGTGACGGTCATTGACGGGGAGAGCGACACGGCAATGACGACGATAGCAGCGGGAGATTTTCCTGTTGCGGTCGCGGTGAACCCGGTTACGAATAAAATCTATGTCGCTAATCAAATGAGCGACACCGTGACGGTCATTGACGGTGCGAGCTACACACCGACGACGGTAGAGGCGGAAGACGGTCCTATTTCCGTCGCGGTGAATCCGGTGACGAACAAAATTTATGTCGCCAATATTCGCAGCCACAGCGTGACGGTCATTGACGGTGCGAGCAACGAGACGACGACTTTAGCAGTGGGAGTTAATCCTACTGCCGTCGCGGTGAATACAGTAACGAACAAAATCTATGTCACCAATTCTGACAGCAACACTATAACTGTCATTGATGGGGTGAGCAACGAGACGACAACGATAGCAACAGGAATTTATCCAGCGAAAGTCGTGGTGAACCCAGTAACAAACAAAATCTATGTTGCCAATAGTGGTAGCAACAGCGTGACGGTCATTGATGGTGCGAGCAACGAGACGACAACGGTAGATGCAGGAGCCGGTCCTTCTGCAATCGATGTGAATCCAGTAACGAACAAAATCTATGTCAGTAATACGGAAAGCCACAATGTGACGGTTATTGACGGTACAAACAACGAGACGACGACAGTAGCAACAGGATATGGGCCAGGGGCAATCGCGGTGAATCCGGTGACGAACAAAATCTATGTGACCAGTGATAAGATCTACTACGTAACTGTCATAGATGGCGCGAGCAACGAGACGACAACGGTAGCAACGGGAAACGTTACTAATGCCGTCGCGGTGAATCCGGTAACGAACAAAATCTATGTCACCAATAATTTCATCGGCAATGTGACTGTCATTGACGGTGAGAACAACGGGACGACGACAGTAGCAGTGGGATATGGGCCAAGGGCCGTCGCGGTGAATCCGGTGACGAACAAAATTTATGTCGCCAATATTGTCAACGATACCATGAGCATCATTGACGGTGAGAGCAACACGTCTACGGCCGTACTGGCGGGAAAAGGACCTGTGGGGGTGGCGGTGAATCCAGTGACGAACAAAGTCTATGTCGCCAATATTGACAGTAACAATGTGAGTACGTTTGATTTTGCCGGGCGTACAACGAATCCATTGACTGTTGCGATTTCACCATTGTCCGGCAACATTGCTTACGGTCCGGATACGACGTTTACTTTCGAAGTGTCTAATACCTACAGCCCCTATTCCCCGGAGGTACAAGGCGTTTACTTCCAGCTCGATCATACGGAAGGTGCTTGGGTGAAGGCGAGTCCGTCCGGAGGTAACTGGACTGGAACGTTGACCTCGCTGCCATACGGACAGCATGTACTTTATGTTTTAGCCTTTGAGGCTCAGGGAAATGGCGTTTCGGCTGGAATAGCCGATGCCTACGCTTTTAACGTGTTGCCAGAGAATATGATCAGTCCGGCGATCGCGAGCTTTGACAAATATGCCGAAGCCGCATCCTATACGGATGTGACGACAACATGGACGCTATATGGCAATACGCTGAGCAGCATTACGTTTGGAACGGAGACTTTGGTGCCGGGAACGGACTATACCGTTTCAGGCGGGAACACAGTGACGATCAAGAAGGAGTACCTTGCTGCGCAGTCAGTGGGTACAGTGAACCTGACGTTTACATTCAGCAGGGGAGCGGCACAGACTCTATCGATAACCGTAAGTGATTCGACCCCGCCAGGGACTCCAACGGGATTGACTGCAACAGCCGGGAACGAACAAGTTGAATTAAGCTGGAGCGGCGTGCCCGGAACAGTTACCTACAGTGTCTACGGAGGGACGGCTTCGTGGTGTATACGTACTACAACGACTATCGACCGTACGTACGGTACGTACGGACCAGCTATACAGCGACAGGTCTGACGAACGAGACAACATATTATTTTGCGGTGATGGCAAGCAACGAGTCAGGAGATAGCGGCTACTCCAACGAAGCGAGTGCGACACCCAGAACGGGCAGCACTCCTCCAAATTCATCCGGTGGCACTCCTTCAACTACGAACCCGCCGTTCAACCACAACCCAATAAATGTTCCGAAGACGCAAAATAACATTCATGTGACCATCAATGGCCAGATGCAAGAGGGAATCACGACAGATGCCATCACGACCGACAATGGACTGACCGTGCAGTCGGTTACCATCGATGCAGCAAAACTGTCTGAGGCACTGGCGAAAGAAGTAGATAAGCCAGTAATCGTGATTGCCGTGAATTCGAGCGCCGATAAAGTCACCGTGGCGCTGACCGGGGAAGCGGTGGAATCCCTAAAGAACAAGCAAGCTATAATAGAGGTTCACACATCTAACGGAAACTACAAGTTGCCTGCGACGGAACTCGGGATGGATCGTTTTTCGGCACAGCTTGGAGACCCGGTGGTGCTGAAGGACGTCATGGTGCATGTGGATATTGCGAAGAGCGGGATAGATAAAATAAGACTTTTGGAAAACACGTCAAAAAAAGGACGATTTACCGTAATGTTTCCGCCCGTTGATTTTACGATAACGGCCTCGTACAAGGGGAAGACAGTGAACTTAGACAAGTTTACGTCCTATGTAGAGCGTGAAATTCCGTTGCCGGAAGGAGTCGATCCGAACAAGGTCACAACGGCCATTGTGTTAGAAGCAAATGGGAGAGTCCGACATGTACCTACTAATTTAACTTTACGAGATGGGAAGTATTACTCAGTTGCGAGTAGTATGACGAACAGCACGTACTCACTGATTTGGCATCCGATGAGGTTTGCGGATGTGGAGGGACATTGGTCTCAAGCAGCAGTCAATGACATGGCGTCACGAATGGTAGTGAACGGGGTTGATGCAACTCATTATCTGCCCAACGCAGCTATCACGCGCGCGGAATTCGCGGCGATTATCGTGCGGGCGCTGGGACTGACAAACAATGGAGTAAAATCTGTGTTCGAGGATGTGAAATCCGGTGACTGGTATGCCGGAGCGGTAGCGACGGCGCAGGAATATGGCATCACCGCGGGGGACGAGGACGGAACATTCCACCCGGCGGAGACGATCACCCGCGAAGAGGCGATGGTCATGATTGCACGGGCCATGAAGCTTGCAGGATTAGACACGAGCCTCAGCGTAGCGGAAGCGGATGCTGCACTCTCAAAGTTCGCGGACCGCGCTTCGGTAGCTATTTGGGCCCAACAAGCGGTCGCAGCTACGGTGAAAATGGGACTTGTGAGCGGATCCGACGCAGGGCTACAGCCGAAAAGCGACATCACCAGAGCGGAAACGGCGGTCATCGTTCAGCGGATGCTGGAGAAGGCTGGACTTATCGATAACAAGCATTCGGAATAGCCATCTTGATGGATCGACACATGTGAATACTACTCAACTGTTGGTCGGGAAATAATAATAGTTGAGTAGTATTGACGCATACAGCAACGGAGCGGAAGATGAGGCGAACTCCCGGATGCTGCGAATTTCGTCCAATTTATTTAGAACATCTTGGACTTGAAAAAGATAAAGAGGGGCCAAGGCCCCTCTTTTTTGTTGCTTGAAAAGATGATATGCACTTTTTATAAAAGACTCTATTGCAGAAATTAACTTAGTTAGTGTTGTTCCTTATAAAGTAATCTCGGGTATCTGTTCGCACCTTCAACTAAAGCCGCTTCTAAATTAGCAGTAAAGTAAGCTAGTGGAACATTAGGTGAAAAATAAGAGTTTCCGGGACAGTAAGAAGCGGCCAAGACGGAAATATTCCGGAGTTTTTCATGCTCCAGTGAAGACGTGCGCCCATAGTTTGAAGGCCTACCGAACTAACACGCATACTCAATATGCTACGCAGCGCCTGAGAGCTTCTCATTGAATCGTTGTCTATAAGAAGCTTCCTGGGTTGGCGGGAATGAATTAACGGAAGACGAACAGTGGGCGAAAATTAAACAAGGTCAACGTATTGCTAAGCAATATCGGGTTAAGTAATATTAAACTAAAAGTACTTGTCGACAGTCTTTTTACGTGAATAGAAATCTGTAGATATCACTCGGAGCATGTTCACACTGTATAATCAACACAGAGCAGATTCGATGTATGAAGGAGGAGTGACATGTATCTAGATAAATTCATATTACCCATTGATGAAGAATCCTCGTTGATACAGCAACGAATGGTAGAAAATGGCGGTAAATTTGGATATATCGATAATACTTACCCATGCGGCATTTTCTCGAAAAGTCAGTTCTCCGAATTGAGTTTTTCAAAAATAACTATTTTATATGGAGGAAACGGCTCGGGAAAAAGTACGCTCCTAAACCTTATAGCAAATCGATTGGAACTCAACCGTATTGCACCATTCAATTCAAGTGAAATGTTTGATTTATACGTTGAACATTGTAAATTTGAACTTGGATTTGACGATGAGGGATTTAAATATCGAATTCCAAATGGAAGCAGAATCATCACAAGTGATGATGTTTTTGATTATATGCTTACAGTCCGCACAAACAACGAGGAAATCGCAGATAGCACCGAAGATATCAGATTGGAATGGGGAGATCGTAACGGAAATCTGAAATATGGCAAAACAGTGAAAATGAATAGCATGGACGATTATGAAGCACTGAGGTTACAGGTGCTTTCAAGAAAAAAATCAGTCTCACGCAGGGAGTTTATTCGCAGAGTCGCCGGCACTGAGGTTAAGCTGAACAGCAACGGCGAGACAGCCCTGAGTTATTTCAATTCCAAATTAAAAAATGACACATTGTATTGCTTGGATGAACCGGAGAACAGTCTGTCTCCTAAAATGCAGCTTGAACTTGTCAAGATGTTAGAGCAAATGGCTCACTATTGCGGATGTCAATTTATCATTGCAACGCACTCCCCGTTTTTACTGGCGATGGAGTTTACCAAAATATATGATTTAGACACGAATCCAGTCGACATCAAGCAATGGTGGGAATTGGAAAACACCAAAGTGTACTTTGATTTTTTCAATAAACATAACAGGCTGTTTCTTGCCGATAAGTAGGAATTTGAACATTTCGATTGTTCTATAGTCTGATGCGTTCGACAATTGCCCTTTTCTATGATATGGTACCAAGTAATTAGGCATTTCGTTCCCTTGGGACGAGGTGCCTTCTCGCGTATTTAAGGCGTTTAACATTAAATGTCTATTTGGAGGTGATGCAATGGTGCTCCCGCTTTCCCTGCTACGGGGGGAGAAATCCGTAGTTCATGATGGACGATTGATGGATGAGTGGACCCAAATCATAATAATCTGAGGAGTGTTGTTGAGATGAGAGTAAATTTACGAGCAGAAACGCGCGCTGTTATGAACAAAACCGGACTGAAGCAGCTTCGCCTATCGGGACTAATCCCGGCGATTGTATTTGGCGCAGGGGAAGATAATATGATGATTCAGCTGTCAGCCAGTGAGTTCGGCAAATGGGCAAGGAACGGCAAGGGAGGGATCCTTGAGCTTTGTTTGGACAATCAGGAGCCAATTCTCGTATTGCTGGAGTCCGTTCAGCGTGATCCCGTAACTCGTGAATACATTCATGTCGACTTTTTACGTATCCATATAAACGAAGTTGTGCGCACGAGAGTTAATCTCGATTACATTGGCACCGCGAAGGGAGCCAAGGCTGGAGGAGTTGTCCAAATCCAAAGCACGTTCATCGAGATTGAATCCTTCCCGGACCATATTCCTGCCGCCATTCCAATTGATATCAGTGAACTGGAGATCGGGGATTCTTTACATGTCGGGGAGCTCAAGCTGCCAGGAGGCGTGGTGCCGATCTCTTCGGCCAACGAACTTCTTGTGTCGGTGGTGACACCGAAAGTTCAAACGGAGCAACCGGAGGCTATATAACTTCTACAGCCGGCGATCGTTTCCCGATATTCCAATCGGGAGCGATTGCCGTTTTTTAATCCAGAACTATTTTCCACCAAGGGGGGACTAGGCTTACCCGTCATTGTTCATGTACACTCAAGTCATGTGAAATGCTGGGTCGCTTATCCGGCAGCCGTATATTAAGCCAATGAAGGAAGTGAGTGTCGAACCATGAATGTAGAATCCGTTATGCTGGAGCTTGAAGGACTCGGCAAGGAACGACTCAAGAAAATGTACCTGTCCAATGGGGCGTATGAACCGCTCTTTGGCGTGGCGACAGGCGCCATGAAGCCGATGGCCAAGACAATCAAAATCAATCAGCCTTTGGCTGAGCAGCTTTACGCCACCGGTAACTACGACGCCATGTACTTTGCCGGCATCATTGCAGACCCTCAAGCGATGACTGCAGCGGATTTTGATCGTTGGATGGATGCAGCTTATTTTTATATGCTGTCCGATTATGTGGTTGCCGTTACGTTGGCAGAGACAAATATTGCTCAAGAAGTCGCGGATCAATGGATCGCAAGCGGCGAAGAGCTGAGAATGTCAGCAGGATGGAGCTGTTACTGCTGGCTGCTCGGCAGCAGACCGGATCGCGAGTTCCCGGAAGGCAAAATCTCGGACATGCTCGAACTGGTGCAAAAAACCATTCACGATTCACCGGACCGAACGAAGTCTGCAATGAATACTTTCATTTACACCGTGGCCATATCTTATTTGCCGCTCCATGATAAGGCGGTGAAGATCGCAGAGGCAATAGGCCCGGTCGAAATCAATCGGGACAAGGGGAAGAGCAAATTCCTCCATGCTTCCGAGAATATTAGAAAAGAAGTTGAGAGAGGGAAGCTTGGTTTCAAACGCAAGTATGTAAGGTGTTAACCCCTGTTTGTAATTGAAAAGTCCCGGATATTGTGAAAGCATCCCCGACGAGTACATCACGAGCTGTACGCCGGAGGTGCAAAGCATCCTTCAGACATTAAGGAATGTAATCAGGGAGTCGGCTCCAGAAGCCAGAGAAAAAATCAGCTACCAGATGCCTACCTTCGACTTTCACGGGAATCTGGTGCATTTTGCGGCGTTTAAGAAACATATCGGCTTTTACCCCGCGTTCAGCGGGATTGAAGCATTTCAAGACGAGTTAAAAAGGCAGCAAGCAAATCGAAAAAGAAGAAATCGGCTGAGAGCTGAGAGGGAAGGCAGCGCTTAGCTGTTTCTTCTTTTTATTTTTAAAGATCCTTTTTCATGTAGTAATGCGTATGCCGGCCGGCATTCTCGATCTTGCCGTATATTTCATAACCCTGCTTGATGTAAAAATCCAAGGCTTGAAAGCTCAGCGTGTCCAATTTCACGAATTCGCATTGTTTCTCTCTCGCCATGTTTTCCACCTCGCTTAACAGCTTGGCGTCCGTACCCCCGATTTACGGAATCGCTCATCCACAAACAGATAGTGGATCTCCAGCCAGTTCCAGCATATTTCCCCAACAATCCCGCCCAAGATCTCACCGTCCGCATTCCTTAACAACAAGTTTATTTCCTGGTACCTGCCTTTTAAGTCGTCCGGAAAATGGTTCAGATTAAATTCAATCATTTGGTTTCTTACATAGTTGTTGTCCCCGCTATCCGCTTCGATGGTTTCGTTCGTGAAATAGAGTCCCATATCCGTCTCCCCTTCAAGTTCTGCCAGAACACCAATCTGTGTCGATATCGGTATTCAGATTACGTCTTCTTCAACTTACCATATTTATGACCTGCCTTGGGTGGTAAAGAATCTTTTTAATAGAACGTCCCCGTGAGCTCAATGACTGCCTGTGCTACACTGTGGTTGTTACATTTTATCTGGCAGCAGCAAGGAGGATTCCATTTACATGTGTGGCATTTCATTCATGCGTATTCGCTAATGACGGTACAGACCAGCTAATTCCAGGCATTTTCTCGTGAAAATGTGAAGGATTATTTGTGCTGTACCTTTTTCATTACTATACAAATGAATGAGGTGCTTTTTTGTGTTTAAAAAAAATAAAAATCATCGGGATCCGTTGAAGACATCTTCAAACTTCCCGTCGCAAAATATGATCATCAGCAAACGTTTGATTCATGATATGATCGATTTGGCTCGGATTCATCCTCATGAAACCGTTCTTGATATCGGAGCAGGTGCCGGGGCGCTGACTTTTCCGCTGGCAGAGAAAGCGGCCAAGGTGCTTGCTATTGAGATCGATTCAGTACTTATCCATAAATTGTTGGACAAAATGGGGGAAAGGGGCAATATTGAGGTCAAGCAGTGCGATTTCCTTGAAACATCGTTGCCCTCGAAACCCTTTGTTGTAGTCGCCAATATCCCTTATTCGATCACAACGCCGATCTTCGGGAAGCTGCTCCATCCGGCAGTTCCGATGCAGAGAGCCGTAATCTTGGTGGAAAAGGGAGCGGCAAAAGGATTCACATCGCACTCCATTCGAAATCCGCGAATTTTAAACTGGAGGATGCAGTATGAGATCCGGCTCGTTCGGACGGTATCGCCCGATCATTTTGCACCGCCGCCCAAGGTGGATTCAGCCATCCTCTCCATCCGCCGGAGGGAACAGCCGCTTGTTTCCCCGCAGCATCACCAGATGTTCTCGGCGCTGGCAACCTATGGATTACGGGACCCGAAGCTGCCGTTATACGCAGCGCTATCGGAGATATTCACCCCTCCCCAGATAGCCAGGCTGGTCAAGTTGCTGAGAGTGGATCGTGAGCTTCCCATGGGTCAGCTGAACGAGGAGCAGTGGGGAACCGTGTTCCACACGATGCTCCAGCATGTGCCGCCGTATCGCCGGCCCCAGCTTCGCAAGGACTCTAGAAGCAAATCCAAGAAAAGAAAATGAAAAATAGACGATGCAATCATCGATTCTAAATAATGGACGATTCGAATGGGCGAAATACGCTTGACCCTCACACTAGTGTCAGGGTTTACAATGGAATTCAATCGTTCATCCAGGAGGCGTGAAAGCATGAAAATCGGAGAACTTGCCGCCCGTACCGGCGTCAGCATTCGTTCGCTTCGTTACTACGAACAGCAAGGGCTGCTTACGCCGGCTCGAAACGAAAACGGATATCGGGAATATTCGGTACTTGCCGAGGATCAGGTGCGAACCATCCAGTTGTATCTGAATCTTGGATTGTCTACCGAGCAGATCGCCGGGTTCCTGCACTGCGTCTTGAAGAACAAAGAGGCGTTTTGTACGGAGGTGTTTCCGATTTTTCGGCAAAAAATCGCAGAGATCGAGGCGCAAATCCACCAGTTGAATCATATCAAGACAAATCTGGAGGAACGCATGCAATCGATTCTGGACGAACGAAAATCGGAAGAAGCGGAGGAAAACAAATGAGTTTACCACGATTAGAGTCATCAAGCTTTCAAAGCGCGATCAAACCCAACGGAGTCACTCTTGTTGAATTCGGGGCCACATGGTGCCCGCCCTGCAAAGTGCTGCTCCCCATTCTCGAAGAACTGAGTCATGAGGAAGCGGGTCGCCTCGATATCTATCAGGTGGATTGCGACGAATCCCCGGAGCTTGCTGCCCAATTCGGCATCATGTCCATGCCGACGGTGATTGTGTTTCATAACGGAGAACCGACGGACAAACTAATCGGACTCCGGCCTAAGAGTGTATATCAAGCGGCGCTTGGCCGCTATGTATCATAAGAGAACAGTGGAAAGCCTCTGATCATTGTATCAGAGGCTTTCTTTTTTTTGGTAGAGGGCATTATGCTCCGTACATAGAACTCTTATATAGCGAAAACTGCGATAAGCAGCCGAAGGAGATACGATATGAGATCCAGAAAAAAGATCATTTCCGTCATAGCGATTATGGTGCTGAGCTGCCTGGCCATGAGTTTTGTCGATGCGGTAATCCGTCCGGATTACGCGGTCAAATCCATTATCAAGGTCATGTTGTTTCTGACGCTGCCGATCGGTTATGCCTTAATCACGGGCGGGATACCGTTTCGCAGGCTGTTTACCTTCGAGAGAAAAGGGCTTTCGAGGTCTCTGCTGCTGGGACTCGGCGTATTTGCCTTGATCCTGGGCGGATACTTCTTAATCGGGCCGTTCTTTGATTTTTCCAAGGTAACGGAAGCTCTGCAGAATAACCTCGGGGTAGATGCAGGCAACTTCATCTTCGTAGCTATTTATATATCGATTGTCAATTCGCTGCTGGAGGAGTTCTTTTTCCGGGGGTTTGCTTTTTTCACGCTGAAGGAACAGGTTGGACGCAGGTTTGCTTATCTGTTCAGTGCAGGGGCATTTGCCGTGTATCATATTGCCATGATGACCAGCTGGTTCTCCGTAGAGCTGTTCCTGCTGCTCATTGTCAGTTTGTTTGTGGCGGGACTCCTGTTCAACTGGCTGAATGAGCGAAACGGCAACATTTATGCGTCCTGGATGGTCCATATGTTTGCCAATCTGGCGATCAACATCATCGGATTTATGCTGTTTGGGATTATTTAAAATAAAAGTTTCATCAGGATTGACCTTCACATGATGTGACGGATTAAAATACGGGTAACTGAATAAAGGGGACTGCTTTATATGCATATTAGCGAGTTGTCGCGCAAAAAAGGGATGGAGTGGATACGAATATGAATCAACTGAACTTGAATTACTATGGCAAATACGCTGTTCCTGAAACGGTCAGGGAGCTGTTTGAATTTGAACAGGAACTGCGTGCGGAGGACTTATCACTTGATTTCAATTTGGGCTTGATCATGACACAAGAGGATATCCGCTATATGTCGACCCCGCCTGATGTAATTCCGTTTGCATCTTGCGGAGTAGATGGAATACATTATGGATTCTTAACAGATTTCGGATTGGCTGCTGATTTAGAGCAAGCGTACATCGTATGTGTGTCTCCTATGAATATGGATCAGGAGGTTTGGATTGTAGCAGCTAATATTCACGAATTCTTGCGCGTGGTATATACAGAGAACAGTATACTATACCACTACTTTCCCGAAACTAGCCACTATGCCTCTTATATAATCAACCGGGAAGTAGAGGATGTTCAAGAGAGCGTTGTTCGGGCCAAGCACAAATTACAGCAGCGATTTGCCCTTGAGCCCATTGCGGATATGTCGGAATACATAGAAGGGTTGGAGCAGAGACGTCAAGCAGAAGTAGTCTATCCGACAAGATACCCGATCGGAATTGTTCAGACCTCATCAGAGCACAAGCACGAGCGGCTGATGATTGATGCGATGAAAGATGGACCAGATCCGGAGGACGTGGAACTTTTTTTCAAGACTGCTACGGTTGAATCCAGACTTGCCTTTATCAGGGACGCTCAATCCAGGCATTTGCTGGATCGTCCGCTATTAAGGGAATGTGTAGTGAAGGGCATGGCAGATATGGGGCTGACGGATGAGGCTCTCCGACTGAATAGATCCTATGACTATCAAGAAACGATTGTTAAATTGACGAACACGCAGAACACGGCGTCTATTGTATGGTATACCGATAGCCGACTGATCCTACTCGAAGATTAATTCCAACGATAAATCCCTGAAAAGTCCCCATTTTGAACATGCTGATGTATAATAATCGATATCAGGAGGTGCAGAGTATGAGTGATGTCAATATTTTTGGCCATCAAGCTTTGTTTGAACATGTTTACAAAAGTGCCCCAATTGGCATTGCCCTGGTTACGGTAGAAGGGCATTGGATCAGCGTAAATCCTGCGGCTTGCAAAATGTTCGGCTACACAGAGGAAGAATTAATGGCACAGCCGGCATCCGATTATGTTTATTCTAATTGCATTAATAATAAAGAGAAGCTGCTCCATTCCCTGGATGATACGTCCTCAACCATAGCGGTTGAGAAACAATTCTCACATAAAGACGGCAATCAGATCTGGGCATCGATGCACGTATCCCTGGTTCGGGATGACAAGGAGAATACCCCTTTATTTTTCATTTCGCAAATCGTTGATATTACTGATAGTAAAGTCGCCGAGCAAAGGCTGCAGGAAAGCATAGAGCGCTATACCTCGCTGAAAAAATATAACCACGATGCGATTATCTCCTTCAACCTGGAAGGAAAGATCATTAACGGGAACCAGATGGCAGAACAGCTGACCGGTTTTAAAATTCCGGAATTAATCGGAACGAAGATCTCGCGTTTAATCGGTGAACGCAACCTTTCCCGGATACTCTCTTCCGCGGCTGATTATGTTGCTGTCGAGAAAGGGATTAACGGTATCCATCACAGGGATGGGCATACGGTTGAAGTGCTGGCCACATTGGCGCCGATCGTCATTCATAACCAAAACGTGGGCTTCTACATCATTGCCAAGGACATGACGGAGCAGAAGCGGCTGATCATCGAGAAGGAAGCGGCCGAGAAGACCAACAAGGCGAAGAGCGAGTTCCTCGCCATGATGAGCCATGAGATACGCACACCGATGAACGGCGTCATCGGGATGACGGACTTGATACTGGAGACAGAGCTTGACGAGGAGCAGCGGGATTATGTTCAGATCATCAAGAAAAGCGGGACAACCCTTCTGAACATAATCAATGATATTTTAGATTTTTCAAAAATCGAATCAGGCAGAACCGAACTGGTGGAAGAAACATTTAGTCTAAGGATCGCTCTGTCCGAAACCATGAACATGATTCTGCCGAAGGCGCTAGAGAAAAATATCGAGGTGACCACTTCCGTAGCCTCCGAAGTACCGGATCAGGTCCATGGGGATGTGACCAAGCTTCGACAGGTATTGATGAACCTGCTTAGCAATGCAATCAAGTTTACACCCAATGGCGCAGTCTCCATCTCGGTTCAGTGCCTCAACCATGAAGGTAATCCGCCCCTTATCCAATTCTCCGTTGTGGATACGGGCATTGGCGTGCCAGAAGAGAAGGTTGCCCATTTATTTGAACCCTTCTATCAAGTGGATCATTATATGACCCGGAAGGTGGAGGGAACCGGATTGGGTCTGGCTATCTGTAAAAAGCTCGTTAAACTGATGGGCGGGGATATATGGTACGAACGGAATCTTAACGGGTCAGGATCTGTGTTTGCGTTTACGGTTGATTTCTCATTTAAAACAAATGCTGGCGGTATACAGAACAACGGGACCATCCAAGAGAATCATGTTTCCGGCAATGAACTTAGAATTTTGATCGCAGAGGATAATGAGGTTAATCAGCTGGTCCTTAAGAAAATGCTTGAGAAGCTGGGATACAATTCCACCACGGTCCAGAATGGACTTGAGGCCGTTGAGGCATTTAAACGTCATCCGTATGATATTGTGTTCATGGATATCCAAATGCCGTTCATGGATGGAATGGATGCGGTCAAGGCTATTAAAGAATCCATATCATCCGAAAGAGATCCATATATCGTGGCGGTGACAGCCCATGCGATTAAAGGTGATCGCGAGAGGTATTTAGAAATGGGCATGGATGAGTATGTAAGTAAACCCGTGAGCATGCATATGATATCGGGGATTATCGATAAATTTCTGGCTGAAAAAAAAGTATAGTTGAAGCATGATAAGATGAGAGCTCAAGTGATATCACTTGAGCTTTTGTTCATTCTACTGTTGGATAAAATACAGGAACCATACAGCATGCTGCTGTCGCCCCTCGGCTAGAAATTTCGCTGGATAGAATGAGGACAACGGCCTGCTGGAAGAATTTCCGGCAGGCCGTTGTTATTGGTGATATGTCGTTTATGATACGTTTCCGGTGACGCTGCTGCCGTTTTTTGTGATTTTGTAGGTGATGATCTCCCCGCTCCAGAAATGGAATTTGAGAATGATCTCGCCGTCTCGGACTTCATTGAAGAAGGCCGGCTTCAGTTTGATTTCACCGCTGGCATAGGATGGAGAGAAGGTATACTCAAACTCCTTGAAGGAGGTCCAGTCCTGTGGCCCTGCATTCCCACCCGTGGCATATACGGCCTCCATCGTAGCAAGCTGATCCCCATTGAAGGTGGTTGGAATGCTGAAGGAAGCAGTGGAGCCCTGCGTGCTGCGCAGCACAGGTTTATCGTTCTGAATGACCCTGAAGTTCCAATCCGCTCCACGGTTGAACTTGGCCGTCAGTACGGCATTTACGCCGAGCTGGCCCGAAGAGGTCAATCTGGTTAGCAGTCCGGATTTAAAAGTGATGGAATTTCCGCTTAAGACGTAGTCCTGTCCGGCTGTTAAGAGCTGTCCGTTCGTGCGGATCTCGGATAACGTGTTGCCGTTAAGGTTCAACGGAATGCTTTTGTCCTGGACAGCCGCCCCTTTTTTCACGAATACAAGATCCGTGTCAGCCGTAGAGGAGCGTCCGCTCCAACCCGCCTTCATCATGTTATAAAGCTCGGGATCGGACCAGGTGAAGGCCGTTCGATTGAAGTGCTGGCCGTTATCCCATAACATATGTGTGATGTTTTTCTGCTTGAGATAATAGGTCAGGTATTCAAAAAACTTCAGTTTTTCCCCCTGCTCAATGACCCCGGTGTTCTGATCGAAGCCAAGCAGTCCATATTCACCCAGGATGACAGGAATACCTCTGGCAATAAAGGTGTTGTACACGTTGTTGAATGTCTGGTCGATGTCGTTTCGGGTATCGGTTTCAAAGCGAGTGTATCCCGCAATATTAACGCTAAACGGCCAGAATCCATAATAATGAACGGTGGCAATGAGATTGGAATCATTCAGTTTGGTCATGGTGTTGTAGAGCTCGTTCATTCTGGTCTGGGTCGGCGAAGCTTCCAGGGTAGACAGCACAAGCGGGCGTACAGCGTTCTGCGCTCCAGAGCTGCGTACAATCCGGTGGAATGAGACATTGAGCTCATCCAGCATCTGAAAGGCCTTGGTTTCGCTGGTGGTACCGCCATCCGAGAAGCGGGGTTCATTGACGCTTTCAAACATCAGTTTGCTGGAATGGTTCTTGAAACGATTGGCGATTTGGGTCCAGACGGCGTTGTACTTGGCTACAACCTCATTGCGGTTGTTCTCCATATGGCTGATCCATAACCATGAATCGTGATGAACATTGATCATGACATACAAATTGGCGTCAAGCGCCCAATCCACAACCTCCTGTACACGATTCATGTAGGAGGCATTGATGGTGTAATTCGGTGCGCTGCCGATTTGGTTATTCCAGGTTACGGGAATTCGGATGCTCTTATAGCCTTGAGCCGCGATTTGATCGATCAGAGCCTTGGTGATGCGCGGATTTCCCCAAGCGGTCTCATCGGACCCGACGGAATCAAGCGAATTACCCAGATTCCAGCCCGGCTGCATAGCATTGACGTAAGCTTGGGGACCGCTGCTCAGCGGGCTGATTTGGTCTGCCTCTGCTGCTGATGTTAAGGATGGAATTAGTGAGAACAGCATAGCGGCGATCAGCGTGAAGGACAGTAAAGATTTCTTTGTTAAGTTTATCATTAGCATCTCCTTTGTAATGAAGTGGTCAAGAGCTGTTTGCTGATAAAACTTCATGATGCGCTCATCAGACGGTGGAATTTTCAGCTCCCGTCCCGCTAGGGGCTTTCAGGGGTTAGACTTCACCTCCTTAAATCGAATCTGGACATACTGTCAATAAATAGATTGAAAACGCTTTCTAATTAATAAATTATCATATTTTACCATTCGGAAGTACCCGACTAATTTATCCGAAAATCATGCAGAAATTAGTTATAGTGATGAGAAGTTCTAGAAAAGAGGGAGGTACGGTGCGAGGAAGAAAAAAGAAGCTGTCCCTCAAGGTCAAGGTTGACCGGGAGGACAGCTTCTTGGGATTTAAGCGCGATGTTTGGCTGGAAGCCAGCCGCTTCGATTACACAAATCGCTTGCTTAAGGAGTTGTTGGAGCAGGAGTTCCTGTCTTTAATATCAAAGTTTTAGATGGTAAAGAGAGCGGTGTAGCGGACTGCGCACTTGAAGCTTTCTTCACATCTTTTGTTTGGCACGGAGTAAACATATACGGCGTACTCCGTATATGCTGTAATATCCTTGCCTGAAACATCCTTGGTTGGGATATCAATGAGAGTCGAGATATCTTTATTTGTTGGCTTGATGGTGGCTTTCGTATCTTCTTTGCCAGCTGCTTCTGCTGCTATTTGCAGGTTGAAGTCCTTCATCTGTGATTTCTCAACAAACAATACACGATAGGCATCGATACTCGTTTCATTGACAGCTTTTTTGAAATCAACTTGAAGTTTCCCGCTTGCATCCAATTTGGCTGTAAGGGCTGTGGTTTGGATCGGGTTCGGGATTTCAAACTCTTTGGACGATTTAGACATAGCGTTTGTAGTGGAAACTGTACCATCTGCTACCACAAGAACGAATACTTTGTATTTATATCCGGATTTAACATCCTCACCATTTACATCTTTTACACTAGCAGACAGAGTTGTCTCTACCTTGCTGTTTGTTGCTGCAACTGAAGTGTACCAATTTCTATCGGTTATTCTATTGGCATCATCCAATCCAAATCCTTGATCTGATGGTACCACCATGATTCGGTATTCATTAATGCTACCTGTAGCAGGAGAGAATCTAACGACAACATCACTGCCATTCCCGTTGGTGCTTTCAATCCCGGCATACACATCCGAAGGAACCGTTACCGTGGTGCCCGTAAGTTTAATCGGTGCGGATGGTGCGGATAGCGTTGATAGCGCGTTGTTTCCATTGTTGCTTACGGACAAGACGAATACTTGATAATCCACCATATTTTTAATCGGCTGATCGTCAACATCTCTTGTATCAGGTCTTAGAGCTTTACTGAAATCGAAGCCAATCGGCACACTGTCGTAGTTGTTTATTCCTACGTTGTTAGCTTGAGCTACTTTAAAGTTAGCAGCGTTAGCTTGCTTCACAACCATGATCCGGTACTCTCTGATGTTGGTTTCATTTGCAGCCTTCTTAAAGGATACTTTCAGATCGCTTGCATTATTGTTGTCTCCAGCATCAGCTTGACTGTAACGTCCGCTACCGCTCCTACTTCCGTCACGCCTTGAATCGTAACCGCTGCAGAGGCAGAGGAGAGAGCGTTGGTATAGTTGGAGTAGCTGTTGCCTAGTGATAAGACGTACACGCGATAGCTGGAGCCTCTTTGAATAGGTTCCCCGTCGGAATCCAGAGTCGTGCTGGCCAAATCCCGAGTGATAGTGCTGCCGGTTTTGTTAGCTATGGTGTAATATCTGTTGGCGTAGGCTTGCGACAATGTCAGGTTCTTGGAGGACTTCACGACAAAAATCCGGTAATGTTCGATGTAGCTTTCACCATAAGCAGGGCTGAAGGAAACCCTCAGGTCGCTTCCGTTTCCGTTATTGCCGATGACCGTCAAGGACGGCGTAGAAACAGGATTTACATTCTGATTGTTGTTCCCAAGCGTGATGGATGCATAATCGGATAGGGCATTGTTATTGCTCGAATATCCTACGGACAGAACATACACCCGGTAACTGACGCCACTGCGAATCAGATCTCCGTCGATATCACGGCTGCTGGAATTCAGGACTTGCGTCATGTAGCTGTTGCTGCTGCTGTTCTTGCTAATTTGCGTATAATAATAGCTGTTTAAGCTGTTTGCTCTGTACAGATCAAAATAACTATTCGATGATTTTACAACGAATACTTGGTAGTGACTAATATTCGATTGATCAGACGGGCGGTAGAATGAGACCTGCAGGTCACGCCCATCATTGTAGTTGTTCACGTCGGTAACGGACAGGCTGGTAACCGCGCCAACATTATAACTGGAACTTAAAATGATGGAATTCGATGGAGCAGACAGAATGTTGTTATTGTAGTTGTTGTTGTCCACAGCCATAACGAATACACGATAATACACGCCGCTGCGAATGGTTGCTCCATCCACGTCTCTGGCACCCGATGCCAGCGTCAAGTTGTTGATGTTATTGCCTGTTTTGTTGACGTGGGTATAGTTGTAGCTGGAGATGGAATTGGCTTTGCTTAAGTTGAAGCTGCTGTAATTGCTGTCCTTGACAACAAAAACCCGGTAAGAGTTAATGCTGGACTCGTTGGACACCTTGTTAAAGCTTACACGAAGATCACGGCCGTCACCGAAATCAGCGATATCCGACACCTGTGTAATGTAAGGAACTGTTGCATTACCTGTGCTGAGCGTGATGGAAGCAGAACCTGAAGACAGATTGCTTGCAAGTGCGCTTTCATTGCTGCTGACTGACAGTACAAACACGGTATAAGACACTCCGCTGCGGATGAGCTCTCCTGAAGTATCACGAGCGGAAGAACTCAATGTCGTTGACAGCGTGGTATTCGTTGAGCTGGTTTTGTTCACCGTTGTGTAGTTTTGACTCGATACGGATTTGGCTGCTGCTACATTGAAGTTAGCTGCATCCTTCGTTTTTACGGTGAATACGCGATAGTTGGTTACATTGCTTTCGTTCTGAGCGCGAGTGAAGCTGACCTGCAAATCACGGCCATCGCCGTTGTCGCTTATATCGCTTGCTTTAACATTGGTTGCTCCATTAACCGAATTGGTATTGGTCAGCGTCAATGAAGGCGATGCCGAGGAAAGGGCATACGTGCCGCCTGATTTGCCTACTGCCAATACGTAAGCTTTATAAGCCTGGTTATCCCGGATCAGGTCGCCATCAATGTCTCTTGAACTTGATGTGAGGACCTGTGAGCGATCCGACCCTGCAGGGTATACCGTAGTGTAATTTGCTGAAGATATGCGCGTTGCATCCGCTTGGCTGAACGTTTTGGACTGCTTAACAATCATCACGCGATAATGCGAAATCAGGGATTCGGTGGATGATTTGGAGAAGCTGACCTGCAAATCACGTCCATCTCCGGCATTGCCGATGTCTTTTAGAGTTACATAGCTCACCGGTACAATGTAGGTATTGTTACCTCCGCCTGAATCATTTGTTGTCGTGACGGTGACCGTTTTCGTTTTGGAATTCCAACCGATTTTCTGACCGAGGGATTCACTTACGAAACGTACAGGCACCATCGTGTTGCCTTTCAGGTTTTTCGCCGGAACATCCAGCGCTACAGTTTGGTTGTTGATAGTAGCCGTCTTGGAATTAATCTTAAGAATGACGGTAGTGCCATCCTTGACTGCTGTGACGGTTTGCGTTTTTTGATTCCATTTGACCGTTGCGTCCAGTGCTTCGAAGATGGATCTCATCGGAAGCATAACCCGTCCTTGAATCATAACAGGCGCTTGAGGCGTATACAGCTTGACGCCGTCAATCAAGACGCTAATGTTCACTGCCGCCTGTGCCTGTGTTTGGAATGTCATGGGGATTAACAGTATAGCTGCTAGCAAGGCAGTCCATATTCTTTTCACACACTCAACCTCCTGAATTTTGCTTGTTATTATTTTCCTCTACAATATGACGCATTCGCTCAGAATAAAGTTTCAACTATTACATCGGCAATTAAAAATTATTTTTTAGGAGCAGATCACAAATAAAGGAAACCGCTACTCTCGCACCCATAGGCGATCCATAGGGTGCAGCAGGGTCTGCCTCGCATCAGATTGACCTTGTTTCCGCAAGGAAGCCCGGGGTCTTTCCATTGTTTAGACAGAACCGAGACGAATACCATTCAGCATTTCAGGCTTAATAGCCCTAGTTCGATACATTTCGTTGCCAATGAGAAGCTGCTGAATCCGTTCAACAATGTAAATTCACATTATATAGCTTTACAGAAATATAACTATAAAGTAATATATTGAATATGATGAACGATAATCTTTTTGAAATATTAGCGGAACCCAATCGCAGGACCATTCTTGATTATTTGCGTGTAAAAGAGTGTACAGTGGGAGAGATTGTAGATCTAATGCCGCTCAGTCAACCGGGCGTGTCGAAACATCTGCGGATTTTGCGTGAAGCGGGACTTGTGTCTCTTCGCAAAGAAGCCCAAACCCATGTATACAGTCTGAATGCCAGGCCGCTGGAGGAAATTCATGACTGGCTGGAGCCTTACCGGAAGTTTTGGTCGAACAAGCTGGATGACTTGGAGAGAATCCTTGATCAGGATGAATCTTCTTAACAGTCCCAACGAATCTTAAGTTTGATAAAGCGATTTTGTTCAAAATGGGCATTTTTGAGGAGGGTAAACAATGTTAGCCGTTGTACAGCAAGACGAGTTTGGAACGAGTGTCCGGTTTGAGCGCCGATTGAAGCACTCAGTGGAGAAGGTGTGGTCATATCTGACTGATAACGAGAAGCTGACCCAATGGTTCTCCGAACTGAAGGTGGAGGATTTGCGCCTGGGCGGAAGAATGACCTTTGATATGCAGGACGGGAATTTCGAAGAAATGGAAATAACGGACTATCGGGAGCTGTCGGTGCTGGAATACACTTGGGGAGAGGACCGGGTACGCTTTGAACTGTATCCTGAAGCCGAAGGCTGTCGCTTGGTGCTCATTGAGAAAATAACCAAGATCACAGATCATACACCGAAGGATATTGCCGGCTGGGATGTATGCCTTGACGTCATTGAAGCACTGCTTGAGGGAAGAACGATGGAATCCCGCAAGGACGTGTGGTCCGCGAAATATGAACAATACGTTCAGCAGTTTGAAGCATTGCCCCGTCAATAAGATGAAACTGCTCCTCCCAAGTATGTTGACATGCTTAGGCAGGAGCTTTTTCTATAGATATCGGCTTGATAAGATATCAGCGGTGCTGATGAAATTCGATATATGGCAAGAAAACCTGCCTACGAATCGTGGTCGCTCATCCTGGGATTGGTGTCGCACAGAGGTTTTTTTATTGGAAGGAGGGTGAATTACATCTATAATCGGGTAAGGGATATATTTCCTATGCCGATAGTAAACCTGGATGGAGGGGGTTCAAGATGACGGATTATACCGTTCATATCATGCAGCTTCGAGGCGACAACTACCATAACGGACTTAAGCTGGGTCGCAGCCTGCAGAATCAATCGATATTACAAGCCTTTGGAGCGGCGACCAAGCCGGAGATTGATGCGGAACAGATGAAGGCCATTTATAACGAGTTTGCCCCGCAGCTTGTAGCCGAGTTGGAGGGATTGGCAGAAGGGCTCAGATTATCGTTCAAAAAGACTGCAGCTCTTCTCGGCGGATATGATGTTCCGAAGATCGATGCCATGGGCTGTTCGGCCATGATCGCTCCAGCATATTACATAAGAAACTACGACTTCACGCCTGCGTTTTACGATGGTTATTTTACTATGGCCCAATCGGGGCAAGGACTGGCGACCGCAGGCTATAATCTGCAGGCGATAGGGCGGCATGACGGTATAAATGAAAAAGGACTTGCGGCCGGGCTTCATTTTGTCAGCTTTGAAGGATACCGGACGGGATTGTCTTCGTGGATCAGTGTTCGAATGATATTGGAGTCATGCGCTACAGTAGAAGAAGCAGCTTACATGCTGCGCCATATTCCCCATGCGGCCTGTTATAACTTTTCTCTGGGCGATGCGCGAGGAAATTCGGCGGTGGTTGAGGCAAGTCCGGATGAAGTCGTTACCCGAGCGGGCGATGAAGTTCTTGCCTGTGTCAACCATTATGAAGCATTGGCGGGCAAAAACAGGCCTTCCATTGAGCATTCCCTTCGTCGTAAATCTTACATCGAAAGCTTGGGCGCCCAGCGCCTGACCCATGCGGAAGCATTTGGTCTGTTTAAGGACCGTCAATCCCCGTTGTTTTATACGGATTACGATAATTTGTTCGGGACGCTGCATACCTTCTCTTATTCCTTTCAAGAAGAAAGAGTGATGACCTCGCTTGCACAAGGGGAAGTGCTCGATTTTTCATTCAGGGAATGGGCTGAGGGCAAGGATATTCCGGAAGTGATGATGACAGGGTTCATCGATTGATTCAATGAGGAGGTGTGTGTGGTGATTAAAGCTCGGGCAGCGGGAATATCGATGGGGGTGTTAGCGTTAATGTTATGTATTTTCTTGTCTGGCGCTGATCAAGCGGATGAGGAAATTACGCTCCATAACGAGATAAACACTCCCTATTATTATCGGATGCTCTTGTCTTATGCCCCGGACCAACAAACGGTGGAAAGGCAATACGGCAAGCCTGATATCGTAAGAAAAGAGCAGGATTACACCTACGAGATTCGCAAAATGCCAGATGGCAGCGAGCTGATCACTTTTTATACTTCCAACAGCGGTCATCTCATGGATCAGTGGCGTCTTAGCCGCCTCCCGGAACGAAGCGAGTTTGAGGCCTTGATCCCCGAGGTAACGCTTGCTCAGGATGTTAAGCAGATCGATCCTTATTTTCAGCTGATAGCTGATCAAACCGATGAAACAGGAACAAGCGAGCATCGACTCCGGGATTCCGGGTTAGTTACGATTAAATATAGGCACGCGGATGGCAGATGGATCATGGATTCGATCCAGTACATGGATCAGGATCCGTCGGGTTTTGTTTCCAAGCTGAGGGCGGAAGACCGGGCTGGATTTTGGAGCTCATAAGTAAACCGTATGTTTTTTATAGATAATTTGTGAGGAAGCAATTCCCTTCCAAGTGAAGGAGATTGCTTTTTGTGCTGCTAGTTTCCTCTGAATGTTAGAACATTCTGTGACGCTGCCACACTCAGGCCGCCCTCTGTGTTTTCTTTGGCGGATTTGTTATAGCAGGCAATCTGGCCGGAGTGCCCCTGCACCGGTTCGTGCTTCAAACGGCGGAAGTGGATGCCATGATGTTCAGTCCGAGCATCCATGGTATCAGTTATGGCTATGCGGCGCTGCTGACGCTGCTGTTCTCGGGAATTGTCATGGTCTCCATGCATTACAAATTGAAACGGATTGATATGATTGAAGCGCTGAAGTCCGTGGAATAGCTATACGCTTTGCAAGAGAGCTGATTCGACAGGTGATGATCCTGAAGGACAGGTTCTCTTTTTTGATGCAGGGATAAAGGGTCTTGTCCGTACAGCAGCAGTATTTTTGGCCAGTATATCTCGTTATATTTTTTAATCTGCCGATAAGTTCTAGCAGAAAATATATTATAATAGACATATCCATGCTATTGAACGAACTAATATTGCTACTACATGAAGACCAATTTCAGAACATAATCTAGGTCTTCTGCCTCGGAGGAATGCATATGGGAATTGTCTTCTCGACCTTGAAAAAGTACCGCGTAGCCGCGATTGCGGCACTGGTCATGATGCTGATAGAGCTCACCGTTGAGCTGATTCAGCCGCTGCTTATCTCCAAAATCATTGACGACGGCATTCAGAAGCAGGACATGTCGGTTGTATGGATGTGGGGAGCCGTTTTAACTGGAAGCGCTGTTATCGCCTTTATAGCCGGAATTTCGAGCTCCTTCTTTGCGGCGCATACGAGTCAGGGGCTCGGCTATGATCTTCGCGATCAACTGTATGAGAAGGTGCAGTCCTTCTCCTATTCGATATTTAACCGGTTTGCCACATCGTCGCTGATTACAAGGCTGACGGGCGATGTCACCCAGATTCAGGATACGGTGTTCATGGGCCTGCGTTTCATGACGCGCGTTCCGTTAGTTGTGCTTGGCAGCATCGTTATGGCGCTGGTGGTGAACGTGAAGCTGGGCTTATTGCTGGTGCTTACCGTGCCTGTACTGTTTATATTTATCGCCTGGATTATGAAGCGGGCAGCCGATGCATTCCGGCGTGTCCAGCAGCGGCTGGATGCGGTGAACGGCGTTATACAGGAGAACCTGACCGGGATTCGGTTGATTCGTGTTTTCGTACGCATGGGCCATGAGATTGAACGGTTTGGTCGTACTTCTGGCAAGCTGATGAGTTCTACCATATCGACCTTGCGATTGACGGAGACCACGATGCCCTTTATTCTCCTGATCATGAATGCCGGGATTATGGCGGTTCTGTGGTTCGGCCGTAAAGACATCGCGACTGGCAGTGCCAGCGTTGGCGAGGTTGTAGCCGTCGTCAACTATTCGCTGCGCTGTATCGGTGCCATGTCAGCCCTCTCCTGGGTTGTTGTTGCGTTCTCCCGTGGACGGGCTTCCGCCCAGCGTGCACAGGAGGTGCTGAAGACCGAGGACGATGCAGCAACCGGAGTCTATAAGAACCATGATAATAAGGTTGAAATTGAAGGCGGAGTGAAATTCGAGCAAGTCAGTTTCAGCTATCCGGGCAGTGATATTGATGTGCTGACGGATATCTCTTTTGTGGCCAGACCCGGTGAGCGAATCGCTATTATGGGGGCTACCGGTTCAGGCAAATCCTCGCTGGTTCAGCTCATTCCGCGGCTGTACGAGGAGGATAAGGGGAATGTGCGGATAGACGGAAAGGATGCAGGGGAGATCGACCCGATGCATCTGCGCAGCAGCATTGGCTATGTTCCGCAGGAGGTGCTGCTCTTCTCCGGCACGGTTCGGGAGAACATTGCCTGGGGACGGGAGGATGCTTCCATGGACGAGATCAAGGAAGCGGCACGCAGAGCGCAGATCCACGATACGATAGAACATCTGCCTAACGGTTACGACACGATGCTTGGACAGCGCGGCGTTAACTTATCCGGAGGGCAGAAGCAGCGCTTGTCGATTGCGCGCGCGCTCGTACGGAAGCCTTCCATCCTCATCCTGGATGACAGCACAAGCGCACTTGACGTTCGCACGGAAGGTGCTTTGCTGGATGCTCTGAAGGATTTGTCCTGCACGACATTTTTGATCACACAGAAGATCAGCTCAACCACCTCGGCAGATTTGATTCTGCTGCTGGATGACGGGCGATTGATCGGAAAAGGGAACCATGACTCCTTGATGGAGAGCTCCTCCCTGTATCGACGCATCTATGAATCCCAATACGGAGAGGGGGTGCAGCAGCATGCTTAAAGCATTCACTGAACCATTTCGTCATCCAAGGCCGAAGATCGATCTTGGCAAAAGCAAGGATAGCGGTTCGGGCCGCAAGCCCAAGGCAAAAGCCAAGAATTGGTCGGGCACCCTCTCCAGAATATGGGCTTATCTCGCCCGCCGCAAAGGAAAGCTTGCACTTGTGCTGCTGATGGTGATGTTCAGCTCCGGGCTTGCGTTGCTCGGCCCTTATCTGCTCGGGGTCGGGGTAGATCGGTTCCTGAATGATATCAAAGACCCGGGCGGCTTGGTGGACTCGGGCTGGATGTATTTTCTTATCGGATTGGCTGTTGTGTACGTCCTTCAGGCTTTAACCACCTGGCTGCACAACATCTGGATGATCGGCATAGCCCAAGAGACGGTATACCGGATGCGAATGGATCTGTTTACGCATCTGCACCGGCTGCCGATTCCGTTCTACGGAAAGCGCCAACAGGGCGAGATTATGAGTCGTCTGACCAATGATATCGAGAACGTCAGTTCAACACTGAACAGCTCGGCCATTCAAATATTCTCGAGTGTGCTGACCTTAATCGGTACGTTAACCGTTATGCTGTGGCTCAGTCCGCTCCTTACACTGCTGACATTTCTGGTGGTTCCCCTGATGATGCTGGGGATGCGCTGGATCACTCGGCGAACCGGTCCCTTATTCAAAGAGCGTCAACGCAATCTGGGGGATTTGAACGGCTATATTGAAGAAACGCTGTCGGGACAGCGGATTATTAAGGCTTTCTCCCAGGAGGAGCGGGTTATCCGTGAATTCGATGAGCGCAATCAACGGATTCGTCTATCGGGCTTCTGGGCACAGAGCATCTCGGGTTTTATTCCGAAGCTGATGAACGGGCTGAACAACCTGAGTTTTGCGATCGTAGCGGGGATTGGCGGCATTATGGCGATTCAGGGGCATATCACGATCGGTGTCATCATCATATTTGAGAGTTACGCGCGGCAGTTTACCAGACCGCTGAACGATCTGGCGAACCAGTGGAACACGCTGTTGTCTGCCATCGCGGGGGCGGAACGCGTATTCGAGGTGCTGGATGAAGAGGTTGAAGCGAAGGATGAAGGGGCCGCCGTCGCAGTGAAGAGTGTAGAGGGAGCGGTGACATTCAACAATGTATCTTTTTCCTATGAAAAAGACGGGGATACGCTGGATGGAATCAGCTTTGAGGCGAAGCCCGGCGAGATGATTGCGCTGGTCGGTCCGACGGGTGCAGGGAAGACAACGTTAATTCAGCTGCTCTCCCGGTTCTACGACCCGAACAGCGGGACCATTACCTTGGATGGACGGGACATTTCCTCCATCCGCAGGGAAAGCCTGCGAGCACAGATGGCTTTTGTGCTGCAGGATTCCTTCCTGTTCCAAGGCACCATCCGTGAGAATATCCGCTTCGGACGGCTTGATGCGACCGATGAAGAGGTCGAGGCAGCTGCGAAACTGGCCAATGCCCATTCGTTTATCGTGCGGATGAAGGACGGTTATGACAAGATGCTCAAACCGGACGGCAGCGGCATCAGCCAAGGCCAGAAGCAGCTGCTTGCGATTGCCAGAGCGATACTCGCCAATCCCTCCATGCTGGTGCTGGATGAAGCAACAAGCAGCATCGATACCGTAACGGAGATCAAAATCCAGGAAGGGCTGCAGCGGCTGATGAAGGGACGGACGAGCTTTGTGATTGCCCACCGTCTAAACACCATCCGCTCGGCGGACCGCATCCTGGTGCTGAAGGACGGACGCCTGCTGGAGCAGGGCTCCCACGATGAGCTGCTGAAGCAGGGAGGATTCTACAGCGACCTGTATCATGGTCAATTAAAACGGGCGGCCATGTAACACCGTGCCCGTGCCGATGATTGATTGCATTAGAACATAATGAAAACCACCGGAGAGGCTTAATCAAGCTGCTGCTCCGGTGGTTTTTTGTTATGGGTCATGGTTGAATTCATATGCTGTGTGCCGCGTAGCCCTGGGCGGACACCGTATCGATGTTTCATTAGCAGCCAAGCCATAAGCCGAGTTATAACCCTTCAGCCATACGCGGATGACTTAGCTGCCTTGTTTACTTGGAGCTGGTTGTTTGAACTTGCAGTTTGCGCTGCGCTTCCCTGCCGAATTGCAGCATAAACTGAAGAAGAATGCCGGCCTGTATGGCAACCAGGACTAAATAGGTGTTGCTGTTAGGCGGAGGCTCCCTGAAACATGTTCAGCGGATTCCAAGGTTGCCGAAGATCAGAAACATCACAATGAGGAGCGGGGATACTCCCGCGAAGGTAGACAGCAGGACGAAGCAGGTCAACAGCAGGGTGGAAGCCGAGTAGAATAGATAACGGGTTCCCTACTTCTACATATGCCGAGCCTCCCATGCATACAGATTTATAGATCAGAGAACTTTCAAGGGGAGGAATACGATGCTCGATCCAGTACTGACATCTCCGAATTTGAAGCTGTATGCAGACTCGAACGACACCTTGAACTATAAACGCGATGCGGGAAACTACATAACTCAGGTGTTCGGAGCCCAAATGCCTGCAATTGCGACAGGCTTCTTCAATGTTCATATGACTCAAGGGATCATTGTTCAGCCTCACTGGCATACCAATGTGAATGAGCTGGTATTTGTCATCAGCGGCGAAGTGATTACTTCGGTATTCAATCCGTTTACCCAGAAGCTGATGACCTACAAGCTAAAGCCGGGCCAGGTCTCGATGTTCCCCAAGGGATGGTTTCACTGGATTTTGACGCTTAGCGACAAGGCCCACATTCTGACCATATTTGATCAGCCGACGCCGGATATTGTGTATGGAGCAGACTTTCTGCGGCATATTCCGAAGGAGATTCTGCACATTGCCTATTGCATCAATGAGGAGGATTACGCCAAAGCCGTTGCTCCACTGAAGGAAACGGTCATTCTGGGACCGCCGCCGGGCTGTGGCAAGCGGGACGACAATACATCCGACAATGCCTCCTATTTTGAGTCGGTCCAGCAGCCGTTTGGTCAGCAGCCAGCGTATGGTGCCCAACAGGCGCCTTCGACACCTAACTACTACGGGTACCCGCCTCCGCCTTCCTATCCGTTTTATCAACAGGCCAGACCGCCGCAGTACACCGCTTATCCGTCCTATGCACCATACCCTCAGCAGCCGTCCTATCCATTTCAGACCCCTTACACGTCATCCTATCAGCAGCCCCCATCCTTCCAGCAGCAGCTCTTTCAACAGCAGTCTTTCCAACAGCCGCAGCCGTTCCAGCATCTTCAATATCTGTATAATACGCAGCCGGATTCAGATACAGCCGCAAGTCGCGGTCCTGAACCTGATACGGGCACCGTCCCTGAGACAGAGTAACAACACAGACTCTCAGCTGCTGCAAGCTGTATCAGATCAGGTGCTTTGTAAACACTCATCTCACGAAAGCGAAAGCGAATTCGAAGTCTTCAAACTCTACGCCAGATTGTTCTGGAATCGGCGCAGGGATGAGAAGGCTTCTTTTTTTGTTTGGCGTCGCCACGGCTCTGATTTTGCTCCTAAAAAAATCCTTGCCTGATATGGAACGTTCTGGTATGCTATTGTCCTTCTCTCATTTTCGCCTTGTCTGAAGTGGATGGGTCCGCCATCTAAAATGCTTATCGGAGGTGCTTCATGCTTTATTTCACATTGGCTTCCAAAGCCTATGCCCGTAATTTGCAGTACCGCGGCGCTCACATGGTGCACAATATCGCCAGCGCGATGTTCGGCTTCATGTATGCCTGTATCTGGATCGGTCTCGGTGCAGACTACGCGCTTGGAGATTATGGAACGCAGGGAATGGTCGGTTATATCGCCTTTACTCAAGCTGCGCTCTGGGTTTCCAGTTTCGTCACGAACGGCCTCGGCATTCCCCAAGCTGTCCGAACCGGCCATATTTCACTGGATTTGATGCGTCCCGTTCATTTGTTCAGCCATTTAATGGCCAAGGAATGGGGGCAAATCGCCTACCAATTCGTTTACAAATCGATCCCGATCTACCTGGTTTATTACTTTGCCTTCTCCTTGCAGTTACCCGGGAAAGCCTCCACGTTCCTCTATGTTGCCATAGCCCTGGCAGGCGCCGCCTACTTATCGATCTGCATCAACTATCTTATCGGCGCATCCGCCTTATGGACAACGGAATCATCTTGGTTGTATTGGGGCAACCACGCGATGATCAATCTCCTTGCAGGTTTCTTCATTCCTATCGAATGGCTGCCCGGCTGGCTGCAGACGATTGCCTGGTGGTCGCCGTATCCGTATCTGCTCTATGTACCTACCCGAATCTATCTGGGCTTCGATGACGTTTCCTATCTGTGGGGCACGCTCATGTGGTGTGTGCTGCTCACGCTGGCAGGTCTGCTGGCTACCGGCTTCCTCAGGCGGAAAGTGGAGGTGCAGGGAGGATGACCACGAGATCCTGGCTGTCCCTGTATGCGCTGCTGATCCGAACCAGCATCAAAAGCCGCATGCAGTACAAATTCAATTTTATTCTGGCTTCGTTTCTTGCTGCATTGATCCAAATATCCGAATTCCTCATGGTTGCCATTGTCCTCTATAAGTTCGGGGCCATCCAGGGCTGGTCCATGCACGAAATCGCGTATTTGTTTGCTATCATGACCCTGTCGAAGACGCTTTACCGGACGTTTGGGGATGAAGTGCATCATCTTGAGAAATATCTGGTGAACGGTGAGCTTGACCAGCTGCTGACCCGTCCCATGCCCGTGCTGCTGGCGCTTATGCCCCAGAAGTTCCGGATTATGCTGGGCGAAGTGCTGCAGGGCGGTTTTCTGCTCTGGTGGTCGCTGCATGGCATGATGGCGGCAGGTCAGGTGGGATGGAGCGCGGTGCCGCAATCGCTGTATATTATCGTCACGGGGGCTGTTATCCTGTTCTCGATCGGCCTTGCGACCGCAACCTTCGGGTTTTGGACGACCCGGATCACCGAGCTTCAGAATCTGACGGAGGACGCGGCCCGGACGGCTGCTCAATATCCGTTGACTCTGTATCCGAAATGGATGTCATCGATCCTGCTGATCATTGTCCCGGTTGGTTTAGTCAATTATATTCCGTCACTATACATACTGCGCGGCGAGCTGGGGGTATGGGTGCTGCCTGCCTTGGCAGGAGCGGCCCTGTTATGTCTCGGCATAAGTTTGAAGTTCTGGCAGTTCGGTTTGACCAAATATCAAAGTACGGGGAGTTAAGGGAGGAGCGCGTCACATGATTGAAGCTCATAACATACGCAAGGAGTTCAAAACGCCGGTTGTGAAGGAGGGGCGCTTCTCCGGTTTGCGAACCCTGTTTACGAGAGAATACCGGACGAAGGAAGCCGTTAGAGGCATCAGTTTTCAAGTGGAGCAGGGAGAGTTTGTCGGTTATATCGGGCCGAACGGGGCCGGGAAGTCCACCACCATCAAAATGCTGACGGGCATTCTCCATCCAACCTCAGGTCGCGTCTCGATTGGCGGCATGAATCCGCACAAGGAACGGCGCAGCGTTGTAAACAATCTGGGCGTCGTGTTCGGTCAGCGCAGCCAGCTGTGGTGGGATCTCCCGGTGAAGGACTCCTATGATATTCTGGCCAAAATGTACAGCGTGGATCAGGCCGACAAGGAGCGGAGGCTCGGACAGTTCGCCGAACTGCTCGATTTACAGGCGTTCTGGGAAACGCCTGTACGCAAGCTGTCGCTCGGACAGCGCATGCGCGCCGACCTCGCGGCTGCGATGCTGCATGACCCGGGCGTGCTGTTTCTGGATGAACCGACAATCGGGCTGGACGTGAACGCTAAGCGGAACATCCGCCATTTTCTCAAGCTGATCAATGAGCAATTCGGCAAGACCATTCTGCTCACGACGCATGATATGGATGACATCGAACAGCTCTGCAATCGGGTGATGGTCATTAACAACGGGGAGCTTTCCTATGATGGAACGGTCCGGTCCCTGCGAGATACAATCGGTCTGCCTACGCTGATTACCGTGACATTTCGCGGCCCTTTTGCAATCCCGGAGCAATTCCAGGGAGCAGGAGAAGGAAGCCGTGCAGTTCCGCTTCGGGTAACGAGCGCGGTGGATAACACCGTCACCATTGAGGTGAACCGCCGCGAGATGAATACACTGGATATTTTTAAGGAGCTGGGCCGCTGGGGCGAACTGGATGATATCGATATGGAAGATCCCGATTTTGAAGACGTTATTCATAAGGTGTATTAGATTTAGTTATTGGGATTGGACATGATGACGAGAATCGTACAGTATAATAGGATATACACCGTAAAGAGGAACCGGAATGGGTTCCTCTTTAATTTGGGTGCAAATGGACATAGAGGAAGTATAATATAGAGATGAGAGGGAAACCCTCTGCTCTTATTCACACGACCCAGGAATAATAACTACATATAAAGGGTGAGCCACCATGAAATGGATGAAACGAATCTGGTTCCGCATGGGTAACCATTACAGGAAGAAGCGGGAGTTTGAACAAGCGCTTAAATATATGAAAAAAGGCGAGAGTGCCATCACAAGTTTTGATGACAAGCTCCATTATGCGGAGCTGCTGCATAACAGCGGTCACTCGGAGGAGGCTGTAACCTATCTGGGGCGTCTCATCGATTCGAGCGGGAGCCATCGTGCTTATGAGCGGCGTGCGCATATTTTACGTGAGCTGAACCGGGAGACGGAAGCGATAGAGGATTTAGATGAAGCTATCCGGTTAAATGCCGACAATTATCTGAACTGGTATACCCGGGGAATTGCTCATAAAGACCTGAACCAATACGAAGAGGCGATCCGGGATTTGAAAGAAAGCATCAAGAGAGAGGACGACAGCACGGTCATCTCGACTTATTATGAGCTGGGAATGACCTATTACGAGAGCGGCAATCCGGCAGAGGCAGCGAACTGTTTCCGCCTGAGCATCCAGCAGCCGGAACGCGCCATCCCGATGTATTATTATATGCTGTCCGTATCCCTGGATCTGATGGATCATGTGCAGGAAGCGGTTGGGGTTCTGCAAGAGGGGATTCAGTTGGCGGATCGGTATGAAGCGGAGGCAGATGGCGGATATGCCATGTTTGCCGGGAGCACCAACTACAGCTACGGCGCATTTCTGACGTTTCAGCGGCAGGTGCGGGAAGCCTATTCTTTTCGGAAGCCCATGGCGGACCTGTATGTGCAGCTGGGGGATCTGGGACAGGCCGAGTTCTATCTGTCGGAGGCCATTGAGCGGTATCCGGACTCATACGAGCTTTACTTGAAGAGGGCGGAAGTCTTCAACCGGTCAGGCAACAAGAACGCTGCCAAAGCGGATTTGGAGTGGGCCATCGAAGCGGAGCCGGACGATTACCGCGCGTATTTCGATTTGGCCCGGATCTATCGCGAGGATGCCCGGGAAGAGCTGGCATATGAGCTGATCTCGAAGCTGTATGGAAGGCAGCCGGATTCACCGCTGGCCTGCTACTGGATGGTTGACTGCTATTACCGGGTTGGTCGCAATGAAGAGGCATTGGCGCTGAATGACAAACTGCTGGAGCTTGAGAATGATGATGCACCCAATTATGTGCAGCGGGCCGACATTTATATGGAAATGAATGATCTGCCGTCTGCGGAGCAGTCTTTGAAGGAGGCTGCCGCCCTTCAGGATGGATCCGAAATCCGCAACAAACTGAGTTATGTGCTATATCTTCAAGGCCGCAATGAGGAGGCGCTGCTTGAGCTGCAGGAAGCGGTGAAGCAGGAGGAGGCTTTCTCCGAGCATCCGACCTACCTTGCCGCCAGCGGCCATATCTATAAAGAGATGGGCATGTGGGACCTGGCCATTGACGCCTATTCCCAGGCGATTCAAGCCCAGCCATCGAATTCGAGATTTTACGAGTTCCGTGCCGTTTGTTTTGTGGAAACCGGCCAGCTGGAGCGGGGGCTGACCGATTGCGCACAAGGACTCAGCCTGAACCCGGAGCAGGGAAGTTTATACAGCTTGCGAAGCGGAATCTATTATACGATGGCGGACTATGCCCGCGCGAAGGAAGATACGCTGAATGTGCTGGAATTGTCGCCGGGCCATCCGGGGGCCTATTTCAGATTGGGACAGATCTATTACAAGGATCAGGACGAGGATGCGGCACTGGCTGCTTTTGACGAGGTGCTGAAGATGGTGCCAGAGCATGCCGACAGCTATCTGTACAAAGCCCATATCTATTACGGTCAGTTCGAGCATGAGGATGCGATACAGTCCATTGTCAACTGGAGTTTGCATCTGCACAAGGAGATGTCACCGGCGGATAAAATTCAGGCCATTGAAGGCTTGGAAGGCTTCGAGGAAGGCGTGCTGGAGAAGGCGGTTGAACGCTTGACGGGGATGTACGGACATCAGCTGTATTTATCCTGAGCCGTTTTGGTAAACATTCCAATGTGACAGTCAATAAGTCGTGTCACATTTTGTCTAAAATTGTGGTATGATTCTATTGTTGTTGCAGCATATTTTGCTCGCAGGCTGTATAGCCACGCGGGCTTTCTTCATGTGGCAAGGAGGGGATTAGATTGATCTCGCTGCAAGAGGTTAGTAAAAGCTTTGGCAATGGCAGTGACCGTTATCAGGCGATCGACGCTGTCTCTCTCGATATTGCCGAGGGCAGCATACACGGGATCATCGGCGCGAGCGGAGCCGGGAAATCGACGCTGCTGCGCATCATGAACGTACTGGAGAGACCGGACTCGGGCCGAGTCGTGTTGAATGGTCAGGAGCTGACTTCCCTTGGCGGGAGGCAGCTGCGGGAAGCAAGAAGATCGATCGGCATGATCTTCCAGCTGTTCCAGCTGGTCAGCAATCGTACGGCTTACGGGAATGTATCCATTCCGCTTGAGCTGGCGAAGGTACCGAAGGCAGATCGGATGAAGCGCGTGCAGGAGGTTCTGCGTTTTGTCGGACTTGAGGATAAAGCAAAGTTATATCCGGCTCAGCTTAGCGGTGGGCAGAAGCAGCGGGTAGCGATTGCCAGGGCTTTAGCCAATTCGCCTTCTGTATTGTTATGCGATGAGCCGACTTCTTCACTGGATCCGCAGACGACGGCGGGCATACTGGATGTGTTGAGACATATCAACCGAACGCTTGGGGTCACGATTGTGATTGTTTCTCACGAGATGGAGGTTGTCAACGGCATTTGTGATGCGGTGTCGGTCATGGAGGACGGCCGTTTGATAAGAACCTATCAGAATAACGCGGGTAGAGCGGAGGCTCCTGAACAAGAGAGAGGGCAAGAGTACCGGAGTCGCCGTGGAAGCGAGGAATCGGATTGATGGACTACGTGAATAGCGTGATTCAATACTTGAACGATTACTTCGCCTATGTCATGCAGTACCAGGACGAAATATGGCAGGCTATTGGTCAGACGTTCGTGATGGTTGGCATTTCAATCGCTGCGGCGATATTACTGGGTCTTCCGGTAGGAACACTATTGTTTCTGTGCAGAAAAGGCCAGTTGTACGCGAATCGATGGTTGTTCACCTTATTGAACAGTCTGGTTAATGTCATCCGCTCGTTCCCGTTCTTGCTGCTGGTTGTCAGCATAGATTCCACTGACCCGCCTGATTGTAGGGCACATCGCTTGGGACGCTGGCAGCCGCTGTGCCGTTGTCTGTCATAGCCGTCGCTACGTATTCAAGATTAGTTGAGCAGTCTCTGCTCGAGGTGCCGAAGGAAGTGCTGGAGGCCGCCTCGTCGATGGGCGCTTCCAAGCTGCAGATGATTTTCAAGTTCCTCTACGTTGAGGCAAGGTCCGGTCTCGTGCTTGGATTGACAACATCAACGATCAGCTTCATCTCGTATTCTACGGTTATGGGCATCGTTGGCGGCGGCGGTGTCGGGGATTTTGCCATTCGTTACGGATACCAGCGGTTTGAGACCGAACTCATGGTGTTCACGATCATCATCATGATCATTCTCGTACAGTCGATCCAGTTTAGCGGGAGCTTGGCTTCAAGACTCCTCGACAAGAGAAGAAGCTAAGTTTTACGACCCTTTTTGTTAGTAACACCTGTACCAGACCAACCTACAATTTTACCTGGGGGTAACCAACTATGAATAAGAGATTACTACTGCTCGTACTGACGATCATGCTTGTGCTTGCCGGCTGCGGAGAGAAGGCAGCCGAGGAGGAAGCTCCTGAAAATGCAACGCCTGAGACTAAAGAAGAAGTTACATTAAAAGTGGCTGCGCTCATCCCGCCGATGACTGAGGTGCTTGATCTCGTCAAGCCTATGTTGAAGGAAGAGGGCATTCATCTTGAAGTTCTGATTCTGTCTGATAATGTCCAGCCTAACAATGCATTGGCGAATAACGAGGTGGATGCGAACTTCTTCCAGCATGTGCCGTACATGGAAGAATACAATGCAAACAACGGCTCGGAGCTTGTACCGGTAACACCGATCTATAATGCCGTTTTTGGGGCGTATTCCAAGAAGTATAAGACCATTGAGGAGCTTCCGGACGGTGCAACGATTGCGATCCCGAACGATCCTTCCAACATCGGCCGTTCCCTGGTCATGTTCGAGAAGAATGGTCTGATCAAGCTGAAGGAAGGCGTCGGAATCCAGGCCACGCAAGGGGATATTGTGGAGAACCCGCACAACTACAAATTTACCGAGGTCGACCTGCTCATGCTGGCCCGTACCCTGGACGATGTAGATATGGTGGCGATGACACCGGCATATGCCAAACCGCTGGGACTCACGCCGAAGAAAGATGCCCTGGTCACAGAAGGCAATGACTCCGAGTTCACCATTACACTGGTAGCTCGCAAGGATAATGTAGACTCCGAGCCGATCCAGAAGCTGGCTGAAGCCATGACCAGTCCGGAAGTGAAGAAGTTCTTCGAGGACAACTATTCCGAGATTGCACTGCCTGCATTTGAATAATGATGGGCTTACGCTTCATATTGGGCCGTCGAACAGTTAAAGGCCTCATCACATGGAATGGGTCATTTTCATCATGAGGGTTGCTTAATTGACAGATGTCACCTAATCAATAGGCTTGTTAGCTTTAAGAAATGGCGGTGCTCAGGATGCTTATCCGTGCACCGCCGTTTCTTTGTGTTTGGATCCTGCGGAAGAGGACGAAACGATTCCGGACTCGAAGCGTCTCTCAAGAGAAACAAGGGCATCGCAGGGCGCTATGATTCTTTCTGCTGCGATCTTTGTCATGAATTGACCCAGAACATGACAACTGGATATAATTGAAGAGGTAATTTTCGACCTTTAGATAGTCTGTATTCAAGCTGGGAAGGTACTTCAAGGCTAGGCATTACATATCGCAGCATGTGTTGGTGATCAATAACTCGTATTGGAGCTGAGAATGATGAAGAAGGAAGTTATCGACAGACTCATTACCTATGCACAAGTGGATACGCAATCAGACGAGAACAGCAATACTTGTCCTTCGACACCCGGACAGCTAACGCTTGCCGGCTTGCTCGTGGACGAACTGAAAGAGATTGGCATGCAGGAAGTCACCATGGATGAGAACGGCTATGTCATGGCCACGCTTCCGGCTAACTCGGATAAAGCGATCCCGACCATTGGCTTTTTGGCACATATCGATACGGCGACTGATTTTACGGGTACCGGTGTCAAGCCGCAGATTATAGAACAATATGATGGACATGACATCATTCTGAATAGAGCACAGAATATAGTCCTTTCCCCGCGGGATTTTCCGGAGTTGAGCGGATACAAAGGCCACACACTCGTAACAACGGATGGCACGACCTTGCTGGGGGCTGACGATAAAGCGGGCATTGCAGAGATTATGACAGCCATGGCGTACCTCATTCAACACCCTGAGCTTAAGCATGGAACAATCCGGGTTGCCTTCACGCCGGATGAAGAGATCGGCAGAGGACCTCATAAGTTCGACGTGGAGGCGTTCGGTGCAAAATACGCTTACACCATGGATGGCGGACCGCTCGGGGAGCTTCAATATGAAAGCTTTAACGCAGCAGCAGCGCTTGTTACTTGCAAAGGCAAGAACGTTCATCCCGGTACAGCCAAAGGCAAAATGGTCAACGCCGCAAAAATCGCCATGGAGCTGAACCGCATGCTGCCTGTCGAAGAAGCGCCTGAACATACCGAAGGTTATGAAGGCTTCTACCACCTCTCCTCCATTGAAGGCGATGTGGAACTGACCGAGCTTCGTTATATTATCCGTGATCATGACCGGGAGCTTTTTGAAGGAAGAAAGGCCAAACTCGCCTCTGTCGTGGAAGAGCTTCAGCACAAATATGGTGCCGAACGGATCGTACTGCAGATGAAAGACCAGTATTACAATATGCGAGAGAAAATCGAGCCGGTCAAAGAGGTGGTGGATATCGCTCAGACAGCGATGGAGAAGCTTGGGATCAAGCCGATCATCGAGCCTGTGCGCGGTGGTACCGACGGATCACAATTGTCTTACATGGGCCTGCCTACACCGAATATTTTCACTGGCGGGGAGAACTACCACGGCCGCTATGAATATGTATCGGCCGACAATATGGTATTGGCGGTCCAGACGATTATTGAGATTGTGCAGCTGTACGAGGCTCAGGCTTAAGGTGAAACCGGGGGAGTTTACCCTCTTCGATTACTAGATTTGTTTAGGTTTAGCGACTTGGTATATGGCGAGAGATTGGATTCTCAATCTCTCGCCATATACTGCGGATAACAAGCATCAATCAAAACTCAAAACATGAGCAATGCAATTGAGCAGGGCCATAGAGGAGGTGAGGCACGATGCAGGAACGTTACTCCAGGCAAATGCTGTTTCAGCCGATAGGAGAAATCGGGCAGCGGAAAATCATGAACAGCTCCGTACTAATTGTCGGGATGGGGGCATTGGGCACGGTGCTTGCCAATCATATGGTGCGCGCTGGTGTTGGGCGGGTCAGAATCGTTGACCGTGATTTTGTGGAAATGAGTAATTTGCAGCGGCAGCTGCTGTATGACGAGGAGGATGCAAGCAACGCCTATCCCAAAGTGGTGGCAGCCGAGAAAAAGCTGCGCAAAGTCAACTCCTCCATTGTGATCGAGGCGGTTGTGTCCGACGTTACGGGGGCAAATATCGAGGAACTGATCAATGGAATGGATCTTGTACTGGACGGTACGGACAATTTTCGGACCCGTTATTTGCTGAATGACGCCTGTTTTCGAAGCGGAATTCCCTTCATATATGGAGGCGCGGTGGGCTCTCGGGGGATGAGCGCGGTGTTTGTGCCCGGCGTCACCCCATGCCTTCGCTGTTTTATCCAATCTGCAGATACGGCCGGAGAGACCTGTGATATGATCGGCGTTATCGCACCGGTTGTCGATATAGCGGCTTCCTATGAGGCGGTTGAGGCCCTCAAGCTGTTAGCGGATGACGGCACGAGCTGCAGAAACGGTCTGGTGACGTTCGACTTGTGGCAGAACCGCTACTATGAGATGAAGTTCGGCGAGCCTGATCGAAATTGCCCCTGCTGCCAGCTTAAGGTGTATCCGGCGCTTCAAGGGCATGAAGAAGATATACTCACGATGTGCGGAAGAGATTCCGTGCAATTTGCCGGGAGCGGCCCGCTTGATCTGGATGTATGGCAAGGCAGACTGGAGGGAGCTTCACTGGAAGTGAAGGCTAATCCATATTTACTGCGTACGGTGCTGCCCGGCGGGGAACGGCTTGTCTTATTCGCTGACGGACGTGTGTTGGTGCAGGGCTTGGATGATTTCGCCAGGGCCAGAACGCTCTATGACCGGTATGTTGGAGCATGAAATGAATGAGTATCCTGAATCAATAAAGGATCCGACATTTTTCGTCCAAGTTGATGTTGTATAGGAAGGAGGGGAAGCTTTGAAAGATTTTCGACTGTATGCCATTACCGGAGAACAGTTTCATCCCGGCCGGGATATGCTGGACGTGATGGAGCAAGCCATTCTCGGCGGTGTGGATATCATTCAGCTTCGCGACAAAAAAAGCCCGAAAGCGGAAGTGCTTGCCAAAGCCAAAGCGCTTCGCAAGCTGACTTCTCGGTATGATGTAACCTTTATCGTCAATGATTACGTGGATATTGCACTGGAAGCGGATGCCGACGGAATTCATCTGGGGCAGGGGGATATGCCGCTCACGGAAGCTCGAAGACTAGTCGGTTCCAAAATCATCGGGATTTCCACACACGCGATAGAGGAAGCGCTGCTGGCAGAGTCGCAGGGCGCAGATTACATTGGGGTCGGTCCGGTGTACCGCACGGCCACCAAGGAGGATGTGGTGGATCCGGTTACGGAAGCGTATGTGAGAGAAGTGGCGCATGCGATCCAAATTCCTTTTGTGGCGATTGGGGGCATTAAGCTGCACAATGTGGATCAAGTACTGATGGCAGGCGCGACGCGCATTTGCGCGGTGAGTGAAATTGTGGGCAGCAGCAACGTAAAGGGTACCTGCGAGGCGTTCATTTCCAAGCTGGAGGCAAAATAGCGCGAAGAGGGGTGAGTAAGGCGATGCTGCTTAGGATCAATGGCGTGGAGCATGAGCTTCGCGATGTAAGAACCATTCTGGACGTTATTGAGTTTTTTGGTTTATTGGGCAAACCGGTTGTTGCCGAAGCTGATGGTAAGGTGCTGACGGCCGAGCAGTGGCCGGATACCCCGGTAACCGCGAATATGTCAATTGAGCTTGTTCATTTCGTTGGAGGAGGTTGAGGCATGATGAAGCCGGATTTACTGCGTATTGGCGATTATGAACTGCGATCCCGATTCTTGATTGGTACGGGTCTGTTTCCGAATCCTTATGTGCAGATGGAGGCTATCAAGGCTTCGGAAGCCGAAGTGCTGACGTTTGCGATTCGGCGAATCAATCTGGAGTCTTCGGCGGACGATTCCATTCTGCAGCATGTAGAAGAGGGCAAAAATATATTTTTGCCTAATACCTCCGGGGCAAGCACGGCCGACGAAGCCGTTCGAATTGCGCGTTTGGCACGCGCATCCGGTCTGAGCGACTGGATCAAGGTAGAAATCAGCGCCAATGAACGTACACTCATGCCGGACCCGATCGAAACGCTCAAAGCAACGGAAATTTTGGTCAAAGAAGGTTTCACCGTCCTTCCCTACACTTCGGATGACCCGGTGATATGCAAGCGGCTTGAGGAAGCAGGAGCGGCTGCGGTCATGCCCGGCGCTGCTCCGATCGGTACCGGTCTTGGCATCCTGAATGCCTATAACCTGGGGCTTATCGTTGAAGAGGCCCATGTGCCGATCATCGTTGATGCCGGCCTCGGTTCAGCAAGTGATGTGGCCCAAGCGATGGAACTGGGTGTCAGCGGCGTGTTAATGAATACACCTGTGGCAAAAGCGAGGGATCCCGTCATGATGGCAACAGCAATGAAGCTGGCTATTCAAGCGGGAAGACAATCTTACCTGGCTGGCAGAATCGCCAGGAAGCAGTATGCTTCAGCGAGCAGCGGCTTTGACGAATTCATACTAAAGTAAAGGTTGATTCAAACAGAACTGAGGTAGAGATGAGTCAGAACATTATCATTATAGGCGGCGGAATCATTGGTTTATCCTGCGCATACGAGCTTCGAATGAGGGGCTTTAATGTTACCGTTTTGGAGGCGAGGCGCTGCGGCGGACAAGCCTCGGGAGCGGCGGCAGGCATGCTTGCCCCCTTCTCGGAAAATACAGAAGGCCCCGACGCATTTTTTAGATTATGTCAGTTTAGTTTGCTGTTATATCCGGAGTGGCAAGAGCAGATCAGATCCATATCCGGCGTGCATTTCGAATATGCGAATACGGGCAGCTTGCACATTGCCTATCATGCCGCAGACCTGCTGTCCCTTGAAGGGCGCCGGTTATGGCAGCGCCAATATGGATCATCCGGCGAGATCGTAAGCGGAGCCGAGCTGTTCCGGATGGAGCCGGCATTGTCGCGTGACGTGCTTGCCGCATTATATACGCCGGAGGAAAGCCACATATACGCTCCCGATTTCATCAGAGCATTGGAGCAGGCCTGCCGGATATCGGGAGTGCTCATTAAGGAAGAACTCGGAAGCATACGACTTGTGGAGTGGGACCGCCATATCGCCGTGTCGGCGGCGGACAGCACTGTCTTTTATGGAGATCGGCTGGTCGCAAGCACGGGTGCCTGGGCGCAGGAGCTGTCGGAGCAGTTGGGCCTCCCGATTCCGGTTTATCCCATTCGGGGGCAGATTTGCGCCTACAGAACGGAAACGCAGCCGCCTGTAAAGCATATGGTCTTTTTTAACCAAGGTTATTTGGTTGCCAAGGCGAATGGCACGATGGTGTGTGGTGCCTCCGAAGATGTTGCCGGATACGATACATCGGTCACGGAAAGGGGAATCGAACGGCTCCGAAACTGGAACAACAAGGTGCTTCCGTTTCTGGAAGGCCAACTCCCGTTTCACAGCTGGGCGGGGCTTCGGCCTGCCACCCAGGATGGTTATCCGCTCATAGGCCCCGTGGAAGGTGCAGAGCGGGTATTAATGGCCGCGGGGCATTACCGCAACGGAATTCTGCTTAGTCCGGTGACGGCCAAGCTTATTGCGGATTTCATCGAGAATCGTTGCGTGCCGTCCGAGGTGCGCGAGATGTTTTCCCCATCCCGATTCGCAAATGCATGGATTTAGATGATGTTCAATCACCAGGGATTACATCGGATGTTTACGGATTCTGATGTTGACTCGTTCGCTCCCCCTTTTCCAGACTGAATTTATACTCGCTCGGGGTCATGCCTGTCCATCTGCGGAACTGCTTGGAGAAATAGAGCGCATCATTGAAACCGACAGAAGAGGCAATCTCGTGAATGGAGAAGGAGGATTTCATCAGGGATTTGGCTTTCTCCATGCGTACCTTCATGAGGTATTGCATGGGGGACAGGCCGGTCTGCTGCTTAAATATTTTGGAGAGATGAGCCCGATGATACCCAAGCGTCTTGGCCATCTGATCAATGGATAGCTGCTGGTGATATTGGGTTGAAATCCATCGCTCGGTCTGCCTTACACCCCGTTCAATATCAGGCACGTCACGGGAGTTCGAAGGAAGGTGCTCGCGATTTAACATCGCCAGCTTATGGAGCAGCAGTCTGAGCCAGCCAGATGCCTGGAGATCTTCAAGCCAGGGCTGGTCTGATTGGTTAAAGCCCAGACGGATATGGCGGTACATGGATGCCAGAGCGTCCAGTTCGGCCTCGTCCGTGCAAGGGATGATCGGTTTAGCCGGGGTGATACCCATGTCGGCCAGCAGCATGTGGGTTCCTTTTTCCTGCAAAGCGACCCAGTTGTAGTGCCACGGATTCCGCTCATGGGCTTCATAGCTGAAGAGAACGCCTGGGAGGATCACGAAGGTATCGCCTGCTGTGCAGTGATGAACCGTCCCGGCGCATTCAAACACGCCTTCTCCGGTTAAGACTGTATGAATGAGGCAGTAATCATGAATGATGGGACCGATTTTATGACGTGGAACGGGCGTTCCTTCACCGCTGAACAGGAGGTTGAGATCGTGGCCACCCGGTGAAGGATTCATGCCTATCGTGTAGAGCGTATGGTCTGGCAGAATGGACATACAGCTGTCGCCTCCTTTAACGTGCACCGTAATCAATTTGTTGAAGCAGGATAATCTGTTAGGGCTAGCTTACATAATGAAACAACAAATGTCCATATCGCCCTTGTTTTGCTCCATATTCAAAAAAGACTGATTATCTTATAGTTAGTCTTGTGAAAGCGTATCAATTTATGGAGTTTAAGGAGGGCATTTATTTATGTCTAAGATTACATTTATCGGAGCAGGTAGTACGGTGTTTGCCAAGAACGTCCTGGGTGATTGTATGCAAACACCGGCATTGCAGGGATTCGAACTCGCTTTGTTTGACATTGATCCGGTCCGTTTGAAAGACTCTGAGAACATGCTCAACAACATAAAGAAAACCAGCGGCAGCACCTGTGTCGTCAAATCATACAGTGACCGCAAGGAAGCTCTGCGCGGGGCTAAATATGTGGTAAACGCGATCCAGGTTGGAGGGTACGATCCCTGTACGATTACGGATTTCGAGATTCCGAAAAAGTACGGTCTGAGACAAACCATCGCGGATACGGTGGGCATTGGCGGAATATTCCGCAATCTTCGTACCATTCCGGTGATGCTGGATTTTGCAGCCGATATCCGGGAGGTCTGTCCGGACGCGCTCTTCCTGAACTACACGAATCCGATGGCGGTGCTGACCAATGCGATGAATACGCTGGGCGGCGTGCAAACGGTAGGTCTATGCCACAGCGTGCAGGCCTGCATTCCGGACCTGTTCAGAAATCTGGGCATGGAAACGGAAGGTGTACAGGCCAAAATCGCCGGTATCAACCATATGGCATGGCTGCTTGAGGTAACGAAGGATGGCGTGGACCTGTATCCTGAAATTAAAAGACGCGCAGCCGAGAAGCAGAAAGAGAAACATCATGATATGGTTCGTCTGGAAATGATGCTGAACTTCGGTTATTACATTACGGAATCCTCTGAGCATAACGCGGAGTACCATCCTTACTTCATCAAGCGCAATTATCCGGAGCTGATCGAGCGATTCAACATTCCGCTGGATGAATATCCGCGGCGCTGCGTGAATCAGATTGAGGGCTGGAAGGCGATGCGCGAGGATCTGGTAAGCAACCAGGACCTAACGCATCACCGTTCCCATGAATATGCATCCTATATTCTCGAAGCCATTGAAACGAATGTTCCGTTCAAAATCGGAGGTAACGTGATGAACACGGGACTGATCACGAATCTTCCGAAGGAAGCTTGCGTAGAGGTTCCTTGTCTGGTCGATGCCAGCGGTGTAACACCAACCTACGTGGGAGATCTGCCTCCACAGTGTGCCGCACTGAACCGGACGAATATCAATACCCAGCTGCTGACATTGGAAGCGGCGGCAACAGGCAAGAAGGAGCATATTTACCATGCAGCGATGCTGGATCCGCATACGGCTGCCGAGTTGTCCATTGATGACATCAAGAGCCTGTGCGACGATCTCATTGAAGCACACGGAGACTGGCTCCCGAAATTCCAATAACATGAGATGCAGCAATCGTAACTCAAGCAGCGGGGAGGGTTTCCCGCTGCTTGGGTTTTTTTGACACTATAGGTGAGCTAGAGGAGCAAGCAGGAGTAGGAGGGTGTTGTGTGCAAGCAATGCAGATATAAAAAGGTTTAGTAATTTTGGGCAATATGCGTTAAGGCGGTGATATAATAAATTTGAAGAGTCGATACCCCGAGCTTTATCGACATTTACATGAGATCTAAGATCAATCTTCAAGGGGGGAGCTATAATTCATAACCCAATCGATTATATTATTGAATGCATGGCTGTGGATCAGGCCGGAGTCGAAATCCAGCGGATCCAAACAGAGCATCGTCTGAAGCTTGCCGAGTTTTGGGGAATCCGGGAAGGAGACCGCATTCTGGAGATTGGATGCGGGCAAGGGGATACAACCGCGGTGCTTGCTTATTTTGCGGGCGAATCCGGCTTTGTGCATGGTGTGGACACAGCACCTCCCCATTATGGAGCTCCGGTGACGCTGGGCGCCGCCTCCGAACGGTTAACGCAATCGCCGCTGGGCTCACGGATACAGATTGATTTGGAAACGGACATACTGTCGCCGCTTCTTGACTACGAAGAGAATTCCTTCGATATCGTTGTGCTGTCTCATTGTTCATGGTATTTCGAATCGGCAGAGCAGTTGGAGGCCGTATTGCAAAAAGCCAGAGCGTGGGGACGCAGGATCTGCTTTGCGGAATGGGATCCCAGAATCACGCATCCAGAGCAATATCCGCATTTGCTGGCGGTTCTGGTCCAAGCCCAATATGAAGTGTTTAAGAAGAACAGCAGCTCCAATGTTCGAACACTGTTTACGCCAGGGCAGATAAAGGGGATTGCCGAGCAGTCCGGCTGGAGCGTGCGCCGGGAGAAAACCTTCTATTCACCTCAGCTCCAGGATGGGCTCTGGGAAGTGGATATGACCCTGCAATCCTACCAGTCCGAACTGAGCGACATAGAGAAGGCTCCGTCCAAGCTGGTTACCCTGATTCAATCCGAAATCTATCTGCTCCAGGAAGCGAAGCAGACACATGGCATTAAGCCGCTGTCCACGTATGCCCTCTGCGCAGAATAAGCTGCGGTTACCTTCTTGCATAATCTAGCGGAAATCGAGTGCAGTGCTTCCTAGGCTTCCTCTAATAAAGGTTCATTATAAGGGAGGTTGGAACGTGAAGCTGAGGCTATTATTCACTCTGATCGTGCTGCTCCTTTCTGTTGGATGTGCCCGGGATGTATCGGTTTTTGAGTCTGCGATTTATTCAGTGGGAGACGACAAGATTACCGTTGACTGCTCTGACGAAGTAAACCGAAACAGGAAGAATCACACGGATGAGGGTTATCCCTGTGAAGTCCGTGTCACAGAAGATACTTCATTGAAGGACAGCCAGGGAGAGACCATCCAGCTGGATAGTCTAAAGACGAACGACCTTATTCGGATTACACTAAAAAAGCCGTTGAATATTAGCAAAAACAATAGAAGTTTTGAGGCAAAAGAAATTCGCTTGCTAGAGTAGCAAAAAGAGAGAGGCTCCGGTTCAGGAGCCTCTCTCTTTGCCCTTATACCGGCTTCGCGAGCTCATGGATCTGTGGCAGCAAGCGGGAGGGTGATGAGGAACACGGTTCCGGATCTTGGCGAGCTTCGTACTGAAACACTGCCATCCATAGCGCGGATGGCCTGGTATGAGAAGGTGAGCCCAAGGCCGGTGCCGCTCATTTTGGTGGAATAATAAATAGAACCGAGACGGCTCAATTGCTCAGGATTCATGCCGATCCCGTTGTCCTGAATTTCGATGGCGACCTGCTCTGCTTCTTCATAGATTCGGATGTTGACGCAGCCTTTATCGACATCTCTGCTGGCCTCAATTGCATTCTTGATAAAGTTGACCAACAGCTGCTTGAGCTCGGCGGGACTGCCTGAAATGTAGACGGGGAGCTCAGGGTAGTCGGCGCTGAGTGTGATATTACTCATATTGGCATACGAGGACATCAGTTCGACAACGGATCTGATCTGAGCGGTGAGCTCAAGTTTTTGCTGAAATGGAACGAGAGGTTTGCTGATCGACAGATATTCAGACAAGATTTGCTCGGTGCGCCTTATTTCTTCCATGCTGATCTCGAGAAAGCGGTCCGTTTTTTCCTGAGGAAACGTACCACTCTTGATTAATTGCAGGAACCCGAGCACGGTAGTCAGCGGATTGCGAACCTCATGGGCAAGGGATGCGGCCACATGGTTCACGGCCTCGGCTTTCTCATTCTGGATATATTGCAGGTATAGTTCCTTGTCGGATACCGATTTGTTAAACAGGGTAACGAGCAGCCATATGCCCAGAGAATTATGGACAGGCATAACCAGGACGTTAAATATAAAATGACTCAGGATATAATCAGGTTTTGTTATATAGAGCACCAGGAGCGGGATGAGTGAAAAGCTGATGCCGGCAATAAAAACAATCCAAAACTTATGTTTGCTTTTATGGTAGAGGGTGGCCAGCAGAACGGATAGCGGGAAGGTAATGATCAATATAATGATGGCGTCGATCATGCCGGAACCGCCAATATGCAGCCGATAGATCAGAAATTCGATTAGCAGGATAGCCCCGGTCATGAAACCTCCGAATAATATGCCAAAGAACATAATGACATATCGGACGTCAAAGATCAGCCCGCTTTGAACAGACGAAGCAAAGGTCATCGACAGCAGCATGCACAACGAACAGATGAGGATGATGAAATTGCGGGAATAGTTGACTGTCAGTTTTCTGTAATAGATGTTGTACGCGACAAAAGGCATCAACGCAAACAATAGCTGCAATAAAACGTCTTTAATCACAGGCAGCAGGCCCACCCCTTTGTTGGAAATCGAATCGTCCGCTAGATTATCCATTTCCATTCATGTTCGACGCAAATTGGAAAAATCCTTGAGGATTGAAACGAAAACAACAAATTTAATAGTACTCAGATTGAAATGAGGAACATATAAATCCATCAAGAAAGCGCTTGCATACAACCATGCCTTAATCGACACACTCAGCATTAAAGAGACGAACACATTTTCATGAATGGAGGGTTCACAAGTGAAGCTGAAAACAGTTTTGAGACCCATGTTCATTCTTTTGCTGGTCGCGTCTTTTTTTGCTGCCGGATGCCAGAGCGTAACGCCACCGACAGCATCAGATCCGCCGCCTAAGGAAGAAGTAAAGGCCCCCGGAGGCAGTGAAGAGCCAGCACCGCAGGGTGATGCAAAAGCAACGCCAAGAAACGAAACGCTGTACGTGAACGGTTTGCAATGGGGGGCGCCAACGAATTTCAACCTGCTCAGCGGAAACCCGGCATTTCCAATCAACTATGGGAATTCCAGGGAATTAATCTATGAGACATTGTTCATGGTCAATCAGCTGACAGGCGAGCTGGAGCCGCTGCTTGGCACCAAGTACGAATGGACCGACGACCTGACGCTGAAGATCGATCTGAATAAGGATGCCAAATGGAGCGATGGCAAACCCTTCAGTTCAGATGATGTCGTCTACACCTACCAGCTTGGCAAAAAGTACGACATCAACTGGAGCAGCTTCTGGTCCTACATTGAGGACGTAACAGCGGACGGACCTCAAACGGTCAACATCAAGCTGAATAAAGACAATCCGAACAAACTGACGGTACTCGACAGTATTGAGGTTATGCCCATGCTGCCTAAACACATCTGGGAAGAGATTGAGAAGAAAGCCAATAATGATCTGGCTGCTATCCGCAAGGAAGTAAATGAGGACCCGGTCGGAACAGGACCTTATAAAATGTACTTTTACAACGATCAGAAGATCACGATAGTACGGGACGATAACTACTGGGGTCAAGCGCTCTTTGGCAAACTGCCGGCCCCCAAATATATCTCACATGTCATTTATAAAGATAATGCAGCGGGTGATCTGGCGTTCAAGAGCGGTCAGGTCGATGTATCACAGCAGTTCATTCCGCAGGTATGGAAAATGTGGGAAGGCGGAGCCCCTGTTAAAACCTATATCAAGGACGCTCCATATTACGTGCCTGGCTCCATGCCGTCCATTTTCTTCAACATGTCGAAGGAAGGACTCAACAATGCGGATGTCAGAAGAGCCATTGCGATGGCGATTGATTACAGTAAAATCTCGGAGCTTGCTATCAGCGGCTACTCGGCACCGATGGAACCTTCATTGACACTCAATACCGATGCGGAAGCGAAGTACGTGGATCAAGCAGCCATTAAACCGCTGCAGTGGACAACGGATGTGGATGCAGCTAATGCACTGCTCGATTCCATCGGCGCTGCGAAGGGCAAGGACGGTATCCGGGTGCTGAACGGAACGCGTCTGGGTCCTTATGAAATCGAATGCCCGTACGGCTGGTCCGATTGGAATGCGTCGCTTGAGATCGTTGCACAGAACGCCAAGGCCATCGGCATCGAAATTCGAACCAAATTCCCAGAGGCACCGGTGTGGACCAATGATTTACAGACAGGCAAATTCGATATTATCATGAACACGCCTGCCGGCGGAGTCAGCCCGAGCCAGCCATGGAACCGTGCCATGACCATCATGTATTCCAAGGGCGTTGCCCCTATGGGCGAGATGGCGTTCTACTAACTGGGGCCGCTATAAGAACGATCAAGCAGATGCCATCATTGAGAAGATTCCAACGATTTCCGATGAAACTGAATTGAAAGCGCTCTACACCGAGCTGACTCAAATCTGGCTGAAGGATATTCCTTCAATCCCCCTCATGTATCGTCCGTGGGTGTTTGATACGGTCAACGAGTCGGTCTGGAAGGGCTTCCCTACCGAAGGGGACGGCAGCAACATCCCGCCTCAAATCTCAATGGATGGAGCCGGCATCAGGTCACTGTACCAAATCCATAATTGATTTTATAAATTAATGATCAAAGACCTATATTAGCGGATTTACGACCCCTGATATAGGTCTCTTTTCCAAATTCAGGTGTGTGATTCCTGGGGGTGAGCTGCTTGAGTGTTTACGGAAAATATATCGTCAAGAAGTTTTTCTGGTATTTTCTAACGCTGGTGATCGCGGTCACTTTGAATTTTCTGCTGCCCCGGATGATTGAGGGCAACCCGGTCAGCATGATTGTCTCCGAGATGACGCAGGGTATGACCGACAGCGATACCATCAAACGGGTGTACGAGACGTTTCTCGTCGAGTTCGGAATCGACAAGCCTCTTGGCGAGCAGTTCCTGATCTATTTGAAGAACCTGGTGACGGGTAATCTCGGCACTTCATTCGGACTTTATCCGAAGCCGGTAACGGAAATTCTGGCCTCGGCGGTTCCATGGACGATCGGACTCCAGCTTCCGGCGATCCTGGTCGGCTGGCTGATCGGCAACGTGCTCGGTGCCGTGGCGGCATACCGCAAAGGGGTATTCGATAAAGTCATATTTCCGGTTGCCTTGTTTGTGAATTCCATTCCGTTCTTTACGCTGGCAATCATTATGCTGTATGTGTTTGCCTTGTCTTTGAACTGGTTTCCTCTTCACGGGGGCTATGATTATCAGATGGTGCCAACACTCAGCTTTGAGTTCTTTGCTTCGGTGCTGAGGCATCATACCCTGCCGTTCCTGTCGATTGTGCTGGTTACCATTGGCGGTCAAGCCATCGGCATGCGGGAAATGTCCATCTATGAGCTGAATTCCGATTATGTGCTGTACAGCAAGCTGCTTGGCATCCGGGATTCCAAGATTGCAAAGTATGTATTCCGGAATGCCATGCTGCCCCAAATTACGGGATTGGCATTATCCATCGGTACGATGGTTGGCGGCTCGCTGATCTGCGAGATCGTATTCAGTTATCCGGGAATCGGAACCTGGATGTTCACCGCGATCCGGCAGCTGGATTATCCGTTAATCTCGGGCTGCACCTTACTGATTGCCCTGGCAGTGCTGCTCGCTAACTTTACGATTGACTTAATCTACGGCTGGATTGATCCAAGAATTAAGGCCGCTCAGATGGAGGATCAATAATATGAACAGTTCATTTCGCATATTGATCAAATCGCCAAAGTTTATGTTCGGAGCCTGCATGCTGCTGGCCATGATCGGTCTGGTTCTGATCTATCCGTTGTTTAACCGCAATGACCCGCTGGAGATGATCGCGCTTGCCTATCAGCCTCCGGATTCAAAGCTGCTGCTGGGCTCGGATAATTTCGGCAGGGATTTATTTCTCGAACTGATCTATGGCATCCGAACCTCCTTGCAGGTTGGACTGATTGCCGGTGTATTCGCTACCGTGATCGGACTTGTCATCGGTCTTGCTTCAGGTTATATCGGGGGGATGATTGACAACCTGCTAACTGCGATCACAAACATCTTTATCGTCATTCCTTCCTTTGTCATTCTGATTCTGATTTCGGTCAGCATCGATTCGCGCAGCTCGTTTGTCACGGCGGTCATCATTGGAATTACCAGCTGGCCATGGACGGCCAGAGCCGTGCGGGCACAAACCTCCTCATTGCGAAACCGGGATCATGTCAATATTGCCAAAATCTCCGGATACAGCACGCCGCGAATTATTCTCTCGGAAATTTTGCCGTACATCGCTTCCTATGTGGTTATGGCCTTCGTGCTGCAGACGGCATCGGGCATTCTCTCCGAAGCCTCCATCTCGATGCTCGGGCTGGGGCCGTACAACACGATCTCCCTCGGCATCATCATGAACTGGGCGCTCGTGTTTGAAGCACCGGTTGCCGGTGCTTGGTGGGCATTCATCCCGGCAGCGATCTCCATTGCAATCATTACCTTCTCCTTGTACATGATGAACACCGGCATGGATGAAATTTTCAATCCGAAGATTAGGAGCTGATGGGTGTTTTGAGCACAAATATACTGGAAGTTCATGGACTGAAGACATATTACCGAACCCGGCTGAAGGAACATGTATATGCTGTAGACGGCGTGAGTTTTTCGCTTGAGAAGGGGAAAACGACTCGGCATCGCCGGGGAATCCGGCTGCGGCAAATCGACGCTTGCGCTTAGCCTGATGGGATTTTATTTTCCACCACTGCATTTCGGCAGCGGCTCGATCGTTATTAACGGCACGGATATCATGAAGCTTGGCAAAGAGCAGCTTCGTGCCCAGGTATCGGGAAGAGAGATATCGTACATTCCGCAGGCAGCTATGAATGCCTTGAATCCTACACTCAAAATCATACATTTTATCGAGGATATTATGAAGGAGCACCGACCCGAGCTGAACAAGAAACAGGTGTGGGACATGGCGGCAGAACGGTTCGAAACCTTGAACTTGTCCCCCAAGGTGCTCCACTCCTACCCGAACGAACTGTCAGGCGGTATGAAACAGCGGACGGTCATTGCTATCTCCACCATTCTGAATCCGAAAGTGCTGATTGCGGATGAGCCGACCTCGGCTCTGGATGTAACCTCGCAGAAAGCGGTCATCAAGCTGCTGAAAAGCCTGCTGGACCGAGGCTTTATTCAGTCGCTTGTCTTTATTACACACGAGCTGCCGCTGCTCTATCATGTCACGGATGACATCATTGTTATGTACGCAGGAGAGATTGTGGAGCGCGGAACCGCAGAGCAGATGATCTTCGATCCGATCCATCCCTATACCAAGAAGCTGATGGGCTCCATCATCGTGCCGGAGGAAGGCATGAAGGGCCATAAGCTTGCCGCGATCCCGGGAACGCCGCCCAATCTGAAGAACGTGCCGGAAGGCTGCCGGTTTGCAGACCGCTGTTCCTATGTCCAGGAAACGTGCCGGAAAGGGAAAATCGAGAGCCAAACCGCGGGGGATCGCATCTATCGATGCATCGTGGAGCCTGAAGTGCTTAAGGAGTGGTATGCAAATGAAGCAGAATGATGTACTGATTCGGGGAGAGCATCTGACGAAGGTGTTCGGTTATGGGAAACAGAAGACAACCGCCGTGGAGGATGTCAGCTTTGCCTTTCACGAAGGTGAAATCATATCCATTGTCGGCGAGAGCGGAAGCGGTAAAACGACGCTGGCCAAAATGATCATGGGCTTGCTGAAGGAGAGCAGCGGCTCAATTGAGTATATGGGCAAGCCGAGGCAGTTGAAGCGGCATGGAGACCGCAAGCGATATTGGAAAAATATCCAGGCGATTTTTCAGGATCCGTTCTCCTCGTTTAATCTGTTCTACAAAGTTGAAAAGCTGCTGCTCGATTGCATCAAGCTGCAGGGTGTCAATCTGACAAAAGAGGAGCAGCTTCGCAAGATGAAGGAAGCCTGCTCCTTCGTGAATCTGAAGTTCGAGGAACTGCATAACAAGTATCCGTTCGAATTGTCCGGCGGACAGATGCAGCGTCTGATGATCGCCCGCATCTTCATGCTTCATCCGAAGCTGCTGATTGCGGATGAGCCGACCTCCATGGTGGATGCATGCTCGCGCTCCACGATTCTCGATATGCTCCTGAAACTGCGGGATGAGAACAATATGACGATTATTTTCATTACCCATGACGTAGGGCTGGCTTATTATGTGAGCGATACGCTGTACATCATGGAACATGGGAAAGTGGTGGAGCGGGGACCGGCGGAAGAGGTCATCTTAAATCCGCAGCATCCTTATACCCAGCAGCTTATTTCAGATGTGCCCAAGATCCATTCCGAATGGGATCTGGCATGAGGAGCAACAGGATGGATATCCTGCTGAAATGCCCTGAGCGGATAGCCGCTTGGGGCATTTATTTGTGCCCAGGATACCCCTTGACAGCCTGGGCGCTTCGCTTATTTTCGCGAATGCGACACCGGTTTTTTTTATATTTAATTTCTGTCTGCTGGATCTTTGGTTTCGCAAAGGATTTGCCGATAAAGGATAAGGCTGCAATTGAACCTTAGGTTCAGCGGCAGCGGCAACTCGGGGTGCACCGCTCGTCTAACGACCGGTGAGTTTACTTCATAAGGGGACAATAGAGCAGCATGTGTAACTACTTCCTTGGAACTGCAACGCTAATCCTGGTCATCTTAACGACCACCTTCACGATGTTCTTATATAGATACCGTTATCCGCGCAGGTTAAGCCGTCAGTCATTGGACCTTGCCGAAGGCAGATTTCATATGCTTGACGAAATGCTGCTTACGCTGGATGTAGGTATTTGGTCATACGATATCGGCACAAGGAGTATCATGAATACTTCATTGGCCTTTCAAAAGATCACAGGCTATTCACGGAGTGATTTCGCGGATGGGCTAACCTGGGAAACGATGATCCATCCGGAGGATATGCCGCTGTTTCAATCTTTAGTACACAAGCTTCGGCATGGCGAGGCTGTTCATACGGAATACCGGATTATTCATGCGGAAGGGGATATTCGCTGGGTCCAGGTGAAAATGATTCCAACGATGAACGAAAGCAGGCAGACAGCACGGGTGGATGGCATTGCGATTGATATTACTTCACGCTTTCGCATGGAAGAGGCGCTGTATGATATTACCGAATGCAAGAAGATGGAGATAGCACTCAAAGAAAGCATGAACCGGTATCGCAGGCTCGTGGAGATGTCGCCTATAGCCATCGCGGTGTGCAAGGAACGCAAGCTCATGTACGTAAATCCGGCGGGACTCCGAATCCTGGGTGCGGCAGGTCCTGAGGATATCCTGGGTACCGATCCCTGGGAATGGGTGCTGAATTCTTATGAGGAATGGGCACGTAAACGGCATGCGGAGCTGATCCGCAAAGGCCATGTTTTCCCGGAGGAATTGTCTTTAAGACGGGTTGACGGGGAAAGGGTCGATGTGGTGACAACGGCACTGTATGATGCGGAATCGACCACGATCGAGATTTTCTTCGAGGATATTACGGCCCGCAAGTCAGCGGAGCGAGCCTTGATGGAGAGTGATCGTATCAACCGCCATATCCTGGATATTGCACCGGTTGCGATGTTCCTGCACTCGGATTTTGCTTATATTTATGCGAATCCTGCAGGCTTCGACTTATTAGGGATAACCGATGTCGCGCAATTGGACGGGACCTCTTTTCTGGATGTTATTCCTACTGACCAGATTGAGTTCGTTATTTCCGAGGTTGAACATGTGTACGAAAGCGGGATGACCTCCCAGCTCACTGAGAATAAGCTGGTCCGGCTGGATGGGACGATTATTGATATTGAGGCAGTCACAACTCGAATTCCTTATATAGGCCATAATACAGCACTCACCATTATTCGGGATATTACAGAAAAGAAGAAGGCCGAGCGGGAGCGGATCGCGGCAGAGCGGCTTGTCCGAGAGAGCGAGGACCGGTATTTCCGGCTGCAGATGAGCCTGGACCGATTCTCCTCCGACCTCTTCGGCATGGTTAAAATCAGCGAATTGAATGCCCGTATCGTACAGGAAATCCAGGAAGTGCTGGAGACTGATCGGGTGAGCCTCATTCAGATCAATCACCACAGCCTGCACATCAAGATACAAGGCGGCTGTAAAGTGCTGCCTCCAGGGGTTCTTACAGCAATCCATAATTGTGGTCCTGAGCATATTCCTCTCTGCAAACTGTTTGAGATGTGTGACGGATATTTTGTCAAGATTGGTGAAATGAACGGAGATACCAGCATGGTCTGCATCGGGGGAGAAGTCCCGCTGTTAATGATTCAGGCCAAGAAAATATGGCTGGAGACCATTTCCCGGTATGCCAGCGTCCTGTATGATAACTTCCGCGTCATCGAGGATTTGACAAGGGAGCTGGACAAGCTGGGTTCCTCGCAGCAGATTATGCCCCTTTGGCTGCTGAGGCTCATGCTGCATTTGTCCGAGAATGAGCGCAAGCGACTGTCCCAGGATCTTCATGATGCGGCGCTCCAGGAGCAGATTATATGGTACAGGAAATTAAATCAGATTGTATCGGATCATGAACTGCCGGAAGGGCTGCGGCGGCAGCTGGAGGAGATCGAGGAGGGACTTCTGGACGTGATTTATCAGATTCGAATCACGTGCAATGAGCTTCGCCCTCCGCTGCTTAAGGAAGAGGGACTTGAGCGCTCCTTGGAAGCTTTATTTGAGTTCACGCAGCTTCGTACGAATTATTCCATACAGTTCGACTGTTCGAACTTCGATGATGATATTAGCGATGACCATTTAATCGGACTGTACAGAATCGTACAGGAGCTGCTTGCGAATGCCACCAAGCATTCCAATGCAACCGAGGTGAAACTCACTTTGTCCACCCAGTCGGATGAGGTCAGCCTTAGTTATGAAGATAACGGAATTGGAATCGACCGGACCCAGAAGCCCAATCAATTCAACAATATGGGGATCGGCGGCATGAAGGAACGGGTGAGGAGCATGAACGGTAAAATCCAATTCGAATCGTCGGACAGCGGGGGGTTGGCTGTTTACATCCAGATAACGGCAAAATGAGGGTCCGCCAAATGAAATCGCAAGAGACCGCAGCAAACGGCGAGAAACCGAAGCACAGCGGTTAAACATCCCGGCGGTTCATCCATGTTAAGCAAGAATACCAGATTGAAGGAGTCATGGAAAACGATGATTGAAATTTTATTAGTGGATGACCATCCCTCGGTGATGGAGGGGACCAAGGTGCTGCTTGAGCAGGAGAAGGATATGTTTGTGAAGCTGGCTAATACGCCGGAGCGGGCGCTGGAGCTGGTGAGAATGGTGCATTTTGATGTGATGCTGATTGATATGCATATGCCGGGCATGAACGGAATCGATCTAGCCAAGCAGATTCTCCAGATCGTTCCGGATGCGGTGATGCTGATCTATACAGGCTTTGAAGTCAGCAATCATTATAACTTGATCATGGAGGCCGGTATGGCTGGTTTCGTCTCGAAGACTTCGGGGAAAGAGCAGCTGGTCACGGCCGTTCGGTGTGCACTGCGTGGAGAGGTGGTGCTGCCGCTGACACTCGTGAAGCAGCTTCGGCGGGTTACTGCCAATGGTTCTGAACGGACATCGGGGGGGACAGAAGCTCAGTCTATAACGGATAAAGAATATAGCATTCTGAAGGAGATTGCCAGGGGGAAGAGCAACAAAGAGATTGCGGGAACGGTGATCATGAGCCAGCGCTCGCTGGAGTATTGTTTAACCAATCTGTTTCAGAAGTTGAATGTGAAGTCGCGCATTGAGGCTGCTCTCAAGGCCAAGCAAATGGGAATTCTGTCAGATTCCGATTTTGTCCAAATGGGATAGAGATTTTCTTAGGCAAGCCATATTTCGCAAGCGTCCTCCGAATGAAGGGACGTCAATTCTTTGTTTTTCGACAAGAACCGCAAGTTGGCCCGCAAAATTCTTGCGCGATCACGCAATAGAATTTCGGTTACGAACGGTATGCAAGTGTATATGCTTATTGTACTGGATGAACGTAGTCTATAAGTAGGAGAGGTGGATGCTTGCGGCATGACAAAGGACCTATTTGATTATGATGTTGACGACCTCTTGTCTACCGGAAGAGATTGGAGGAGATTCTAGTCGCAGCTTGAAGAAGAGTGGAATGAATTTAACAGCAGGAAGAAGCGAGGGTGACTCAACATGAAATCATGGAAATTTCTTAAATCTCTGTTTGCGATGAAACTCCGGACTCGCATGTTAGTTGTTATTTTGGGGTCAATCACCATTTTTTTGGCAAGCATGATGACCTACATCAGTATCACAACGAAGGAAGAGGCTCTGGATTCAGCGAGGACGCTGGCAATGACAACAAGTGAGAAGATCGGCACCCTCGTTCAAGCGGAACTGGATGACGTTATGAATTCGGCACGTACCTTGGCTGTAAGCTTAGTTGGCATGAAAGAGACGGATACCACGAATCGGGCAGCCGTTAACGAAATATTAAGAAGAAACCTGGAAGCCAATCCTTCCTGGAAAGGGCTCTGGACTTTATGGGAGCCGGATGCCTTTGATGGACAGGACGCTGATTATATAAACAAGCTCGGCAGTGATTACTCCGGACGGTTGATGTCATACTGGGCAAGAACGGATTCGGGGCTCGAGCACACACCTATCGAAGATTACGAGCAGGAAGGGGAGGGGGACTTCTATCTTCTTGCCAAAAATAGCGGAAAAGAAATCATCATGGATCCGTATGTCTTTAAGGTAGGCAACGAAGACGTCATGATGACATCGCTTGTTGTTCCCATTATCGATAACGGAAAGACGGTTGGTGTGGTCGGAGTCGATATCTCCTTGGCACATCTGCAGAGTGTTATGGAGCAGTTCAAACTGTTTGATACGGGGTATGCACATATTTATTCAAACACCGGCGTTATCGTGACATCACCTGAAGACGGTCTGATGGGACAAACGATGGGGAAAGCCTATCCTGGCGAGACGGTGCCGCTCATACTGGATGCGATCCGGGAAGGCAAGGTATACGTGGAGGAGGATCCTGATCTGTACAAGCTGTACACGCCAATTAAGACCGGATTGACAGAAACGCCATGGTCAGCCGCCATTATTATTCCGATGAAGGAGATTACGGCGAACTCAGAGGCCATGACCCGGTCTGTTATAGTGGCAGGCGTGGTCACCTTGTTGGCTATGGGGGCTGTAGTGATTCTGTTAACGAGTTCCATCGTGAAGCCTTTAGGTGCATCCGTTGCGATTGGCGAGTTCATGTCCAAGGGAGATTTTACGCAGAAGGTTCCTGCAGCGTATCTTCGGAGATCGGATGAGATTGGTACATTGTCCCGAGTGTTCGCCCAGCTGCTGGAGAGTATGAAGGAAATGATCGGCAAAGTGAATATGAATGCGGCGTCCGTAGCTGCTGCTTCCCAGCAGCTGTCTGCCGGAGCGGAGGAGCTGGCGGTCGGGAGCAGCAATCAGGCGGAATCCGTGCAAACGGTCAGCGAATTGTTCCAGGAATGGTCGAATGCAATCAACTCGGTTGCAAGCGATGCTTCGGCTGCATCAGAGCTTGTCAACCAGACTTCCGGAATTGCGTCGGAAGGCAGCGGGATCGTTCAGCAATCCGTTGAAGGCATGAATCGGGTGCGGGAGCATGTCACCAGGCTTGAAGCAGACTCCCAGCGCATTGGCGAGATTATCGAAGTGATCGACGATATAGCCAAGCAGACCAACCTGCTGGCCCTCAACGCCACGATTGAGGCTGCACGTGCCGGGGATCAAGGGAGAGGTTTCGCTGTGGTGGCGGATGAAGTACGCAAATTAGCGGAACGAAGCGGAGGAGCCACGAAGCAGATTGCCGACATTATCAAGGGCATGCAGAAGAATACGGCCGATAGCGTGGAGGCGGTTCAGCATGGCGTCGTCTACACGGAAAAAGCCGGGGAGGCCTTTGCCCACATTACAAGTATGGTGAATGAGTCGGCCGGCAAAGTGATGGACATTGCAGCTGCCAGCGAAGAGCAGGCCGCACAGGCCGCCGAAGTGGCAACTGCCATCGAAACGATATCCTCGTCCACAGAGGAAACGGCGGCTACGAGTGAGGAATCGGCTGCAACCGCGCAGTCGCTTGCCGAGCTCGCGGAAGAGCTGAATCATACGGTATCGGCCTTCAAAATCTCGTAGCACGGATAGCATAATGATGATAAGCTTGGCCTAAGGGCCAGGCTTTTTTTTATATATAAATCGAATCCATTATAGTGCAGAAGAGGAGCCATCCCATTCCGTGGGCCGATGCTCTTGAATATATCCTTACACAGTGTGAGGGGAGGAAGGTCAATCGTGTAATGGAAGCCTGTTTCAGCAGATGCTTGAGAAGGGCGATTACGTCCCGCGATTCTACGCCTATTATTATAAGCAGTGGAAGGACTATCAAATGCCGTATCATCAGCATGATTCAACCGAGATTATGTACATGATCTCAGGGGAATGCCGAATTGATGTCAAGGCTAACGATATGGAAAAGAGTGTCACGCTGAAAAAAGGGGAGTTTATCCTACTGGATGCTGAGGTTCCGCACCGGTTAATCGTCGAGAAGACGACCTCCTGCCGCATGCTGAACGTGGAATTCGGGTTTATGGAGAGCTCTGGCAAAGCGCCTTCCTTAAGACAGATTATGCGCGAGGAGGAAGAGGTGATGTTTCTCTTGAACAGGCCGTTCACTTCCCTGGTGCTAGTCGATCAGGAGGAGGTGTACCCGGTTCTGAGAAGTCTGGTGCTTGAGCTCGATCGGAGAGGAACAGATGGTAGAACGATGACGCATGCGCTGTTCATCCAGCTGCTCGTATGCATCGCTCGCCTGTATGAAGAAAGGGAGCGCAACGATGTGCAGTTGAGCGAACTGTACATCAAACGATGTGTCGATTTTTTACATCAGAATTATGATCGGCCGATTCAGGTGAAGGACGTTGCAGCGGAAGTGAATTTGCATCCGGGGTATTTGCATCGGGTATTCCGCAGAGGGACAGGCAGGACGATTACCGAGTATTTGACAAGAATTCGAATGGAGAAGGCCAAGATGCTGCTGGAGCGGACCGATATCCCCATCCATGAAATATCGGATTATGTGGGTGTTGGCAGCAGGCAGTATTTCCATCTGTTATTCAAGAAGTTTACAGGCAGTACGCCGGTGGAATATCGTCTCCAGCAAGACCGGAATGCATGGAAATACGGCGAACCGAAGTGAGGGGACTATGAAGAAGTGAGGATTGATGACGGTGTTTAGCTCAAGAGGTCATGATATTGATAACGCTTTCCTTCGACCGGTTGCTACAATGATTACAAACTCATTTGTAGCTGGGAGAGGATACAATGTCATTTAAGGTTGCATTTATCGGAGCGGGGAGCATCGGCTTTACGCGGGGAATTCTGCGTGACCTGCTGACTGTGCCGGAATTTCGGAATATCGAAGTGGCTTTCACCGACATCAGTCGGCATAATCTCGATATGGTTACTGAATTGTGCCAGAGAGACATAGACGAGAACGGGTTGTCCATCAGGATTCAGTCCTCCACAGATCGAAGACAAGCCCTGCAGGATGCCAAATATGTCATTTGTACGATTCGCGTTGGCGGCTTGGAAGCATTCCGTACGGACATCGAGATTCCACTGAAATATGGCATCGATCAGTGTGTAGGTGACACGCTGTGTGCAGGCGGCATTATGTACGGCCAGCGGGGAATTCCCGAGATGCTGAGCATATGCAAGGATATTCGGGAGATGTGTGCACCCGATGCGCTGCTGCTGAATTATTCGAATCCGATGGCGATGCTGACGTGGGCCTGCCATCAGTATGGCGGCGTGCGGACGATTGGTTTATGTCATGGTGTTCAGCATGGGCACCACCAAATCGCAGAGGTGTATGGCTTGAAGAAACAAGACGTTGATATTGTCTGCGCGGGTATTAATCATCAAACCTGGTATATCCAAGCCTCTCATCAAGGCAAGGATTTGACGAGCGGGCTGCTGGAGGCGTTCGAACGGCATCCGGAGTACAGCCAAACAGAGAAGGTACGCATCGATATGCTGCGGCGCTTCGGCTACTACAGTACGGAATCCAATGGCCATCTCAGCGAATATGTCCCATGGTACCGAAAGCGGCCGGAGGAAATTACGGAGTGGATTGATCTTGGCAGCTGGATTAATGGAGAGACGGGTGGATATTTACGCGTTTGCACCGAGGGTCGCAGCTGGTTCGAGACCGATTTTCCGAACTGGATGAAGGATCCGGCCATGGTATTTAGGCCCGAACATCGGGGAGAGGAGCATGGCTCTTACATCATTGAAGGCTTGGAAACCGGCCGGGTATACCGTGGACACTTTAATGTCGTGAACGAAGGCATTATCTCCAATCTGCCGGATGATGCGATTATCGAAGCGCCGGGTTACGTAGACCGCAACGGAGTTTCCATGCCGCTGGTAGGCGAGCTGCCGCTTGGACCGGCGGCTGTGTGCAGCGTGAGTATATCGGTTCAGCGATTGGCGGTTGAAGCCGCGGTTCACGGTGACGACCTGCTGCTTCGTCAGGCGTTTATGATGGATCCGTTGATTGGAGCGGTAAACAATCCGAAGGAAATTTGGCAGCTGGTTGATGAAATGCTGGTTGCTGGTGAAACGTGGCTTCCACAGTATGCGGATTCGATTGCCGCAGCGAAGAAGCGACTTGAAGCCGGGAACCTGATTCCGACTCTTCAGTATGAAGGTGCCGCCAGACTTAAGGTCAAGACCGTGGAGGAGATGCAGCTCGACCGGGATACGGCCAACAAAAATGCAGGCGAATCCGATAAAGGGAAGGATCGGGAGAAAGTGTGACCGCAACTGCCGCATCCAGCTTAATCTGGTAAATGAACAGCAGACCGCATCGGTGAACATGTTACTTTAACGAAAGCCATGAATTGAATGCATGTAGTATGTGAGCATCTTGAAATCGACGTGAAGTCAAGCTGAATGATCACCTCTCATAAGGGCTGAAGCCAAGAAGGATAACGCACATTCGCTTCAGTCGCATAAAGAGAGGTGATCTTTTGTATGCAGCCAGTTATGGATTTGCATATACTGCAGATACATAGTTATGAAATCGGATGGACAATCCCTGACCTTAGACAGGTACACAGTTTGGGCAAAAATAGGTACAATGCAATTAGATAGGCAAAGTTGACCACTAAGGAGGCCATGGGGATGATCATTGGGGTTCCCAAAGAAATCAAAAATAACGAAAGCCGTGTCGGCATGACGCCGGGTACCGTCATCAGTTTTAAAAATGCGGGGCATGAAGTGCTTGTACAATCTGGGGCTGGTCTTGGCATTGGCTTTACAGATGAAGATTATAGAGCGGCTGGTGCCAAGGTGGTTGCAACGGCTGCAGATGCGTGGAAAGCCGAAATGGTTGTGAAGGTAAAGGAACCCCTGCAGGAGGAGTATGATTATTTTCAGGAGGAAATGATCCTGTACACCTATCTGCACCTGGCTCCCGAGCCCGAGCTGACCAAAGCGCTGGTTGACCGGAAGGTGAGTGCTGTTGCTTACGAAACGATACAGCTGACGGATGGCAGCCTGCCATTGCTTACACCGATGAGTGAAGTGGCGGGAAGAATGTCCATTCAAATCGGTGCTCATTTCCTGGAGAAGGCGCATGGCGGCAAGGGCGTTCTTCTAAGCGGCGTTCCTGGTGTAGCGCCGGGCAAAGTTGCGGTGATTGGTGGTGGAATCGTTGGCACCAATGCGGCAAGAATTGCTCTGGGTCTCGGCGCGGACGTCAGCATTCTCGATATTAATCCGGGGCGGCTGCGTCAGCTGGATGATCTGTTTCAGGGGCGGGTCAAAACGATCATGTCTGATCCGTATCACATTGCGGAGACGGTGAAGGCGGCGGATCTTGTTGTGGGAGCGGTGTTGATCCCCGGTGCCCGGGCTCCGCGCCTCGTAACGGAAGAAATGGTGAAGGAGATGAGCCCGGGATCGGTCATCGTGGATGTGGCGATTGATCAAGGGGGCTCGATCGAGACGATCGACCGGATTACAACCCATGACAACCCTACCTATGAGAAACATGGCGTCATTCACTATGCCGTAGCCAACATGCCGGGCGCAGTAGCCAGAACCTCCACCATGGCATTGACTAATGTAACGGCACCTTATGGTTTGAGAATAGCTAGCAAAGGACTCCGCTCCGCAGCCCGGTATGATAAAGCACTGGCGAAGGGCATTAATGCCATCGGCGGCAAAGTGACGTATGAGGCGGTTGCGGCAGCGCATGGATACGCATATACAAGCATTGATGATTATTTGCTGGCGTAGAGGCAGCATCTGAGCTTAAATAGAAAAGAGCCATCTTTCAATCGGACACGAGACCAGGTTTACGGCGTAAACCTGGTGACGGAATCAGCTTCCGGCGTGAGCCTCTTTGAAAGATGGCTTTTTGGTTTGACGTTCAGAAGCACCAAGAAATCAGCCAGTATAACATTCTAGTTCAGCATGAACAGCAGTTTATGGAGCTCTCTTTCCTCCAAATGCCGCCACTTCCCCCGTTCCAATTGATCCAGCGTAATATTCATAATTCGGATGCGCTCCAGCTTCAGCACTCTATACCCCAGGGCCTTACACATTCTGCGGATTTGCAGATTAAGGCCCTGGGTCAAAATAATGCGGAATACCGCTTCGCTTTGCCTGAAAACCTCGCATGGCTTGGTTACTACGTCCAGGATTTCAACGCCTTGAGACATCCTCCGCATAAATTCATCCGTAACGGGTCTGTCGACGGTTACCACATATTCTTTCTCATGATCATGCTCCGAGCGCATCATTTTGTTCACGATGTCTCCATCGTTCGTGAGCAGAATCAAGCCTTCAGATGCTTTATCCAGCCTGCCGATGGCAAATATACGCGACGGGTAATTCACATAGCGAATGATGTTTCCTTCCACCTCTTCTGCTGCCGTGCAGACGATGCCCATCGGTTTATTCAGGGCCAGGTACACAGGCTCGCTATCGTTATGAGGAATTTCCTGCCCATCGATGAGCACGATATCCTCGGGCTCAACCTCCGCCCCTTTTTCGCATACCTTGCCGTTGATCGTAATGCGCCCGGATGCAATCAAGCGGTTGGTCTCCCTGCGCGAGCAAAATCCCGTTTGACTGATATATTTGTTAATCCTCATGCTCCACCACTTCTCATATGTATTTAGTGCCACTCCGATATGCTGCAAGTTAGCCATGGCTGGCTGGTAAGGAGCTTGGCGTAGATTGAAATAAAATGAGGAAGCCGTTCGAGGCATGCAGTGGTTGTGTCTTCGGGCTGACGACATTTAGTAATAATCCTGCGACGAATTCTCTTCGTCGGCAACGGCTTGTATTTCCTCTGACCCGATGCTGATGAAGCGGTAGCCGTCTGCGGCCTGTTTCTTTAATGCGCGCTCTTTAATGAACTTGGGGCTGGCTTCACCGTTATCTTCGTCGTAGACGAGCAGAATGCCATCGGTTTTACGGAGGAGGAGATCGTCTCTGGCCGTAAATTGCCAAGGTCCCTGATAGCTGTTCTTGCTGACAGGCGCATAGAAGTCCACCCCCTTCATCACTTCCTGGAAGTAGGCCTTCTTGTTGTCGTTCCACTGTTCCTCGGGATTCTGATAGGCCGTCAGAATGGAGCATCTAAGCTGAGGATATTCGGCTTTTAGTTCAATGGCAGCCTCAATGGCCCACAGGTCTACGCCATATTGACCAGGGGTGATGACCCACTGTAATCCCTCCTCGAGCAGTGGAATCAAGCGGCTGGCAATCGCTTTGCGGATATAGGGGATGCCCTGGTGTTTGTTATTGTAAATACCGAGCTCATGAGCCCGATAGCCGGTAACCAAAATGTTTTCCATCGAGCACGCTCCTTGATGAGAATAGGTTTAGTGTAACTTTTTCGAATATTTTGATCAACACATGTTACATATTGTATAAATTTGGGTAAGTACACGGGAATACATATTTTAGGAGGATATTCGATTGAAAAAATGGACAGCCGTATTACTTGGAGCAATTTTGATGATGAGCATTGCCGCATGCGGCAATGACAGCAAAGCCGGGGATGATGCCGCAGCACCGCCAACTACCGGACAAGAGACTACGACCCCGGCCGAAACGCCGCCGGTTGCAGAAGAACCGCAGGAGGAAGCCGCCCCGACGGCAGAAGAGCTTCTTCAGAAATCAGCGGAAGCTTCTCAGAACTTGAAGAGTTTTGCCATGAAGGCCGATATAAAACAGCACATTGTTATTGAGGGTGCCGAGAAGCAGGAGGTCAGAATGTCGATAGTGTCACTCGATTCGGAAATTACGCTGGAGCCGATGGAGATGATGCAGAACATCGCGATGGATTCCCCGGATGGCAAGGTCGAGATGAAGCAGTATATTACGGAAGACGGCATATACATGCATATGGACGGACAATGGATGCAGGTTCCGGCGGAGTCCGAGAAGGAAATCCGGGACAGCCTGGACATGGCGAATGCAAGTCCGGAGCAGCAGTTGGAGCAGTTTAAGGCGATAGCCAAGGATTTTACAGTGACGGAAGAAGGGGACGTATATGTCCTGACGGCTGATGTATCCGGGGATAACCTGAAGGAACTTGCCAAGACGATGATGAATCAAGCAGGCAACGATCCGCAGATGGAAGCGATGATGGATCAGATGGATATCAAGAGCATCAGCATTGTATATGGCGTACAGAAGGAGACGTATCTGCCGGCGACGACCGATATGGACATGGTCATGGAGATGGCAGCAGAGGGTGATAAGGTAACGCTTGACATGAAAATGAAGAGCGCATACTCCAAGCATGATGAGATCAGCAAAATCGAGGTTCCCAAGGAAGCCTTGAACGCCACATAATGTCGCTAACGGCTATTGAACAAGCGGAATATGAGATGATCATTTCTTCTTCATGAAAAAAGCTGCTCCGGTATTGCAGATGTTCTGCAGAACCGTGGCAGCCTTTTTTCATGAGGAGCCCCCCGTATGAATGGATGGAGGGGGTTATGGCGAATCGACCTCAACGATGACACTGCCGAACAATTGACCGTTAATGGAGGCCATAATTCTCCACTGCCCTGCCGAAGGCAGCGACATGGTGGTGGGTATGGCAGCATCGGCACCATTATGTTTTCCGGGTCTCAAGGTCGTCTCAAAAACATCGATGATCTTGCTTGTGTTTCTTTTTACTGCCGTAATGAACAGGTCCCCCGTCAATTCTTCGCTGCGTCCCCAGAAGTGCCACATGTATTTATTCGGCTGACCTGCGATAAACCCCGGATTGATAAAGCCCAGGCGCCCTTCCACGCCGGTCATGTCGTACACGCCGGATTTGAAGCTTGGACTTGGTTCCCAGCTGCTGTCAGGCACATGAATCACGATATCGCCGTATGGTTCATCATCCACCATTACATTGAATTTCCATAAACCGGAGAGCGGCATGCCAAAGCGGGAAGACACCCGGGTAAAGTCATTGTAAGCCATATCGGAAGTAATCTCCGTTTCGGCAAGCTCTTCGAGCGTTGTCCCTGTATCCCGGTGAACGGCCGATATGCGGATATGTTTACCCTCAAGCTCTTGTATTGGGGCCAACAAATTCCACCAGGCACCGGCTGGAGCGCCTGCGGCAAAATCTCCGCCCGGAATCGCCTGAAGTTTATCTACCCCGTTCTCGGCATATACGTTGTGTGGAGTCCATTCAGGCGAACCCCCTAAACCTTTGATCGGGACAAGCTGTTGAAGGGCAGGAGATTCGCGCCACCCCCAAACCGCAACGATCAGAAGCAGGGTAAGAATACTTGCTGCCATGAAACGCGAACGGGCAGGGGACCTCCGCATGGTTCGGTCTTTCATTAATGAGCTGCTGCCAGCGCTGTTTAACACACGGGATTTCATGCTGCTGGTGAACATCGGCTCGTTAAAGGGAGAGGAACCGAGTTCCTGCATCCAGTCCGGCTGCTGTTCTTGTTCAGTTTTCATTGGACATCCTCCCCTTTCAACATCTTTTCCATTCGGGTGCGAGCCCGGTGTAGTCTGGATTTGATCGTGCCTTCGGAAATTCCGAGCAGTTCGGCCATCTCTTTTCGCGGCAGCCGGTAGTGGGATTCGAGAATGAGCACCTCCCGGTATTTCGGAGGCAGCTCCATGACGAATTTCCATATCTGCGAGACTGCGGCAGCGTCCATGAATTCTTTTTCCGCGGAAGGTCCGGTTTGCTTGGAGGTTATCCAGCCGGTTAAGGACACCCTGGTCATATAAGAAGACTTGAGATAATTCAAGGATAGGTTGCGGGTGATGGTCAGGAGCCAGGTCTTCACAGAGCTTCTGCCCTGAAAATCATTCCAATGCTGAAAGGCCTTCAGGAACACGTCCTGACTGATATCATCTGCCGCTTCTCTCTGTTTCGTCAGGAAGAATGCATAGTTCCACACGTCCTGACCGAAGGACTCCATCAAGCCGTTTAGCACAGAGCCCGGATCGTTCACGGCTACCATTTGTTTCAGGTACTCCAATAGCATCACCTCATTTTATTAGACAATGAAAAAACCTCTCGGTTCCCGAATTTCATTGGGGAAATTGAAACAATTTAACAGATGAATCGTTTAAATGGGTAACAGATGTGCATGGCGTGCAGGAATTAAGGAAGGAGACAGGCGTATGAGTATATATTTTAAGGATAACTTTTTTAACGCAGGTAGAACAGATATGATGGACAGGGACGGCAGCATCATCGGGAGTCTGGATTTGAAGAGTGCTTTCGGCTCCTCCCTGGATGTGTATAATGCTTCAGGAGATCATGTATGCAGCGGGTCATTTCGTTTCTTCTCTAACAAATGGAACATTGCTGACGGGCACGGGGAAGAGCTGGGCATGCTGCGTATGCGGATGAGTTTTTTTACGAAGAAATTTGAATATGACGCGGGACCGCGCGGTGTCTATGAGATCACGTCACCGGCCTACTCGAACGAATATGAAATTGCGGATACCGCTGGGAGAGGAATAGCCCGGTTTTCCCGTATTAGCGGATGGCTTCAGCCTGGTGCGTTCGAGCTGCAGAATGACAGCGAAACTCTGGGGGACTGGGAACTTGCTGCCCTGGTCATGGGCATTCACCAAATACGCAAGCGCAACAACCATGCCGCCTCAAGCTCCCATTAAAGGTCGTCATCGTCCGCAGCGTATCGGCTAGAGGTAACGATAGGAGGAGTCATAATGAACGAAGTCAGCGACCATCTGGACTATGGATTAACCTTGGTGTTTATCGGTTTTAACCCCAGCCTGCGATCAGGTGAAGTTGGGCATCACTATGCAAACCCGCGCAACAATTTTTGGAGGATTCTGCATAAGTCCGGCTTGACTCCGCGTTTATATGAAGCGTCAGAGGATGGGGAACTGCTGAAATTAGGATACGGGTTTACGAATATTGTGGCCAGACCCACACGAGGCGCTGAGGATATTACCCGAGACGAGTACAGGCTCGGAAGAGAGACGCTGCGGGAGAAGCTGGCGGAATACAGACCGGAGGTGGCCTGCTTTGTCGGCAAAGGGGTATATACTGAATTCAGCGGCAGCTCACGGGTGGATTGGGGACTCCAGCCAAACTCGGTTGTCGACGGCATTCATGAGTTCGTGGCCCCTTCCTCCAGCGGACTTGTGAGAATGCCCATGGATGAGATTATCGGGATTTACCGGCAATTGAATGATTACATATCCAAGGAGGAGTTCTAGCACAATTTGTCCGTGAGGTCATGTATTGGGAAAAAAAGAGGAAGGCCTGGAAGCTCCGGTGGAACCGGGCCTTGGCCTTCCTCTTTCCTAATGTTTGTTGTTATGGACGCTTCAGCAGGGCTGGATCGATTCGCGGTACAAGCCCTTCATCCGCCGCGCGATTCAACAGGGCCGAAATCGCTGCATAACCGTCTTCGCCAAGCTCTGCCGTAAATGGATTTACGTACAGATCAATGTGGGCATCGGCTACGTCGGGGTCCATTTCCTGTGCATGCTGAAGGACATAGGCTCTGGATTCCTCAGGATGTTCCCAGGCGTATTCCACCGAGGAGCGAATCCAGTTCGAGATGCTTGCCAGGTCCAGGGATCTGCGCGCTACAATGGCTCCCAGCGGAATCGGCAGATTCGTATCGGACTCCCACCAGCTGCCCAGATCCGTCATCAGCTTCAATCCGTAAGATGGATAGGTAAAGCGTGCCTCGTGGATAACAAGCCCGGCATCGACAGCCCCATCCCGCACGGCAGGCATAATCTGATCAAACGGCATGACCACGATTTCGCCTAGGCCACCCGGAATTTGCTGTGCCGCCCACAGACGGAACAACAGATACGCTGTGGAGCGTTCGCTTGGAACGGCTACCCGGCGGCCCGAGAGCGCAGCAGGACTGGCGGGGGTTCCTCCATCTGACAGCTTGTCCGCAGTCAGAACGAGCGGGCCGCAGCCGCGCCCGAGTGCTCCGCCGCACGGCAGCAGGGCATACTCGTCCAACACCCAGGGCAGCGCGGCATAGGATATTTTCAGAATATCTTGCTCTCGATCTTCAGCAGCCCAGTGGTTGGTCATATCGATATCCGCATAGGATATGTCAAGCTCGGGCGCACCGGGGATCAAGCCGTGTGCCAGGGCGTGGAATACAAATGTGTCGTTGGGACATGGGGAAAAGGCGATTTTCATCGTAACACCTCCGGTAGTAATGAGCTTGCGGTTTCAAGCGCCTGCAGCGCTTCTTTGATCTTCCATGCGCTGCGGTCCCGCGGACCGACCATGTTGGAGATGGAACGGATTTCGAGCACGGGGACGCCGGCGGCAGCGGCGGCCGTGGCGACGCCGAATCCTTCCATAGCCTCAGCGGCGGCGTTTGGCACCCGGTTGACCAGTCGTTCGGCCGAAGCCGCTGTTCCTGTGGTCGTGGAAACCGTGAGCACAGGACCGAGGGTTACGGCGGCACCGGCCCGATTCAGGGCACCCGCAAGCTTGCGGGCGGACGCTGTATCCACTTGAATGCGGTCCGTACCGAAGCCGAGCTCCTGGACACTGCTGAAGCCGTCCTCGGTTTCGGATCCGAGATCTGCTGCAATGATGGCATCCGCAATGACAATGGAGCTGACTTCAGCCTGGCCGGCAAATCCGCCGGCAATACCTGCGCTGATGACAACATCATAAGAGACCTGTATGAGCTGGCGGGCAGTCGCCGCAGCAGTGGCAGCGGGACCGACTCCTCCTGCAATAACATCAAATCCGCTTGCATGGCCCAGACCGCGCAGCACGGCATCTTTCTCGGCATCCACCGCCGTGACAATCAAGACACGCTGCGCAGGCGAATGTGGCGAGTTATACGTTTCGGCTGTCCTAAGAGCCGCCGAGTTTGATTGGGAATGATCCTGCATGGTTTATAATCTCCTTCTTGGCAGTAACGCTAAACTTCTTATCCCTTACGTTATAACGTTCTTGCGGCTGTGTAAAGTCTTCCGTCCAGGTTGAGTCTGGACTTTATGCAAGGACAGCTTTTACAATATGAAGTGTAATCAGCGTTAACTTACATACATCATGACTAAATTCGGAGGTTGGATAGCTTTGCGGAAGAAGGGTGCGAATGGACAAGAAAGCCGGGCAAGACTATTGATTGTTGCTGCCAGTGAATTTGCGAGGTCAGGATACCATCAGACGAAAATTAGCAGCATCGTTTCCCGGGCAGGATTGACGCAGCCGTCATTCTATTTGTATTTTGAGAGCAAAGAGGCCATTTTTAAGGAGCTGGTTGAGAAATTTCGAACGAATCTTAAGACGCTGATCGAGGGCAGCAGAGTGGAAGGTGGGATTGATGAGGATGACGTGTCCAGCCGTCTGCTGGGCGTGCTAAGGGAGTTATTTGCGTTTCTTGCCAAAGACCCGGATCTGACGCAGATCGGTTTTTTTATCGGGGATGACTCGGCTATCGTCAAAGCTGAGATGGCAGAGATGCTGGAGCAATATTTGAAGGATGAGCAGCGGGATGGTCTCTTGGACCGTGAATGCGATATGCGCATCGTCGCGGAAAGCTTGGTGGGTGTCATCGAGAGGCTAACCGCTCAGCAGCTTCTGACAGAGAAACGGACTTCAGAGGATCTTGCGTGTCACGTGGTGAATCTATTCATGCACGGAATTCGAAAGGATCCGGTTAAGGGGTTTTCATAAGGATATTGAAGCATTTCCAGGCTGATAAGAGATGCTTGCAATGATAAAAAATAGGCTGTCAAAGGTAGGGATACCTGTGGACAGTCTGTTTTTTTGTGGCGTGCTACTTGTTTTTCTGATGGGGGGTTTGATCTTGTTCAAACAATTGCAGTATATTCTTAATACATTATGTAACCGATTGCAGTTGAAATTGACATTACCTGGGATGGGGAATCGGGGGCGTTTTTTATGAAGAAAATGATGCTGGTGTACGCTGCTCTTATTTTGGCTTTTCTGACATACGTGTTTATGTACCGATTGGAGGATCGGCGCACTTCGGCATGGGAGGAGGGAGGGCTGCACGGCAGCATAGGCGAGAATTATGTCATGGTGACCTTTCAATCGGGCATGGAGTATTGGAAAAACATTCTGAAGGGCTTCGAGGACGGAGGGGACGCTCTCGGCGTGTCCGTGGATTACCGCGGCTCTACGCAATATGACGTGGAGGAGCAGATCACTGTACTGGAACAGGTCATCGCCAAGCGGCCTGCCGGCATTGCCTTGTCAGCCATTGATTCCAAGGCGCTTACGTCTACAATCAATAAGGCAGTGGATGCCGGTATTCCGGTCGTGCTGTTTGACGCGGACGCGCCTGACAGCAACGCATATTCTTTTTTGGCGACTAACAATTACGAGGCTGGTGTTGCAGCTGCGGATAAAATGGCTCAGTTGTTAGGCCGTGAAGGAGAGGTCGGGATCATCACTCAGCCCGGACAGCAGAATCATGATGACCGCTCGGAGGGTTTCCGGGAAACTTTGACCCAGAGATATCCGGCCATGACGGTAGCGGAGGTCAAGGAAGGGAAGGGCGATACGCTCGTAGCCAAAGGAGCCGCCGCCGACATGCTGGACAAGCACCCTAATCTCAAGGGAATTTTCGTGACGGAGGCCAGCGGCGGGATGGGGGTAGCGGATGCCGTGATTGGCGCGGATAAAACCGGAGAGGTCGCCATCATCGGATTCGATACAAATAAAGGGACACTCGACCGGATCTCCGATGGTACCATTGCGGCAACGATTGCACAGGGAACGTGGAATATGGGGTATTGGTCCCTGCAGTATTTGTTTCATCTGCACCACGGACTAACCGTGCCGGCTCCGACCCTCGGCAATGATGTCTCTCCGCTTCCCACCCGGGTGGATACCGGGATTTCGATTGTGACCCGAGAGAATGTGAATGATTATTATGCGAAATAGAAATGAAATGGAGTCCTGGCGAGAAGGCTTGCTGCGCTGGCTGCGATTTGGAGACCTGCCGCTGAGATACAAGCTGGTCATCCTGTTTCTCATGATTGGTATTCTGCCATCGATTGCACTGGGCGTGCTGGTCAATTGGACAGTCAACCGTATCGTGGACCAACAAGTCACCTCCAATACCATTCAATTGATCGGGAAAGTCAATCAAACTCTGGACAATGATATGGAAAATCTTCAGAATATCACTTATTTGATCGGGTTTGACCAGCGGATCGAGCGGTTCCTGAATGGTGATATTCAAGGGGACCGACCGGCAGCTGAAGCCGGAGGCGGAAGCAGAGCCCTTTCTCAGCCCTCTCAGGTGAAGCAGGACAACGAGGAGAACTACGAAATCAAGCGCTATCTCCAAGGCTACACAACGCTGTATCCGGAAATCGCGTCCATCCTTCTGGTTAATCGCGAAGGAGAGTATATCAGCAACGAGATGTACGCCCGCAGCCCGGGGAGTTTAACCGGGGAAGCTTGGTATCGGGAGGCCGTTTTGAACGAGGGGATTTTTACGGTGCTCGGACATCCGGTCGACCGCAAGGTGACCACCCATGTTCATTATGGCGACGAAGAGCTGGTGTCGGTTGTGCGTTCGTTTGTGGACCCGGACACAAGGGAAGTGACCGGAGCGGTATTGATCGACTTGAAGCTGCGGGCCGTGGCGAGAGCGGTGCGGGATGTCACGCTTGGCAAAAGCGGATATTTGATGGTCACGGAAGCGGGCGGCTCAAGCATCTACACACCGGAGGATTCATTAATTCCGGCCATTCCGCCTTCATGGCTCCCGGATAAGGAAGGCGGCGCGGTGATTCGTGAGGTAAATGGAGAACGGCTGCAATTGATTTACGGCACGTCTTCTTTTACCGGTTGGCGGACAATCGGCGTATTTCCGACCAGCGAATCGGTGTATGAGGTCCGGGAGATCCGATTTTACATGATTTGTTTCTTGTTTGTGGTGTGTCTCTTTGGCGTCGCCGCATCCTATACACTCTCCCAGTCGATATCAAGACCGATCTGGCAGCTGATGTCGTTCATGCAAAAAGCGGAATCCGGGGACCTGACGATCCGTTACTGGGGAAATCGACAGGATGAGGTAGGTATGCTGGGGCGAAGTTTTAACCGGATGCTGCAGCAAATCCGCAAACTGATGAAGCTGAGCGAGCTGCGCGAACAGCAGAAGCGGGAAGCTGAACTTCGCAGCCTTCAGGCCCACATTAGGCCGCATTTTCTGTACAACACGCTGGATACCATTCATTGGATGGCCCGCAAGAAAGGGGCGGACGATGTATCCGATCTGGTGGAATCCTTGTCAAGGCTGTTTCGGATCGGTCTCAGCAAAGGGGATGACATCATTCCCATGCCCGACGAATGGATGCATATCAGCAGTTACCTGCAAATCCAGAAAACGCGTTACCGGGACAGGCTGCAGGTGGAGATGTATGTGTCTCCTGAGGCCGAGAAGCTGTACGTCCTGAAGCTGCTGCTGCAGCCGATGGTGGAAAATGCGATATACCACGGGATAAAAGCCCGCCGAGGACCGGGACGCATCGGCATCAAAGCGGAGGTGAGCGAAGATGTTCTATTCCTATCCATTCAGGATGACGGGGCAGGCATGGCGCCGGAGCGGCTTGCGGAGCTCCGCAAACAGCTTGCTGATCCCGTAGCGGCCATGGAGGGACATTCAGAGCAAGGGACTGGCCGAAGTCGCAGTTACGGCATGCTGAATGTTCAGGCTCGCCTCAGGCTGACGTTTGGCCACAAGTATGGAATCACATTGGAGAGCACAGAAGGCAAGGGGACGAGGGTGATCATTGCGCATCCGCTGCTGCATACCCTTCCCTCTTCATCTGGGCATGATGGGAGCGACAGTTTATGAATAAGGCATACCAGGTACTGATTGCTGACGATGAACCGATTATCCGAGAGGGAATCCGGGATGCTGTGGATTGGGCGTCACTGGGCATGGAGGTGGCAGCCGAGGCGGAGGACGGCGAGGAAGCGCTGGAGCTGGCGCTTGGCCGGCCTATTGATATCATGCTGGTTGACATGAATATGCCGTTTATGGACGGCATTGCCCTCATGAGGCGAATGAAGGAGGAGCGTCCCGAATGCCGGTTCGTCATTATTACCGGTCATGATGAATTCGCGTATGCACAGGAAGCGATCCGGCTCGGGGTGAAGGACTACATATTGAAGCCCGTGAATGCACAGCATCTGGTCCAGGTGTTGGGAAGCGTGCGGGACGAGCTGGACGATCGGCAGATTCAGGAGGATTATCTGAAGAAGGCGTCCGAGCAGATCGAGAAGAACATACCGCTGCTGCGGGAGCGTTTTCTCCTCGAGTGGATTCACGGCCTGCTGGATGAGGAGGAGGCGTCGGGGCAGCTTGATTTTCTCGGTTTGCCGCCCTGCCGCCCCTCCCAGGTCGGCATCGCACGATGGCCGGAGCTGAATACGCCGCAGCCCTTGATGAAGGAAAGCGACCGGCAGCTCTACTTGTTTGCGATGGAGAATATTATATCCGAGCTGCTTCACCCTGCCCCTCACATTCTGTTCCGCGATCATGCCGGATGGATCGGAATCTGTATATGGGGAGAACCCGCGCTTGAACTGGCTGCCGATGCAGAGCAAACGATTCAGAAGTACTTGAAGCTGACGGTAAATGTTCACATGGAACCCGTGCAGGAAGGAGCTGAATCGATTGCGGCTGCCTATGAGGCGTGCCGGGAAGGGGTATTCCGGGAGGCTCAGCTCTCTCCGCTGGTGCGGCGAGCAAGGCAGCTGATCCAGGAACAATACGCCGTGCGGGAGCTGACCCTGGAGTCTTTTGCGCATTCTCTGCAGGTTTCCCCGGTTTATTTAAGCCGTACTCTAAAAAAAGAGCTGGGAATGTCGTTTGTGGCTTTTATTACCCAGACACGCATTCGAAAAGCCATCCAGCTGCTGAATTCCACCGATCTGAGCATTCACGACATTGCCGAGCAGGTCGGGTATGACAGCCAGCACTATTTCAGTACGGCATTTAAGAAGGTGATGGGCGTTTCGCCTAACGGCTACCGCAAGGGAGCGGCGTTTCAGGAGCAGTGAGCTGACGCTGCAGTCCTGAAGCAGTATGTGTAGAGGCCGACTCCGGCAGGATCAGGGTTCACGAAGGACGACCAATCAGGGTCGTCTTTTTTTTTTTGTTTGTCCTCGGCCCATGATCCGTCTTATCGACTGACAACGTAGGCAGGGTGGATTTGCACAGCTTCACAGACAAGCGGCCGGGACGATTTCATGTTATCAGCAACAAAAGTATGAAATTTATAAAAAAGGTTGTTTTCGTGGAAAGACCGCTTCATTGAGGAAGTGTATCCTTTTTAGTACAGAGAGGCTTTGGAAAGTCGGATTTGTAAGCGCTCTCGATTCAACTTTTCGGAAAGGGGAACACACCGATGAAGAGAGGAATGTTAGGGGGGCTTATCGTGGCGCTGCTGCTGGCCCTGACGGCCTGCAACCTCGCCGAAAGTCAAACCGGGGACGCTCAGAAGGGATATGTCGGTCTTGCCATGCCAACCAAATCCTCCGAGCGCTGGGTGGCTGACGGGAAGAATATGGAGCGGATTTTTCAGGAAAAAGGATATAAAACCGATCTTCAATTTGCCGAAGACGTCATTGAAAATCAGATTTCGCAAATCGAGAACATGATTACTAAAGGGGTCGACGTTATTGTGATTGCTTCCATTGATGGCAATACGCTCACCGACGTCATTAAGAAGGCCCATGATCAGGGAATCAAGGTCATTGCATATGACCGGCTGATCCGCAACACCGAGCATTTGAGTTATTATGCCACCTTTGACAATTTTCAGGTCGGGGTTCAGCAAGCTTCCTACATTGAGAAAAAGCTTGGCTTGAAGGAAGGGAAGGGGCCGTTCAATATTGAGCTGTTCGGCGGATCGCCGGACGATAACAATGCTTACTTCTTCTATGACGGGGCGATGTCCGTCCTGAAGCCCTACATGGACTCAGGTAAGCTTGTGGTGCGGAGCAAACAGACAACAATGGCCCAGATTGCTACGCTGCGCTGGGACGGTGCGCTGGCCCAATCGCGGATGGATAACCTGATCAGTGCCAACTATTCCAGCGAAAATCTGGATGCGGTGCTGTCACCCTATGACGGGATCAGCATCGGTATTATCTCTTCACTCAAAGGCGTAGGTTATGGAACAACGGGCAAGCCGCTGCCGGTCATTACGGGCCAGGATGCGGAGCTGGCCTCCATCAAGTCGATTGTAGCCGGTGAACAGACGCAGACTGTGTTCAAGGATACCCGGCAGCTTGCTGAGCAGGCGGTCAAGATGGCGGAGAGTGTGCTGAAGGGACAAGAGGCTGAGGTCAACGATACCGAATCGTACGACAACGGTATTAAGGTCGTTCCGGCTTATCTCCTGCCGCCTGTATCCGTGGATGCTTCCAATGTGGAGAAAGAGGTTGTGGAGACGGGATATTACTCGAAGGAAGAAATCGGATTGAAATAGTATCGGGGTCGCTATGAAGAAACAAAACGATGGGAAGGTGAAGCCTTATGTCAGAGTACATTCTTGAAATGCGAAACATTACGAAAGCGTTTCCCGGAGTGAAGGCGCTGGACAATGTGAACTTGAAGGTGCGCGAGGGCGAGATCCACTCCTTGTGCGGGGAGAATGGAGCAGGCAAATCGACCCTGATGAAGGTGCTGAGCGGCGTATACCCGCACGGCACGTATGAGGGCGACATTCTGTTCCAAGGCACGGTGTGTGAATTCAAGGACATCAAGCAAAGCGAGGAACTGGGCATTGTCATCATCCATCAGGAGCTTGCATTGATTCCTTATTTGTCGATTGCCGAGAATATATATCTGGGCAACGAACGGGCCGAGAAGGGGATCATGAACTGGAACGAGACCATGACGGGAGCCAGGGAACTGCTGGATATGGTGGGGCTCAGTGAGAATCCGAATACGCAGGTTGGCAGCATCGGCGTTGGCAAGCAGCAGCTGGTCGAAATTGCGAAGGCCTTATCCAAGAAGGTGAAGCTGCTTATTCTTGACGAGCCGACAGCGGCGCTCAATGAGGACGATAGCGAGAATCTGCTGGAGCTGATGCTGGAGTTCAAGAGGCAGGGGATTTCCTGCATCCTCATCTCCCATAAATTGAACGAAGTATCGAAGGTCTCGGACTCTGTCACCATTCTGCGCGATGGTCAAACCATCGAAACGCTGAATATGAAGGGTGGCGAGGTGGACGAGGACCGGATTATCCGCGGGATGGTCGGCCGGGATTTGACGAACCGTTATCCGGAGCGGATTCCGAAGATCGGGGAAATTATCCTGGAGATTAAGGACTGGACGGTGTATCACGAGCTGCAACCAGGCCGAAAAGTAATTGACAACGTAAGTTTGAATATCCGCCGGGGGGAAGTCGTGGGCATTGCCGGGCTGATGGGCTCCGGCCGGACCGAGCTTGCGATGAGTATTTTCGGCAGAGCTTACGGCAGGAATATTACCGGGACACTTCAGAAAGACGGCAAGGATATCCGAAATCACTCCATTACCGAGGCGATAGAGAACGGCTTTGCTTACGTGACGGAGGACCGTAAAGAATACGGCCTGATCCTGATGGACGATATCAAGCGCAACATCTCGCTTACCGGATTGCCCAAGCTGGCCAGGAACATGGTCATAGATGATCGGGAAGAAATACTTGTGGCGGAGGACATGCGGAAGAAACTCAAGATTAAAACGCCGAACATTCTTCAGAAGACGGGGAACCTCAGCGGGGGTAACCAGCAGAAGGTGGTCTTGAGCAAATGGATCTATTCCGAGCCGGATATTCTGATTCTGGATGAGCCAACCCGCGGGATTGACGTCGGGGCGAAATACGAGATTTATGCAATCATCAACCAGCTTGCGAATGAAGGCAAGGGCGTGCTTGTCATTTCCTCGGAGCTGCCCGAAATTTTGGGGATCTGCGACCGGATCTATGTCATGAGCGCGGGACGGATGACCGGAGAAGTCAGCAGAGAGCAGGCTTCACAGGAAACCTTGATGAGATACATGACCAAGAATGGAGGGGCATAAGCATGGAGACACTCAAGAAAATGTTTAAAAACAACATCCGTCAATACGGGATGATCATCGCCCTTGTTGTCATTATGATATTTTTTCAGATGATAACGGGAGGGCTACTGCTGGAGCCGATTAACATCACGAATCTGATTCTCCAGAACAGCTACATCCTCGTACTGGCCATAGGTATGGTGCTTGTCATCATTACGGGTCATATTGATTTGTCGGTCGGTTCGGTAGCCGCCTTCGTCGGAGCTGTTGCAGCGATCATGATGGTCGATATGCAGCTGCATCCGGTCATTGCCGTGCTCGTATCCTTGATTGTCGGCGGCCTGATCGGGGCTTGGCAGGGATTCTGGGTGGCTTATGTGAGGATACCGGCGTTTATCGTAACCCTGGCGGGCATGCTTTTGTTCCGCGGACTGACGATGATTAGTACTGGAGGGCCAATCCATTGCGCCGTTTCCGGGAGGCTTCCAGAAGCTGAGCTCCGGCTTTATTCCGGATTTCAGCAACACAGGTACCAATCTAGTCGCAATTCTGGCGGGCATCATCTTTACGGTTATTTTCCTGATTAATGAGCTGCGGGAGCGAAAATCGCATAAAAAATACAACTTCGAGGTACTGCCAAGCGGCTTGTTCCTCCTGAAGCTGGTGCTCATCGCAGCGGTAATTAATGCCTTTACGTATATGCTGGCAAGTTACGCCGGTTTGCCCAATATTCTGATTCTGCTGCTGGTGCTCATTATCATCTATTCCTTCGTGATGAACAAAACCGTGATGGGCCGTCACATTTATGCGCTTGGTGGCAATGAGAAGGCAGCGGCCCTGTCCGGGGTGAAGACCAAGAAGGTCACGTTCTGGGTATTCGTCAACATGGGCGTGATGGCAGCGATTTCCGGTTTGATTTTTGCTGCTCGCTTGAATGCTGCGACACCGAGAGCGGGCACGAACTTTGAGCTGGATGCTATCGCAGCGAGTTTCATCGGCGGAGCCTCCGCTACCGGCGGGATCGGGACGGTCTTCGGCGCGATCATCGGAGGACTCGTTATGGGCGTACTTAATAACGGGATGTCGCTCGTAGGCCTCGGTATCGACTGGCAGCAAGGCATCAAGGGTTTGGTTCTCCTCGCGGCAGTAGCCTTCGATATCTATAACAAAAAGAAGAGCAGTGCCGCTTAATTTAAATGATGGCATCAGATCGTAAAATGGCTGATCTTGGGCAGACGAGTGTCGCTGCCCATGGATCAGCCATTTTTTTGCGTACAGGTTACATCTTAATTGTCACTCTTCGGGTTATCAGTCGGATCAGAATAAGCGTTATCAGAATGACAACGAGGGAGCCAATAAGAGAAACTGGCAGCGTGACGGAAAGGTCTGTTGTGACCGGCAGCCACTGTTCCCATATGGAAGAGAGCTCGAATTGCCACAATGCATCCATGAAGCTGATCAACACGAGGGCTACGGCGATCATCCCCAAGCCGCGAATCCAGCCAAACCGGTAAAATCCGGATCCGATCATCCATCCCATCAGATAATAGATCAAGATTTGCACGCCGAAGGAGACAAGTGTCAGCAGCCAGCTGTTATCAAACGTCTGCAGCAGCGAAGTACTTCCCGCATCTTGCGATGCAAACATCAAGGCAATCTGCTGAATCAGAGCTGTGACAACCGGAAATGCCAGGGATAGATAGACGGCCGCCAAGGCAGCTCCATTAAAGAATTCCTTGCGCGTAATCCCGTGTCTTACGTAATAGCTAAGAAAGCTGTAGGCCGAAATAATGCCGATAACGAGCATAAATCCTTTGGTTGAGCGGTAAGCGATGGAGAAGAAGTCCTCCTCCGCGAATCCTTCGCGAACATTGACACCGATGCTGGTGCCGATGCCGACTCCAAAATAGATTAGCAGCACAATAGATAGAAATCCCAACGCCCAGCTGCCTTGCTGCACAAACATATCTCTCGCTACTTTGGTTACGGCCGAAGACGTCTTATTCATGCGGTGTATTCCTCCCCCGTAAGATGGATAAACAAGTCCTGGAGCGAGATCGGACCGAGCTCAAGTCCAGCACGGCGTGCGGTGATTAGAGATTCCTCGCTTAACTCCCCGTAGATCATGACGGATTTCGTAGAGCCGAGCTGCTGTACGTTGAGCACGTTCATGCCCCGGATGAATTCATCCACTTTTGCCGCCATACCTGTAATGGATACGCCCCTGGATGTGAGGCTTTCGTAGTCCTCATGCAGCACCAATCGGCCTTTATGAATGATAATGACTTCTTCAAACAAATAGTCCATTTCAGAGACCAGGTGGGTGGAGAGGATGAACGTCCGAGGGTGACGCGCTTGATCCTCCAACAGCTCCCGGTAGAAAATTTCACGAGTCGGCGCATCCATTCCGAGATAAACTTCGTCCAGAATGGTAACGGGTGATCGGCTGGCGAGACCGATGCATACGTTAAAGGCGGATTGCATCCCTTTGGAGAGCTGCTTCAGCTGTTTATTCAGGGGCAAATTGAATTTACGGGCAAGCTCAAGGCCGTAATCGATATCAAAGTGAGGCCGGTATCTGGCTATCGATTCAAATGTTGATTTTATTTTGTCCGACTCGTCTTTATAGTCAACATCGTAGATGAAGGAGATTTCCTTCATCATGTTTGCATTTTCGAAGGGCACCTCGCCGCCAATTGTAACCGATCCCGAGGAGGGCGTGCGATAGGAAGCCAGGACGGACAGAAGCGAGGTTTTACCTGCGCCATTGCGCCCGAGGAGACCGTAAATTTTGCCTGCCGGGAGAGAGAAGGAAACATCCCGGACGGCTTCGACGCCTCCGTATTCCACCGATACGCGGTCAAACTGTACATCAAGATTCATGGGGGTCACTTCCTTTTAACTGGGTTATGATTTGAAAAAGCTCATCCGTGGACAAACCGAGTTTGTCTGCTTCCTGCACCATGGGCAATACAAAATCATCTGCAAATGCGCTCATCCTCGTTTGGAGCAGCTTCTCTTTCGCTCCTTCTGCAACAAACATGCCGACACCTCGCTTTTTGTAAATAAGTCCGGAATCAACGAGGAGGTTGATCCCTTTCAGCACTGTGATGTGATTGATTTTGTAAAATTGGGACAGCTGCGTTGTGGAGGGAACCTGCTCACCTTCAAGCAATTGATCGTTTACGATCTGGTCCTCGATCTTCTCCTTGATTTGGATGAACAGGGGCTTGTTATCCGGATGTACGGTACCGCTCAATAAGAATCACCGCCTTGCTTTCATGGCCTGTTAAGGTTATATGCTCATATATATGACTATATAACCAGAATGTGAATGGGATGTCAAGCACGCCTGCGAAATATCGTTGAACAAAAAAAAGAAGACCCATGTACAATACATGAGCCTTCTATCGATACCCTCTTATTTTTGTATTTCTCATTTTATTGCTTCCAAATATTCATGGGATTCCATAGGAGGGAGCTTGCCCCGTTTCAAATCCCGTATCGTCAGTCCGAAATCGATTTGCAGATGCGGATAATCGGGAAAGTTGGCCCAATCGCCGCCCCACTGGAAGCCTAAATGTTTTGCAATCTCCACAACCTCCATCCAGTCAGCCTTGCCGTTTCCGTTCCCGTCATATTCCATGTCCCAGATGATGCTGCCGTCCTTTTGCTTCAGTGACAAAATCAATGGCTAAGCCATAATTATGCAGTGATTCGCCTGCCTTGGCGTTGGTCACTATATTGCCCGCTGTACTGCGGCCCTGATTGTAAATTCGGGTCTGTTCCTCATGGCTTCGGTACCCATCGGTAATGACGATCGTAATTCCTTTTTCCTTGGTGAGACGGACGAGTTCGTTCTTTTGCTGTAACACGTAGGGGTGGAGCTGGGTAACTTTAGGGGTTTCTTTATGATTAAAATCAAAATCGAGATCGTTGAAAATTCCCGGTATCGAGGTTTGCAGCTGCATATAAAATATGGCAAGTAATAGGGCAACAATAAGGAATAGTGTCGTTTTTTTGCGTTTAATCATGCGGATTCTTTAATCTACCTACTTTCGTGCTTGGAGTAAGGTCAATTGTAACTTCAGTCATCCTCTATTATATCGGCATCCCGCCTTGTGATCCAGCAGACCTGCCTGATGACCATATATCAACATGAATAGAAATTCATGGTTGAACACATTCTATTCGTAAAACGGACGCTATCCGAAAAAAGGGGAATCGTGATGAGTCATATTCAAAACATGTCCATGAGACTTAACCAGCTATCCAGTCAATTGACCGCTGCAGGGCAGAACGGCCGTTTGGATGAAGTTGGGTTGATTGTCAGCGAGCTCAGCCAGCTCTACACCGAGCTTCAGAACTTGCAGGCTGCGGTTACATCTGAAACCTCTTCCTCCGCCCGGCAGGAGCTGGTGAATTGTCGTATCGTGCTGCACGGCATGATGGATGCTGTGCAGGATATCCGAACTGCTACGGCGGAGCAGTATCGGCAGGTGCTGGGCGAGAACAAAACGGTGTTTGAGCAGCTGGATGAGGCCGCTCAACAAAGACGAATATTCGCTAAGCCTATCAATATCGTCTGGCGTTTAAGCTAGATGGATGAAGTCAGCCAGCATCTCCATCAGCTGGATGGATCGATGCTGGATACGGGATATCAGCTCGAGCGGGGAGCGATGGCTGGTGACACTCTGAACGGAGCCGTCCAGAGTGAGGATTTGACCCTTGGTACAGACGAGGGTGGAACCATGATGTAAGAGAGAGCGGACTGCACGCGAAAGAGTGTGTCCCCGTGCTGCAGATTTGGAAGGTATCCGCATGTCATGTCCTGCGGAGAGTTTAGGACCCGAATTGCCATAAGAGCGAGTGCGTTAACCGCTACGTTCTGGAAAAAGTGTTCTCCAGTAAAGCTGCAGATCCTGCCACAGGATACTGGCAGCTTCTTTTTTTTAGGATTGAAAGAAAACTCTTTTTTAATATATAATTAAGGAGAAAATATTCTTTTTGTGTTAGTTTAGAGAGAAATGAGGGACGTGGAATGGCAAGAGTAGGCCCGAGACTGAATCAATCCAATACACTGCTGATGATATCCAGCATCTATTCTTCTCTGACCAAGACGGAGAAGAAAGTAGCTGATTATGTAAAAGCTTATCCGGAAGAAACGGTACTGGCAACTGTAACGGATTTGTCCGAGAAAGCGGGAGTTGGCGAGACCTCCGTCATCCGATTTTGCCGCAAATTAGGATTCAGGGGCTTTCATGAGTTTAAGCTCTCGGTGGCGCAGGATCTGGTGGATCGCCCTCCGTCTGTGATCGATACCTCCATCGATGAGCAGGATGACATGATGACCGTTGCCCGTAAGTTGACGTTGCAGCATGAGATCCTGCTGAAGAACACGCTGGATCTGGTCAATACGGATAATCTGAAAATGGCGGTGGATAAGCTGTTAGCCGCAAACAAAGTGTATGTCTATGGCGTGGGTTCATCCGGTATAACGGCCCTGGATTTGCACTATCAGCTGATGAGACTGGGGCTGAATGTGGAAGCGCACCGGGACTCGCACATTATTGCGATGTCGGCTTCTTTGCTGAAGAAAGGGGATCTGGTTTTTGCGATTTCGACTTCAGGCAGTACGCGCGATCTGGTCGATCCAGTGAAGGAAGCGAAGAAGAATGGCGCGGATGTCATCTGCTTGACCGGTCATCTCCGTTCTCCGATTGCCACTTACGCCGACACGGTTCTTCTGGTGTCTTCACGCGAAATGCCGACGGAGGGCGGGGCGCTGGCGACAAAATTCATGCAGACGTATATGCTGAACATTCTGACCACGCTCTTAACGATGAAAAAGGTGGATGCCTCAGAGTCGCTGGAGAAAACCGCGAGGTCGGTTGTAGATAAGCTGTACTAGTGAATCGATCCCCGGAATCGATTCACATACGCGCTTAGAGGTGCCGGACAGAAGGAGCTATTGGATTTTTGATCATAAAAGGGAGTGAAGGGAGTGTTTCCTGGCGATGAGTTACGCGATCGGCGTTGACATTGGGGGGACGAAGGTCCAGTTTGCCGTCATCGATAGAGAAGGGAATATAACGAACCGACATCGGGTGCCAACCGAGGCGAATAAAGGACCGGAGCAGCTTATGAACAAAGTGCTGCTTGGCATCGACATGATGATGGAATCCATTGATCAAGAAGAAGAGATCCAGGGCATCGGCATCGGCAGCGCCGGTCAAATCGATTACCGGGAAGGGACCGTTCGATATGCGGGAGATACGCTGCCGGACTGGACGGGGACAGCCATTAAAGAAATGATCGCCCGTCGCTACAACACTTCGGTTTATGTTGACAATGATGTTAATGTCATTGCGATTGCCGAGAAGATGTACGGTGTTGGCAAGGATTGCGACCATTTTGTATGTCTTGCGCTGGGCACGGGAATTGGCGGTGCAGTCATGGAAGCGGGCCGTCTTATTCGAGGTGTCTTTGGTGGAGCGGCCGAGCTGGGTCATGTCAGTATTGATATTAATGGTCCCCGCTGCAGCTGCGGGAACAATGGATGCGTTGAGTTGTATGCATCAGGCAGCGGGATTGCCAGACTGGGTCTTGAGATGCAGCGTAATGGAAGCGCTTCATATGCGTGGAGGCCTAATGCCCGGGACATTATTCAGGCTTGGCATCAGCATGATCCGTCTGCAACGCAAGTGATGAGAATCGTCATTCGGGCACTCGGTTCCGCTATTGCAGGGTATATACATACATTTAATCCGGAGGCTGTTGTTGTCGGCGGTGGCGTGGCGCAGTCCGGTCCCCGTTTCTTGCAGGCACTCGATCAGGAAGTCAACGCAAGAACTTCTTCATATATGAGGGGTTGCTGTCGTCTGATTCCCGCTAACTTTGGAAGTGACGCAGGTGTGATCGGAGCAGCCGCTCAAGTATGGCATTACGGAGAGTCATCTTGTTCGCAGTATATGATATAAAAGAATTATTACTCCATAATTTTATTATTAAATAAATATTTATTTTTATGATTATGGGTATGTCATTGAAACGTGAAATCATATGTGGGGCAAGGATTGTGTTGAAAATTCTTGCCTTTTTTGCGTTTTTATTAAAATAAAAATTAGAAAATTAAGGATTGACTAAAGAGAAAATATCCATTAATTTCTGTTTAGAAGGATTTTTTCTTCATAACGAATTGTAAAATCCATGACATGTTGGAGGGTGAGTCATTTGAAGAGGCACTATAGAAAGAAGACGTTTCACGTTATGCTCCTGTTATTGTTAGCTTTCACGACCGTATTGAGCGCATGTTCCGGAGCTGGCGGCACTGCCGGAAAACCCGGCGAGGGCGGTAAGGTGGAAATTCAGTTATGGAGCTCTGCTACAGCAGAAAACGCGAAGCCGATTGAGAATGCTATAGCGAAATTTAATGAAAGCCAGGACGACATCGTAGTCAAGACACTCAGCAACCAGGATCATCAGAAACAATTAACCGCGATTTCAGGGGGCAGTGCTCCGGATATCATCGTAACGCAGTGGAATAATATCGGGCCGTGGTCCGCTGCCGGTGCGGTACAGTCCCTAGAAGAATTCATCAAGCGCGACGGTTATGACACCAGTCAGATCATTCCTGCGGCGCTGGATCGCATGAAGGTCAACCATGAGATATTCGGTCTACCGATCTCTATGAGCATGGCCAACAAATTGTTCTACAACAAACAAGCGTTTGAGGAAGCAGGGCTGACAGCTCCGCCGGAGACGCTTGAAGAGCTGTTCGCATATGCGAAGAAACTGACCAAGAAGGATGCTAAAGGAAACATCACGCAAATGGGCTTTATACCGGATTACCCTTGGATCGATAATGTCTTCTGGCCGATCATCTTCAACGGTTCATGGGATGACGGCAGCGGGAAGCTGACGGCGAACCAGGAAGCGAATGTGAAGGCCATCGATTATCAAATGAATTATTATCGGGAATTCGGGCAGGAGAGCATCGATAAATTCAAATCGGGCATGGGCGGCCTCGAGACTCCGCAGGATCCGATCCTGACCGGCAAGCTGTCCATGATTATCGGCTGGGAGAACTGGTATGTGGAGCATCGCGGCGAGGATAAGGAAGTGGGAGTAGCACCATTCCCGTATCCGGCGGCGAACCCTGAGCTCAAAGGCTCCGGCATGGTCAGTCCGATTGCCATGTTCATTCCGTCCAAGGCGAAGCATCAGGATGAGGCATGGAAGGTGATGCAGTACCTGCTCGGTGAGGACGTTCAGATTGAATACAGCATTGAGTTCGGTTCCATCCCGGTTCTAACGAAAGCACTCGATAATCCGAAGCTTACGGAGAATCAAGAGGTGAAGGAACTGTGGGATTATTATGAAAGCGCTAAAAACCCGAATTTGAAGGGCTTCCCGAACAGCATCTACATTAACGAATACTTGCAGACCTTGAACGAAGAGACGGAGAAGGCACTCAAAGGGCAGATAACGGCCCAGGAAGCAATGGATAATGTCGTGAACAAAATGCAGCCGATCGCAGACAAGAAATAATCCTGATGATGCAAGGAGCGGTGAGCACGATGGTTTAGCAAGCAAGCCGCTCCTTTTGCATGCTGTTGTTTTTTCACTTGGAGGTGAATGTCACATGGAACGTTTGGAACCCCGGAGCGGTATGAGAAGCAGGGAAAGGAAACGGCTGTTCATCGGACTTTTATTTTTAAGTCCTTGGATATTCGGCTTCCTGGTCTTCCAGCTCTATCCGATCATCACGTCATTGTATTACAGCTTCACGGAGTATAACCTGTTTACCTCGCCTCAGTGGGTCGGACTGGATAATTATGCGGATATGGCCCAAGACGGCAAGATGCTCTCCTCTCTGTACAATACCGCATTCATGGCTTTGTTCGGATTCTTTCCGCAGCTTGCGTACGCACTGGGCATTGCTCTGCTGTTGAATCAAAGCGTAAAAGGACTGTCCCTGTATCGGACGATTTATTTCCTGCCCACACTTGTCCCGGCTGTAGCGGGGTCATTGCTGTGGATTTGGCTGCTGAACGCGCAGTACGGTCTGGTCAATCAGATGCTGGGTGCGATCGGCCTGCCGGAGCCGAACTGGCTGATGGACGAGAACTGGACCAAGCCTTCGCTGATTTTGATGGGTTTTTGGGGGACTGGAACCATTACGATCATGTATTTGGCGGCACTGCAGGAAGTGCCCAGGATGTATTATGAGGCCGCTTCCATTGATGGAGCGAACAAATGGCACAAGTTCTGGCATATCACATTGCCCGCCATCTCGCCCATGACCTTCTTTCAGCTCATTATGGGGCTCATCGGCTCCTTCCAATATTTCTCCCAAGGCTATGTGTTTGCGGAATCAAGCAACCAGGCCATTGGCGGACCGGGGAACTCGATTTTGTTCTATGCAATTTATTTGTTCCAAAATGCCTTCATGTTCCTGAAGATGGGGTACGCTTCAGCCATGGCATGGATATTGTTTGTGATTGTCCTGCTCCTGACCCTGTTAATCTTCAAGACATCCAGCAGGTGGGTTTTCTATGGAGGTGAAAAATAATGAACACGGCATCCATCGGCAGAAAGATCCTCCCGCATCTGCTATTGATCATCGTTGGTCTGCTGTTTCTGGCACCCTTTGCGTGGCTGCTGCTGACGACCTTCAAGACGGAGGATGAAATCTTTGTTATTCCGATACAATGGATCCCCAAGGAATGGATATGGGATAACTACGTGAATGCGGTCAGCATGATCCCGTTCATTAAATACACCTGGAACACCGTCGTGATTGCCTTGATGAGTGTTGCCGGCGTGGTCCTGTTGTCACCGCTGGTGGCGTACGGCTTTTCGCGAATCCAATTTAAAGGCCGAAACCTGCTGTTTATCCTGATGCTCAGCACGCTGATGCTTCCCATGCAGGTAACCATGATACCGCTGTATGTTGTATTCAACAAAGTGAATCTGCTGAATTCCAACTGGCCCCTGGTGCTGTCTGCGTGGTTCGGTACGGGAATGGCATACAATGTGTTTTTGATCCGGCAGTTTTTTAACGGCATTCCGATGGAGCTTACCGAATCTGCCAAAATCGACGGTGCGTCGGAGTTTCGCATCTATGCCCAAATTGTGATGCCCCTTGCCAAGCCGGCCCTTCTGACAATCGGACTGTTTACGTTTCTGGCCGCATGGGGCGATTTCCAAGGAGCGTTGATCTATCTTAACGACCAGGAGACATGGACACTGTCTATCGGGCTTAAGCAGTTTATTCGGGAGAATGGGGTGGCATGGGGGCCATTAATGGCAGCCGCTACGCTGTTTACGATTCCGATCATCATCCTGTATTTCTTCGTTCAGAAGAAGTTTATCGAAGGTATTACCATTACGGGGCTGAAGTAAGCGATCGATCACACATTTCATTCTAAAACAGATGTAGGAGCTAATTATGAGGCGAATGATTACAGATAGAGGATTAGTGGTGTCTTGTCAGGCATATGAGGGTGAGCCGCTGTTTGGGCCTCTGCATATGGCCGAAATGGCGAAAGCAGCCGTGCTCGGCGGCGCAATTGGCATTCGGGCCAATGGGACGGCCGATATTTCCGCGATTAAAGCGGCTGTTAACGTTCCGGTTATCGGCCTGCTGAAACGGCAGGTCGAAGATTATCCTGTTTACATCACGCCGACTCTGGAGGATGCCCTTGCTGTCCATGAGGCAGGCGCCGATATCGTGGCCATGGACGGGACGCGGAGGCCGAGACCGGATGGAAGAACACTGAAAGAGGTTGTGGAGGAACTGATGGGTCAGGGGATCCATGTGATGGCAGATGTATCCACTTTGGAAGAGGGGTTATATGCTGCCGATTTAGGCGTTCACTATATTTCCACGACGTTGTCGGGGTACACCTCGTACAGTCTCGACACCCATAAACCGGATATTGGATTGGTTGCCCGGCTGGTGCAGGAAACGCGGCTCCCCGTTATAGCGGAGGGCAGGTTTACCAGCGCAGATGAGATGATTCAGGCTCTCAATGCCGGTGCCAGGTTTGTGGTGGTCGGCAGTGCGATTACACGCCCGCAGGACATTACCGAGCGTTATCGGAAGTCGATTGAAGCGGCAGTGGATTTGAACTAGGGAAAGCGCAGGGGAGTAACAGAGCAAAGATAAAGATACTTGAAGGCATGTAAGGGGGTGAGATGACGTAACGGAGTGAGCCTGCTGTGCCGGCAAGGATATAGGGAGAATGGATAGTTCGGCACGATGAAGAGTGGTGAGCGATCAGGAAGATTGATATGAGGAGGGTAATTCAATATGCGTTCTATAAAACAGCGGATATCCTTAGCCATGATGTTGGTCATGATGTTCTCGATTGTTCCCTTAACGTATGCAGACGAGACTCAACCGGGAGTTCGAAATCTGGCAAGAGATGCAACCTACACTTGGTCGGAAGCTCCCGAAAGTGCTTATCCCGATCCGGGAAACAAGCTGAATGACGGAATACACGGAACTCGCAACGTGCTTGATCCTGCATGGGTCGGGCATCTTCGCAAAAAAACGCGGGAGGTCGTGTTTGATCTGGGCGAACCCAAATCCATCTCGGGCATTAACGCGCGTTTTTTGCAGGATTGGCCGGGTTCAGCGATTCTGTTTCCCTTAACGGTATCGATGTACGTCTCGGACGATAATGTTCACTGGGCGAACTTGACGAATAAAGCAACACAGACATTATGGGTGGATGGTCCGCCTGTAGATGAAACTTACGCTTGGGATAGTCAAGCAGATGGTGTACCCGGTTTTGATGAGGCGGAGTTCGCTTATGCGCGTTATGTGAAGGTGACCTTCTCTATGCATACAAGAGCCTGGACCTTCATCGATGAAATCGAGATCACCGGTACGGATGGCAAAGCTTCCGGCGCGGTCCAGCTTCCGGCGCAAGACTTCAACTATTTGCAGCCGGGAGAGGCAACTGCGGGCATTCATAATCTGTCCCTCTTGTACAATGGACAGTATGCGAATGGGGAAGGTGACTGGAGCAAGGAGGAGATCATTCCCCAGATCAGTTACGTGAACCAGGATGGAGAACCGGTGGATTGGCTCTTTGACGGGGTTCTTACGCTCGGATTGATATCGCCGGATGGGCGTGACTATGGCGGCGGCGCGAACCTGAAGGACTGGAATTGGTACCTTGACAAGACGTTTGACGCGGATGGTGAGATGTACCAGCTCAATGAAGCCACCAAGGAGATAGGAGTCAAGCTGGGACAGCCTGACCACAAAACCAAAGTCGTTGTAATGATCCCGGATACAGGTGAGTATCAAACCGACTTTGGTGACGTGGACGGAGATGGAATCTCCGAAAACTTTAATGGTGGGGCTATTGGCGAGGAGTCGGCCATGGCGAACAGGCAAAAGGCGATCCGCTGGTGGATGGACGAAGTGCTGCAGCGTTGGGACACTAACCAATACTCGAACCTGGAGCTGGTCGGTTTATACTGGTTGTCCGAACAGGTAAGCACAAGCGCTTCCGGACCGGATATGCTGAAATATGTGAATGGCCAAATTCATGACGAAGGACTGAAGTCTTTCTGGATCCCTCATTTCTTGGCTTATAAGAGTTATATGTGGGATGAGGTCGGATTTGATGCGGTGGCATTCCAGCCGAACTATTTCTTCGAAGACATGGGTAATGAGCGTCTGGACGATGCGGCCTACACAGCCAAACGGTTCGGAATGGGCGTTGAGATCGAATTTGACGGACGGATGTTGAGCGATCAAGTATTCCGTAATCGGTATAAGGAATATCTGGACGGAGGCGTAAAGTACGGGTATATGAAGGATGCGTTCAAAGCGTATTACATGGGCTCCGGTCCGGTGTTGAGAGATGCGGCGACAAGCCAGGATCCGGATATCCGAATGATGTATGACTGGCTGTATCAGTTTGTTAAAGGGACGTACCAGCTGGAAAATACCGGTTCTCTGCACCTGAAAGGGCTGGTGGATCAACTGGAGCAGGCAGGTGAATTTGCGAACCAAGGGGCTGCCCGTTCGCTGGTTGCAAAGTTGGATTCGGTCATCCGCTTCGAAGAGAAAGGGAACAAGAAGCAGGCAGCCCACCATTTGGACGGCTTTATGAAATTGCTGGATAGCCATAAGCAGAGTGGGGCGGTATCGGCCAGAGCCTATCCCTTGCTAAAGGCAAACGGCGAGTATTTGGCAAAGCATTTGCAGTAGCCTTTGACGGAAAATATGTTTGCTGCCAAGCGGGCATGCATGGGGAAAGCGGCAGAAATTTCCGCTTTTAGCCGGGAATAATGTGAAGGGAGCCCAAGGTATTCAGGGTTAATGGCCGTGGGCTCCTTTAAGATAAATCAGGATTTCGGGGTCAACAGCGATCGGAAGAATCTTTGTCTCGCAGCGTCCTTATAACAGACAAAGGGGTCGCCTCAGGTCAAGTGACTGGGACGGCCCCTGTTTATCGTTAGATCGCTAATTGATTTTACGCTTTCCGCCAAACCTCGATGGCTTGATGCAGGCGAGACAGCGCCTCTTGAACGGTGGCGCGCGTACAAGCCAAGTTCATGCGCATAAAGCCCTCGCCATCCTTGCCGAAGGAAGCGCCGCTGTTTAATCCAAGCTTGGCCTCATGAACCAGGAAGCGGGTCAGCTCTTCGTGGGACAAGCCCATCTGCCGGAAATCGATCCATAGCAGGTAAGTAGCTTCCGGCATAAATACCTTCAGCTCAGGCAGGTGCTCTTGTGCGTAATTCCGAACAAGCTCCATGTTCCCGCGAATGTATACCAGGAGCTCATCCAGCCATGGCTCGCCCTCACGATAAGCGGCCTCGGTGGCAGCAGCACCCATTGGTGTGATAGAGCCGATGGAGTATCGATTCAGTATTTTACGGAACTTGCTGCGCAGCTGTGCATTCGGAATGATCATGTTCGCCGTATTCAGGCCAGCGATATTAAACGTCTTGCTCGGTGCGGTGCAGATGATGGAACGCCCCTCGGCATCCTCCGATAGAGCTGCGAATGGTGTATGACAGCCTTGCTCGAATACAAGGTCCGCATGGATCTCATCGGATACAACGAGTACATCATATTGCTGGCACAGGGAGGCCAGACGCTCCAATTCCTCTTTGCTCCACACCCGGCCCACCGGGTTGTGCGGACTGCACAGAATGATCATTTTGACATTGCCGGTAGAGAAGCTGTTCTCCAGATCCTCAAAATCCATCGAGTAATCCCCATCTTCGCTCAGGCGAAGCGGATTATGTATAAGCTCACGCCCATGCTCCTGTACGACGCGGTAGAACGGCGGATAAACCGGTGTCTGGATGACGACTTGGTCACCTGGCTCGGTGAATGCATCCACGATGAGGCTGAGTGCCGGAACCACACCCGGACAGAATTGAATCCATTCCTGCTGGATCGTCCAGCTGTGGCGGTTCTTCATCCAATCAGCAATGGCCCCCCGGTACGACTCGGTCGGGAAGGTGTATCCGAACACACCGTGTTCCACCCGTTTATGGAGTGCCTCAATGACAGCCGGCGGTGCTGAAAAATCCATGTCCGCCACCCACATCGGGAGCACAGTCGGGCGCGCCGAAGACGGTGGGAACGTTATCCCATTTCTCACAGGCGGTTCGGTTACGGTCAATAGCAAGATCAAAGTTCATATGTAATTTCCTCCTAGTCAGAGCTGAGTTAGCGGTTAAGCTATAAATTTGGCTAATGTGATTAAGCCGGTAATCGTAATTACGTTTAGTATGGTCGATATCAGGACGGTTTGTGCAGCAAAATCAGGTTCATTTTGATATTCTTCCGCCAGAATGGATGAATTTACCCCGACCGGCATGCCGGAGGCGATAATGAGCGCTTGAGCCGGGATGCCTTTGAGCCCAAGGAGCAGTACAATCAGAATGCCGATCGCAGGCGCAACCAGAAGACGCAGCAGAACGCTCAGATACACATCAAGGCGGCGCAGGCGAAGCGGATATTTGATAATCTGTGCGCCCAGCGTCAGCAGAGCGATTGCCACCATGGATTGGTCCGCATACGTAAGCGGCTGTGATATAAAGACCGGGAGCGGCAGAGCCAGGGCATGCAGCAGAATTCCGATGACAAGGGCATAGGGGACGGGCATTTTCAAGAAGCCGATAATGGCTTGTTTGTATAACCCTTCCGTCTTGGCGCCTTGAATGGAAATAACTCCGTACGTGAACGTAAGGAGGCTCTGAAAGGACATGATGAGCGCTTGAACCGAGCCGGCCATCGGATCGCCCTTGAAGGCCAGATCATTGATCGGAAGGCCGTAATTGCCCGAGTTGTCCAGCAGCAGGCTATTGGTAAACGCAGCCTTCATACCCCGATTGAACCTGCGCTGTTTGGCAACCAGCGTGCTGATCAGGTAGAGGACACCGATATAGAGCGCATAGAACAAGGCCACCATGCCCAGCAGCTGCGGCGACATCTTGGATTTATACATACTCATAAATACGGCTGCAGGCGTAATGTAATAAAAGTTGATCTTCGCGAGTGTGTACAAATCGAGCTTAAAGGCATATTGCATAATGATGCCAAAGCCTATCAGGACAAAGATGGGGAGAACCACTTCGAGTAAAATGTCGGCGATCATGCTGTAGTCATCTTCTTTCCATGAGTGTTACCTTAAGGTGAATATCCGGCTGTTCGTGTTAGACCATGTCATTATATCATGACCTTGCAGTGTTGACACTTGATTCCGTATGGAAAACAGAATCGGGATTCCACCAACCTATGATTACCGCTAGTTATGTTCGCATTACGCAAAAAGGGTGCTCCCGTGGCCAGTGGCCAGGAAACACCCTTGAATCAATATAGCAATATAACGCCAGCCTCAGCGCGTCTTTATTGCGGGTTTGTTGTCCAAATCCCGGCGGATTTGACAAATACCCGCTGCGGCAGCTTGAGTGCCGCCAGCACAAGCTCGGCCACATCTTCCGGCTGCATCATCCGGTCCTCGTCCCCAATCTTAAGACCGGCGTTAACGGCAAGATCCGTGTTGACAGTGCTTGGGGTCAGGGCGGTTACACGGATGTTATGTTTGCGTACCTCCTGCAGTACGGCTTCAGTCAGTCCCATAACGGCAAATTTAGAAGCGTTGTAAGCAGACCCCGTGGCAAAACCACGCTCTCCGGCCGTGGAGGAGATGTTGACGATATCTCCCTTGTTATGCTCAATCATGCCAGGCAGCGCTGCGCGCAGCATATAATAAGTGCCCATCAGATTGACATCAACGATGCGTTTCCATGCTTCCGGCTCCATATCCAGCAGATTCCCAAACTGGGCAATCCCCGCATTGTTAATCAGAATGTCCACCGAGCCCAGCTCCATGTTCACCGCGGCAAAAGCTGCCTCTGCCTCACTTTGCACAGAAACATCGGCAACAGCAGCTACCGCTCTGACGCCATATTGTTCTACAATCAGGGCGCTAAGCGGCTCCAGGTCCGAGGCAGTGCGGGCAACGAGCCCAACATGCACGCCTTCCTTGGCAAGAGCGATGGCTAGGGCGCGTCCGATCCCTTTACCTGCACCCGTTATCAGGGCTGTTTTATTTTTTAGGCTCATGACCTTCACTCCTTCACATAAATAAAAAATATGGTTTCGTTGACCAGTATACCCTGATCCTATACCAACTACCAAATGTGGCGATCCATCGACTGGGAATTTGTTATAATCGTAGCAGCATGAAATACATAACCGTTCATTTGATTACAGGAATACAGGAAGTGGAGGATCAACTATGCTGCACGCACTGGATGCCATTACCGCTATTCGTCAGGGGGATGAGACGGCTGCAAAGCCTCATTCGTGGCTGATGAAGCTGGTATCGGCTGAAGAAAGAATCGTGAACCTGGAACGAATTACATCCATCGGACAATTGGCAGCGGCAAACCCTGTGCTGGATTACGTAGAACGCACGTTAAAGATACTGGATTCACTGCCTGTGTCCTATTGGATCAAGGAACTGCTGGAGGAAGTGCTGATGTGGGCTGAAACCGCCAAGGGCGGAACCATGCGGGATCGCCTTCGCTGGCAGCAGTCAGGGGTCAATTTGTTCCTGCATAATATCGGGTCTGCCCAGCTGTATGAGAGACATATCCGGGATACCGGAGGCGTCATGACCCCGCATGAAGAGATGGTCCACACACTCATTCTTACCCACGGACTGGTGGGTCAACACATTCGGGGAGAGGTGCCTTTTGAGGAAAACCTGCCCCTGCTTCAGTTGGTGGAACAGGGACAACTGACAGCAGATGAGCTGATCCGGCTGCTGATCCCCCTAAACCACTGCATCGTCGGTGCCGTATCGGAAGAGCTTTGGCATTCCGTTCAGGAAGAAGTCACGGCGCTCATTCGCCGTCTCGCAACTGGGACGCAGCCGAATATGTGGACGTATGAGGACCGTCTGCGCCGTCTTCGAACCGCCTCCATTGCCCGGGGCGAGGACTTCGACCGGCAGCTGAGTCAGATCCGTCAGCAGACGGATTTGACGCATGCGCTTCACGGATTTCAGAATATGACGCTCTGGTATGTCGAAGCCGCATTGCAGGATTACTCACTGGAAGAGTTTATGAAGGTTCTTCTGCTTGCCCTTCACCCGAAGAAGTTGTACAGGGAGAGGCAGCAGGAGGAGGTGAATCCGGGTTCTGTGAGCCACTTAAGCTTCGAACCGTTGATGAACGATATGTATTACGATTATCAAGGCGTTAAGAAGCTGAACGTATACAAAAAAAGAATGATCGAGCAATATTTGCGCCAAATGGATTGGAATACTTGCCTTCATGGGCCAGCTACCGTCAATCCTCATCTGAGTCACCGGATTGAACGGAAGCCGGAGCTGCCGGACACGGTATTCTTTACCTTTGAATTCTCTCGTGCGGCCGAGAAATTAATCGAGTTCTGCATCGAAGCGGAGAAGTCTCCACTCTATGAGAAGGCGGTGCTGCTGCTGTTCGACCTGTTCGGGCTGCGCCGGGATGCGTATGACCGGTTTCATAATGAAGAGAGTTACTTGAACGATATGAACAGTACAGGCGATTACAAGAAAGTGATTCTGGATTATATCACGGGAGAGGTTGTGCTTGATATTGGTCCTGGCGGCGGCGTGCTGCTGGATCTGATGGAGGAACAGCTGCCGCATGTGCGTCCGGTCGGGATCGACATATCCTCGAATGTGATTGAAGCTTTGGAGAAACGCAAACGTCTGGAGCATAAGCCATGGGAGGTACTGAAGGGAGATGCGCTTCGTCTTAGGGAATATGTGGAGCCGGGCAGTGTCGACACTGTAATCTTCTCCTCGATCATTCATGAGCTGTACTCCTACATTGAGATGGACGGCTTCCGTTTCAATAGGGCTACGGTAGAGGCGGCATTATTCAGTGCCTACGAGGTGCTTAGACCTGGCGGCCGCATCATTATTCGGGACGGGATTATGACCGAGCCGGTGGATACGATGAGAAGGATCCGTTTCCGGGAAGCGGATGGTCTGGAATGGCTGCTTCGGTATGCGTCCGACTTCAAGGGACGAGAGATTGTTTACGAGCAGCTGGCTCAGGATGAAGTGCGTTTGCCTGTGAACGATGCGATGGAATTTTTGTACACCTATACTTGGGGAGCCGAAGCTTATGTTCATGAGGTGCAGGAGCAGTTTGGCTATTTCACGCCTTCACAGTACGAAGAATGTATACGTAAGACATTAGGAGAAGAAGCGATTATCCGGGTCCAGCAGCATTACCTGCAGGAAGGGTATGCGGAAGCATTGGCCGATCGCATTGTGTTCATGGACGAGGAAGGTCAGCCGGTGAAGTTGCCCGACAGCACCTGCCTGTATGTCATAGAGAAACCAGCCCATTCGTAACAGCTGATTACGGGTGGCGACCTAAAAAAACAGGACCCGTACGCATAATGAATGCGTCGGGTCCTATTCCGTTTGTTTATGGCAGGACTGGCAGGGAGATCTCTATTCCTGCTTCTTAGGTTCCGGATAGTCCTTGCCGAGTGTATCTACCGTCACTTTTTTCATGACGGGAACCTCCAGCGGTTTGTCCATCTGATCCCGCTCCAAGCCCACGATTTCCTCTGCAACCTCCATTCCTTCAATAACCTTTCCGAAGGAAGCGTACTCCGCATCCAGGGATGGCGCATCCGCCACCATGATGAAGAATTGCGAGCCGGCGGAGTTGGGATCCTGTGCTCGTGCCATGGACAGGACGCCTGTTGTATGCTTCAGGTCATTCTGAAATCCGTTGGATGTGAATTCTCCTGCAATCTCGTAATCGGGTCCGCCTGTTCCATTTCCATCCGGGTCGCCCCCCTGAATCATAAAGCCGGGGATGACGCGGTGGAAGCCTGTCCCGTCATAGAAGCCTTGTTCCACCAGCGAGATGAAATTGTTTACCGTATTCGGTGCAACTTCAGGATAAAGCTCCAGCTTTATCGTTTTGCCGTTCTCCATCTCAATTGTGACGATGGGATGACTGGCGTTCGGGTCAGGAACGTTCTGCTTAACTTCCGTCTCCTTCGGCGGCTCCGTTTCGGGAGCAGCCCCGTTCGAGGTGCCGGTGCCGCCCGCAGCGCCACCTTCGGTACCCTTGTCATTCTGGCCGCATGCCGTCATTATGAGCAGTAATGCAAGTACTACAAATAGAGCGGGCATCCAGCGTGTTCTACGTTTCAACATCTTTGACTCCTCCTGTGCTATTCCTAATCAAGCCTTAAATATTTCATCTGAATCATATCTTAACACAGGTTGGACAAGTACTGAAAATCGAAAACATAGAGTATACATTAGAGAAGCATTTATCGGCAAATCTTCACGGAACACAGACCCTTTGTTTTCTGCAACTTAAAATAAGAGCCTCGGGACTTGGCATCAGTCCGGAGGCTCTAGCAAGAGAAGCTGGAAGGGCTAAGCGCTTATTTTGCCGGGAATATGCCCTCCACTTTGTTTAAGGGAAGCAGAATTCGCGAACGGTTCTTGTCCTTGGCGAGCAGCTCAATAAAATCGGCTCCGATTCTAACAAGCCGGATCCGATTAAAGGCGCCGCGGGTAGGGAAGGTGGTCCGTACCCCCACAAGTACCGTTCTCATTGGCGGTTTGACGTCAAATACCCGGATCGAATTGAGACTGGAGGGCACGAAGAGCTCACCTTGTACCTTAACAAAATTTTTCGGGAATACCCGCTGCAATCGCCCGGGCTCTAACCCGGTATGGGGAGCGTTGATCTCTACCAGATGTCCGGTTAAGGAAGACAGTCGCTGCTGCAGCGTGATTTTATGTCCTCCGTGATGGAGCGGCAATCCTTTCATCTTAATCATCATCCTTCCAGGGTCGTATGGTGTAGTGTATGTTGGAAGGTATGGCAGGGGTGAAAGAAGAGATTCACGTTTCCATCATGTTGATCATAAAGTTTTAGGATGAGGAGTCGTTTCCGCGGTTACTGGTTTCACTGCCATCGGGTTTCTCGTGTTTGATGCTGTCAGGAATGGGAATGCTGTCCGGGTATGAATCTTCCTTAAACAGACCAAATTCCTCATCAATGTCGCGTTCGGTCACTAAACGTTTGTTCTCGTCAGGTTGCTTCTTCATCGGCTGTTCCTCCTATTAAATCAAGTCTTTGAAAAAGGTAGCGGCTGGTATAAGAACTGATAGTTTGACCCATACTGGTTTACTATAAAGATGGATGTATGGGAGGCATAGGCATGGAAAGAAAGGGAAATATATTAACAGCACTCATATGGGGCACGCTGATCGGCATTTTGCTGTGGATGTCCTTTCTCGGCTGGCTGGATATCATATTCGGAAAATAGATGGATAGCAGAAGACCCGCCTTCTCATATGGGAGAGGCGGGTCTTCTGCTATTACTTAATCCTCCTCGCCATGACTGCCGTTCAGAAGATCAATTCCGTGCATGCCTTCATCTGGCGGTGCTGCAGGGTCCACCGGGCTATTGGCCGAGATGGCGTCCGCATCCGGTATATCTTCGAGCGGCATATATTGATCCGTTTCAGAGGGGTAATCCTTAAATATGTCCTGATTAAGAAATGCAGTCCCGCTGCCGGTTAATGCAGCGTCGGCCGCAACCCGCTGCTCCCTGTCCCCAGCGTACTCCGCGATGACTTCATCACCGGGGCGAGTAGGGGGCTCTGCCTCAATGGCCCGCCATTCCCGATCAGCCACATCATCCGCGACATCCCGGTTGACGGTTTCGTGGACTGATCGATCCGCCTGCAGTCGGTCCGTTTCTTTGATTCCCGCAGACGAAGAGATCCTCTCGCCGGCAATCGTCCGCTGATCGGGCTCAGCACCGGTAGCCTCCCACGCATCGATGGCGCTGCGATCGGGATTCAAACGTTCCTCGGGTTTCGCGTCCGCAGGAGCTGCTTCATTCAGATCGTATGCGATATGATCCGCATGCTCACTGCTAAGACTTTGCTCCGTGTAGGTGTTCACATCCCTCAGATCATCCTTCGGAATCATGTCCGCATCCTCTACTCTTCGACTGGCCTCAAATTCCAAATATGTCAAATCCGCTAGCGTATTACGATTGTTTTCATCTCGCATGTTGCACAGCTCCTTCCTTCAATCCATATGAAATAATTTTTCTATACTTCGACTTTACCCGCTGAAACAAGAATGAATCCCGAAACGTCCAGGTTATGGTGAACCAAGTAAGTGTTAGCATGCCCTGTCATTCCGCGTATTATGAAAATCCTCAGAATAGGAAAATGGACGAAAGAGTAGCTAAGCAGGAGGAAATAAAGGATTTTATGGGGTATATGCGCTTAATTGCATAATGAATTTTATAAATGATCCCGCTATAATCAAAAAAGTGATTAACGGCCCCGACAATTCTGAGAGTGGATTGTCAACCATTACAATAGAATGGAAGTGATTATGACTTTGTTTCAATGGATTAAACAAGGCTTCTTTGGCAACTCGCGCAAAGATATTTTATCCGGATTGACGGTAGCATTTGCGCTCATACCCGAAGCGATTGCGTTCTCGATCATGGCGGGCGTGGATCCTATGGTGGGGCTCTATGCCTCCTTCGTGATTGCTGTCAGCATTTCGTTTTTTGGCGGGCGTCCAGGCATGATTTCTGCGGCGACAGGGGCCATGGCATCGTTGATGGGACCGCTTGTGGTTCAACACGGGATTGAGTATTTATACGCGGCAACCATTCTCACTGGGCTCTTGCAGATGGTGATGGGAGCGCTCAAATTCGGACGTTTTATCACATTTGTTCCCCAGCCGGTCATTACCGGATTTGTGAACTCGCTGGCAATCATTATTTTTCTGGCCCAGCTTCCGAATTTCAAAGGGGAATCGTGGCCCATGTACTTGATGGTGGTCGGAACGCTGCTCATTATTTATCTGCTGCCGCTGGTGACCAAAGCCGTTCCATCCGCACTTGTTGCCATTATCGTGATGACGATCATCGCCGTTTGGTCCGGAGCGCCTGTCCAAACGGTGGGGGACATGGGCAACATTACGCAGACCCTTCCGTTCTTTCATTTACCGAATGTAAGCATCAGTTTGGATATGATCCTGACGATACTGCCTATCTCTCTTGCACTTGCGGTAGTCGGGATAACGGAATCGCTTCTGACGGCTTCACTCGTGGATGAGATGACGGAGACGGGCAGTGATAAGAATCGTGAAATTCGTGGTCAAGGTCTCTCTAATGTGATTACTGGATTTTTCGGCGGTATGGCAGGATGCGCCATGATTGGGCAGACCGTCATTAATGTAAAATCGGGAGGGCGCACCCGATTATCTACTTTGGTATCCGGTGTGTTCCTGCTATTCCTCATCATTGTACTGGGGGATGTTGTGAAGCAGATTCCTATGGCCGCTCTTGTGGGCGTGATGTTCATGGTTTCGATCGGTACGTTTGAATGGGGATCTCTCCGCACGCTTCATCGGGTGCCCTTAGGGGATGCCATTGTCATGCTGGCAACAGTGATCATTGTCGTTGCAACACATAACCTGGCAATCGGGGTCATGATTGGCATTATTTTAAGCGCACTGAATTTCGGCTGGAAGATGGCCCGTATTCATGCGGTTCCGCACACGCAGCCGAATGGAACGAAGGTATATGAGATCCGAGGGCAGCTATTTTTTGGAACGATGATGTATTTCGTAGACCTGTTTGATGTGAATGAGGATCCGGAATGTGTTGTGATTGATTTCTCCAAGTCCCATGTCTGGGATCAGTCAGCCACGAACGCCATTTCCAAGGTAGTGAACAAATACAAGGAAGCTGGAAAAGAAACCACCCTGGTTGGTCTTAATGAGGAAAGCCAGCGGATGGTTGATAAAGTTGGTCTTGCCTCGAGCTCTGCGCACTAATGATGCAAGGGACTGCTCTTAAACCTTTAGGTTACGGGCAGTCCCTTTTTATTTTGCCATATGGTAATAAAATTTTACGAACGCAACACCCGTTTCATGTTATATTGATTGTAAATGGACACGAAGTTTGTCGAATTAGACATAGCGAGGAAGGCAACGCATTTTTATTGACTATGATAACGGTTAGAGGTGCTGACTAGATGAAGGATATGCCCAAATACATATTCCTGCTGGTGCTGCCGCTGCTGCTGTTTATATCCATGATGTCACCGGAACAAGCGGACGCATACGATGCTCAAATCTTGATCCCCGACTGGCAGTATATGCGGGATCTGGAACCACAGGACGTCGTTTCGCCAGCCAATATCCAGGATCCAGGGAGATGGGTAGAGGGAAGACCAGATGAAACGGGGCCCCCAAAGTCAGATGGGGTATATTCGGCATGGAATCGTTTTACCTTGCCCAAGTTTCCGTGGAGTCAGTCCGCTATCATGATTGATCGCATTAAGGGACAGAATGTTATGGTTTTTCTGGAGAATGAGCTGTTATACGAAGCCAAGCGAGACTATATGTATACAAACCATTCGCTGCTGCTCCCCATTCATCCGGAGGACGCCGGAAAGACCATTTACCTATGGATGAGCGGCGTCAGTGATATAACGCTGGGCATTGACAGCAACGTCAGACTTGGCGAATATGACCAACTGCGGGGAGCGTTCATCAAGAACGACCTGGAAGATTTCATATTAGGGAGCTCATTTCTGTTTATTGCCGTGGTGATGTTCTGCTGCTGCCTGTTTCTTCCGAAGCATACGGTATCCAGCTGGCTTGCACTTAGTGTGGTGATACTGGCAAGCGGGGCCTTGCTTATTACGTACTCCCCTTTCTTGTATACCTTCTACGGTGATCTCGGAAATGTGTGGGTTACGGCATTTGATGTTGCGCTTTTAACGGTGCTGCCGGCGATGTATTATTATTTCGAAAAAATATATGGTTCCGGTCCTTATCGTTTGATTCGATATTGCCGAAGGTTCCAGATGATCTATTCCCTGGCTTGTGTTATATTCCTTGTCGTGAACTTGCTTAGCGGCAATCAGTTCTATGACATTTATTATCTCGTCTCGGTGCAAATTCTGGGCGTCCTGATTATTCTGCAGCTCCTGCTGCTGGTTGGAACCACGATTCTCTATGCTTCCAAGCGGAATAAGGATGCTTATATCTTTTCATTTGGCTTTGGTATCATGGCGTTAACAACGCTGGGAGATTTGCTGGCCTTCTATTATAAAGACCAGAAATATGATTTTTTTCTATGGAAATGGGGCGTTATCGCGCTGATTGTTTCCCTGATCGTTATGCTTGGCCGCAAATTTGTCCGCAGTCATGAGCAAGTGGTCCAATATTCCCGGAAGCTCGAGATGTTTAATAACGAGCTCCAGCGTTCGGAGAAAATGGAGATCATCAGTGAACTGGCCGCCTCGGTTGCACACGAGGTTCGCAATCCGCTGCAAGTGACGCGCGGCTTCATGCAGCTTTTGTCACAAAACTCCAAGGAGACCGAGAAGGAGTACTTTGGCTTGGCGCTGAAGGAGCTGGACCGGGCGTCCGCCATCATCACGGATTTCCTCACCTTTGCCAAGCCTGAATTGGAGCATGAGGTCAAGCTGAATGTGTATGAGGAGCTTAAGCACGTGAAAGGAATCCTGCTTCCGCTTGCGAATCTTAGCGGGGGGACAATCAAGCTTGATGATACCAAGGATTTATATATTAACGGCAACTCTTCCAAATTGAAGCAGGCGATGATTAACATCGTCAAGAACAGCATAGAGGCATTGGATGAAGAGGGGATTATTCGCATCTGGGCGTATGCCGAGTCGGAAGAAGTCGTGATTCACATTAAGGATAATGGCATTGGCATGGACGCCCGTGATCTGGAAAGACTCGGTGAGGCTTATTTCTCGAATAAGTCCAAAGGGACGGGGCTTGGATTGATGGTTACCTTCCGGATTATTGAAGCGATGCGTGGGACCATCCATTTTATGAGCGAAAAGGGGAGTGGAACCGAGGCTGTTATCCGGTTTCCGGCTGCGAATGTATCGCAACCAGAGTAGCTGCACCATGAGGAGATGTCCCAAAAGCAGATTTGCTCACTGGACGAACAGCCTTACCTCACCCATCTAAAATGAATTACAGAGACATGGCGGTGCTAAAGGGATAATATCCTGGCACCGCCATTCTTATTTTACGGTTTGTTTCCGCTTTTTTACATAATGAATAGGAAATTTTATCATTTTTCCGAAATTTAGAAGGTGGAAGGTTTTGCTGCATCGAATAACTCAGTAAAGGTATTCACTCATTATAATGTTTGAGGTGCGTCAATGAGGTCTGGATGGAGAATCGCTGTGTTCCTGATCATCGTTATTGCTTTAAGCCAGGGCTACCCCAGGCTTGTCTTTGCCACCGAAGAAACGGCAGCACGGGCAGCGATTAAAGAGTGGAGAATCCTCTGGTCCGAGTCCGGAGGAATACCGGAGAGTGTACCCGCACATAGGGAAGACTGGACGGAGACTTCAGCTGGTGCTTCAGAGCCATCGAAGCCGCATGCCAAGACATCCGCATGGATTCATATGAAAATTCCTGAAATTACAGCTGCGTCTCCGGGGATTTTGATCGAAAAGCTGCATGGACAGCAGGTTGCAGTTTATGCCGATCATGTGAAGGTTTACGAATCTACAAGAGCGTACAATTATGAGTTGAACCACATCCTGCTTCCTTTGGATAAGGAGCTGCTTGGCAAGGACCTTCACATTTGGCTGGAAACCGCGAGGGATCATGTGACGATTGAAGGCAAGATCCTTGTCGGCGAATATCATGATCTGCTAAATCAGTTTGTTAAGTCGAATTTGGTGGATATCATTCTAGGAAGCGCCTTTGTTTTTATTGCTTTTGTTATGCTGATCTGCGCTATTTTCCTTAACAGAAAATATTTGATTGCCGTATTATCGCTGTCCTTTATTGTTTTATCTGTAGGCATACTTGTTTTTACATACTCCCCGTTTCTTTATACGATTTTTGATGAATATGGACATATCTACACTCACTTATACGACATTTCTTTGTTTATTCTACTCCCTTCGTTCAGTCTCTTTTTTGAAAAAATATTCGGGCTCGGTTGGAAAAATATGCTGCATAAACTCCGTAAATTTCAGGTGGTTTATTCGCTGTTTTGCGGGCTGTTTCTGGTGGTCAATCAATTGGCTTCCAATCAATGGTTTGATTTGTATTATTTCTTTTCCGTGCAAGTCATGGGGTTTGTGATGATCATTCAGTTCATATTGCTGATTGGAAGCTCGATGTTTTATGCCTTCAGGGGCAATAGGGATGCCGTCATTTTCAATGCAGGTTTTGCCGTGTTTGCCGTTATAGGTTTGGGAGAGCTGCTGCAATTTTTCATGACCCGGGGCAGCTACAATCTGTTCCTCTGGAAGTGGGGGATTGTCAGCTTCATTATTGCATTGATTGTTATCCTTGGGCGACATTTTGCCAAAAATCATGAGCAGATTCTTCAATACTCCAAAGAGCTTGAGATGTTCAACAATGAGCTGCAGCGTTCGGAGAAGATGGAGATCATCAGTGAGCTGGCAGCATCGGTCGCACACGAGGTTCGCAATCCGCTTCAGGTTACGCGGGGGTTCCTGCAGCTGCTTACTGGAAAGGCGGAGGCTGCCGAACGCGAATATTTGGATTTGGCTCTGGTGGAGCTGGACCGTGCTTCCGGTATTATTACGGATTTCTTAACCTTTGCCAAACCGGAATTCGGCAAAGACACGCTGCTTCAGATTTCCGAAGAATTCAAGCATATCGAAGGCATACTTGCCCCTCTCGCCCATCTGCAGGGAGGCAGGATCACTGTGGATATTCCAGAGGATATTACCATTCGGGGAAACTCCTCCAAATTCAAGCAGGCTTTCATTAATATTATCAAGAACAGCATTGAGGCACTGGGAGAAGAAGGGGTGGTTCATATCCGTTGTTACCGGCAGCAGAATCAAGTGTTTATCCATGTTGTTGATAATGGAGAGGGGATGGGGGCGGATGTAATAGCTCGGCTTGGAGAACCTTATTTCTCCAACAAAACCAAAGGAACCGGTCTTGGTTTGATGGTAACCTTCCGAATTATCGAGGCGATGGACGGAGATATCTTTTTTACAAGCAGAAAAGGAGTGGGGACGGATGCCATCATTACGCTTCCCGCAGCTTGCGAATGATTCGCCAGAGCTGCGGTAGCGATGGACGGCTGTCGTTCCCACTCTTTTTACCGATAATCGCAAGAAAAACATCTTCTCAACGTGGTTTGTCCTTCTAAGGAAGCACGTTGATTGATGTTTTTCTTGTGAATCTATTTATGAAATTCCCCTGCTGTTATGTAGTCTTTACCAGATGGCTCTTTCTTTGGCTTCAGATTTGATCACGCCCGTTGGATTCGGAGGAATGACCAGATACAGCTCGCCGGGATTTTCTTCAAGAGTTCGAATCTCGATGTGGTCTGGAATCCGTACGCCAAGGACTTCCTTGATGGCGGATTTAGGATCGCTGAGCAATTTTGCCTTAAAGCTAGGATCCTCCCAAGCTTTTTGAATCAATTGTGTTTGAAAGATGGCTTCTGTCGTCATTAGAATCACCCTTTCAAATAAATTGGTTATTTTTTACTCTTAAAGAATACCATGGAATAAATATAAAATCTATTATTTTTTGTTCAGTATAGACAAATAATAGTTTAACCCGCCAAACGAAAGTGTTTTTTTACTGTTTTCGATATTTTCCGCCTCGACATGAAGTTCATCTACAATCGTTTGGTGGAACGACATGAGATGAGGGGCGTCGATCTCTATCGTTAAGAGATGAGCGTGAGTTGCTGCAGCAATCTCTGCATAGGGCTTCAGTATATTGTGGATATAGAGTGCTTCTTGTACTTCCGATAGCGTCAGAGGCGCATCACTTGGCATCCCTTGTTCAGATTTAATGAGCGACAACAGGCAATTGTAGCTGCCATCGGCAAGATCCTGCTTCCAATCGGTCCAGTCGTCCATCATTTGCAAGGTCAGCAAGACATGATTCATGGCGTCATTTGTACGGGGGATCAGATCGGCCTGATCAGAGAGCAGCAATGCGGCGGTACTGCCGAGTTTGACCGGTGCCGCTTTTTTGGCAACCAGGATCGGATTGTCCTTAAAGTAATCATCTCCAGTCTCATGCATGACACCTTCCGACCATTCTCGCGTGTATGTTTTGAGATAGGACCAAAAGCTGGATTCAGGTGGGAAGTATGGCTGATAGGATGTTAGAAATTCATAATACAACAGGTTGGCAAGGGCGAGATGGTGTTTTGGATCTATCGGAGACTGACTGTCATGGGGTGAATCCATTATGTCATCTTGAATGAAGTAGTATAACATGCCGATGATGTTAGCGGTTGAGAGACGACGATATACATCGCCGGGGAGTGCGGTCAGTTCTTTCATCCAGAAGGGAAGAAGATAACAAATGTAATTTTTGGAACTATCCTGCTCGAATACATCAAATTTCTTCAAATACGATAGTCCGATCTCGTTCAGGGGAGCAGGTAACTCCCCTAGCCTTGCTTCGCACGCTGAGAATGCTGCAGCAAGATCGTCCTCGAATGGTTTGAACCAATTCATGGGATCACCAACCTATTCAATTTTTAAAGTACAAAGTGCTTACTTGCTATATTAGCATGAATGAAACATTAGTTAAATATTACCAGTCTGGAATTTGGACAAATGTGGAACTTTCCCGCCAGTATAGGGTTTTGGTCAAATATGTATTTTGGTTACAATGTTTGATTATGGCGGCTGGCGTTTAAGTTAGGAATGTACAGCGATAACCGAAAATGACAAACCAGGAGGTAATTCATATGACTCAGAAAATTGTTGGAGCCTTTAGGACGGAACAAGAAGCAACCCGGGCTATTGAGGAGCTAAAGCGGCAAGGATTCGGAGCCGATGAAATCTCTGTCATTGCTAAAGATCGAGGTGAATCTTCCCATATTCAGGAGGAGACAGGCACCAAGGCACCTGAAGGGCTGGCTTCCGGAGCAGCAACGGGTGGTGTGCTGGGCGGTGTAACCGGATTGCTTGCTGGATTAGGTGCATTGGCCATTCCGGGCATTGGGCCAATTATCGCCGCGGGTCCTATCGCAGCAACCCTTACAGGAGCTGCCGTAGGAGCCGGCGCGGGTGGATTGGTTGGCGGCTTGATTGGTCTGGGTATTCCGGAAGAGCAAGCAGAGGAGTATGGAGGATACGTGAACGAAGGCCATATTCTGGTGATGGTGGATGCGGATGAATCCAATGGCGGCCGGGTATATGATATATTTCGGAGTCACAGCGCGCTGAATGAGCATCATTACCGTGAAGAAGGCACATACAGCGGAACAGGCGCTCCGGTGGATTCCCGTTCCGAAGCAGCGGCTGCTACCGAGGATGCCGTTCCGGATCCTAACCTGTATCAAGGCTATGGTGATGGCAACGGCGGTGCGGTGAGTCCTGATATTGTAAGTCCGGATCGGGAAGAAACAAGAAAGAGACGATAAGTACTATCTCTATGTATATGTGATACAGGATAACAAAAACCGCCCGGTTCCCCGGGCGGTTTGCTTGTGCGCGATAATCTGCATTCATGTTATATTTCTTCCGTGTTATTGATTATCGCTTGCTGCGTTGTGCTCGCGTTTCCCTCGGCCCATGTCCCGGTCCGCCGGGACCAGGTCCATGTCCGGGTCCACCGGGACCAGGTCCATGTCCAGGTCCGCCCGGATGCCACGGGCCGGGTCCAGGTCCATGTCCAGGTCCGCCCGGATGCCAAGGCCCCGGCCCAGGTCCATGCCCAGGTCCGCCCGGATGCCACGGCCCCGGCCCAGGATATCCAGGTCCGCCGCCCGGATAACCTGGAGGGAATGGTGGATAAGGATAGATTGGATAATACGGTGGATAGTATGGATAAGGATAGTACGGATATCCGGGGATCAGACCCGGGATACCAAGGCTTGTTTGGGTTTGAAGTCCTCTTTTATGATGGTGACTCAAGCCATGCACCTCTTTCTATCAGGTAGGTTACCTCATCCTATGTAGAAGCGGAGAAGAAGGGCACTTATCTAGTCAAAAATAGGCGGACGGCCATTCGTCAGGTGGGGTGTACACATGTGAATCATTATACGTGGAGGCCTGTTAATAACAGGTGTGTAGCGCACCTAAGACTCTTAATTGAAAAAAAAGGCACATATGCTCTTCCCCCCATAAGAGGAAGGAACATATGCACCTTCATATAAAACGCTAAATATATTGAAGACCTGCTGTATACGGAAGAGGTATAGGGTCAAAGGTTACGCTGCCGTTCGTCCGATATGATGACTCCGGATCAAACAAGAGCGAGAGCAGTCCCTCATCATCGAGCACCAATGCTTCATTGTTCAGCGTCAGGCGGTACGGACCATGTTCGCCCTCTGCTTGAATTAAACCATCGGGCAGCAGAGGCGCCAATTGGCGAAGCAATCGGGGGCCGCTGACCAGATACACGGTTCCGTCATTTCGTATATTTTCAGGTGTGACACCAGCAGATTGGATGAGTGCAGCGAGCTCGTTATCCTGCCATGGCAGAGGAACGGTCAGCTCTGTGAGATTGAAGGACTGGATAGCGCCTGCTATCAACAGTGCAGCTGCTTCAGGGCTTCCGCCCCATTCCACAAGGGTGGATTCTCTGGAAGGAGTCATGACGGTTCCTGGTACGGCAATAATCGCAAATGCAGTCAATACGCCGTCTTCTTCAGCCACAAGCACCTGCTGTTCCAGGCGGATCACGTTGGAGTATGCACTTGCATCAAGCAGTTTGTTAAGCTCTGAGGCAGTGGTAACATATCCAGCATCTCGCTGCTCCATTAGTCGGTGCACATCGAACAGATCCTGTGGCTGCATAGCCCGGATGTTCACCTGTTTACCGGTTGCCGTGCGTAATGGCTCTATGACGGCCGGGGATAGACGGAACCGGTATGCCCGGCCGAACAAACGGCTGCCTGCCCGGGTATATAGGGATCGGCCGCCAGAGATCAGAATTAAGGATGCTGCTGAAGCTTCGGCATGGTGGATGCATTGTTCCAGAAGTGTGCCGGCAAGTCGCTGACCCCGATAGTTGGGATCTGTACTAAACGGAGCCGATGGAATAAATGTTTAGCTTCGCACCACGAATTTGTATGGAAAAAGGTACAAATCCCATAAAGGAAACCAGTTTGTCTTGATCCCAGGCTCCGTAAGAATGGCTGATGCCCGGCGAGAATATCGGAGGGAAAGATACTCCCATAGAAGGCTGTTCGGGCTGCTTAAGAAAAATACGGTCGGACAGTTCAACTGCATGATGTAACTGATCGCCTTTCATAATAGAAATGTTCACTCGATTGAGACCTCCCTATGCATGTCGCTAATTACCAGTATAAAGTCATTGGGTGCGAAATTTCCAGTAAACGTTTGCTTCCCGTCAGAAATGGGTTTCCAAGGCACATTCCAACTGCCTTGATGCGGAAAGAACATGTTATTAGGGTAATATAGTTTAACTTGATCTGCTGACACCGGAGGGATGAGCTTGCCAAGTTTTGTTGATTCCATGATTCTGCTATGCGGCGCTTTGCTTCTGACAAGCGTCCTGACCACAAAGTTCTCTTCCCGTTTCGGTATGCCTGCTCTGGTGCTGTTTATCGCAATTGGCATGATTCTCAGCCGATTCATCTATTACGATAATGCGGAGCTTACGCAGCTGGTCGGAATATTTGCTCTGATCGTTATTTTGTTTCAAGGAGGGATGCAGACCGATTTCAAAGAGATCAAACCGGTGCTTGGACCCGCTGTTTCCCTTGCAACGATTGGTGTTTTACTAACCACCGTTGTCGTTGGAGTATGCGCAGCCTTTATTCTGGATATATCCTTAAAAGAGGGACTATTAATCGGAGCGATTGTAGGCTCGACGGATGCAGCTGCCGTATTCTCGGTTCTAGGCGGAACGAATCTGAAGAGGCGGATTCGGATGACACTGGAAGCGGAATCCGGAAGCAATGATCCGATGGCGGTTTTTTTAACCGTGTCGTTAATCGAATGGATAGAACGTCCGGAGATGAATTTGCTCGGTCTGATTTTTTCTTTTGTCATGGAGATGGGGCTCGGTTTGGTCGTGGGTGTGCTCTTGGGAATGCTGGCTGTATATGTAATTAACCGCATCAATTTTGATTCCTCCGGCTTGTACCCCGTTACGGCATTGGGGTTTGCCGTGATGACTTATGCATCCGCCGCCTGGCTCGGAGCCAGCGGATTGCTGGCTGTATACGTCATGGCGCTGCTGCTTGGCAATGCCGAGTTGACTTACCGCAAGACGATTCAAGCATTTAATCAGGGATTTGCCTGGATGATGCAGATCGTGATGTTTGTGCTACTGGGACTTCTTGTGTTCCCGAATGAGCTGTCGGGGATTGTATGGGAAGGGCTGCTGTTGTCTCTGATTCTAATATTCATTGCCCGGCCGATTGGCGTGTTCGCCAGCTTGCTGTTCACCAAGTTTGCCGTGCGTGAGAAGATATTGATATCATGGGCCGGACTCCGCGGAGCTGTGCCGATCGTGCTGGCTACATATCCTGTTCTGGCGGGAGTCCAGCAGGGGGAGCTGTTTTTTAATGTGGTTTTCTTTGTTGTGCTGACCTCCGCGGTAATTCAGGGCACGACAATTTCCCCTCTAACCCAGAAGCTTTCATTGGTGGAGAGAGACAAGGCCAAAGCTCCGTCTTTATTGGAGTTAATGGCGCTGGGCAAAGCAGATTCCGAGATTAACCACATCGTTGTGGACGGGGAGATGCCCATTATCGGTAAGGAGATTCAGGAGCTGGGTCTGCCAGATGACATCCTGTTTACGGCCATTATTCGGCAGAAGCGTATTATTACGCCCAAAGGCAATACTGTAATTGAGGCCGGGGACACTTTATATGTGATGAATTCAAAACAAAAGCGAAAGGAAATGAAGGCCATACTGGGATTATCGTAAGCGTTGTGAGCTTAGGCCATATGATGCCTGTCACTGCAGGCGGATGGAAAAATAAATTAGGATAGAGTATAAATAGCTGGGGATTTCTTCATCCTATCTTCATCTGATAAGTTTCGATATCCTTTGCAAATGAGAGAGTAATCTGGTATGATTAATACAAGGATTTAGAATAAGTCTAAATACAATAAAAGGAGACGATATAGATGAGTAACTTAACCCATAATACGCAAGGAACTACAACGGATGAACTTCAGCAGATTTTGAATACACAGGTAGCCAACTGGAGCCTGCTTGGCGTTAAGCTGCACCATCATCACTGGTTTGTCAAAGGCCCCCAATTCTATGTGCTGCATGAGAAGTTTGAGGAGTTGTACAACGCAGCGGCAGGTTATGTAGATGAGCTGGCAGAACGGATGCTGGCCATTGGCGCCAAACCGGCAGCAACGATGTCACAGTACTTGAAACTCGCCACGCTTCAGGAAGCTTCGAATGAGAAGAGTGCCGAGCAGATGGTGGGTCAGCTGGTTGCAGATTTCGAGCAGCTTGCCGTGGAACTGAAAGCCGGAATCGAAGCAGCCAATCAAGAGGGTGACGATGCTACTGCTGATCTGTTGACTGGTATGGTGAGCGATGTTCAGAAGCATACCTGGATGCTGAACGCATACTTAGGGAAATAAAATGATCCAGGTGTAACATGGCATAGACTGAAGAATAGAGGAGAGAGGTTAACCTGAATAAGGGGTTGGCCTCTTTTTTTGCGAATGGAGGAAAAGACTGATAAGAGAATTTTCAATTTGTTGCGTCTTTTTGGCGTTTTGCTGCGTATACACCCTATAGTTATTTTTAATAGTGGGTAGAGGAGATAGTGAGAATGACGGAGATGGAATCACGGCAACAGCTGGAGTCGCAGCTTCAAGAGATATTGAAATGGGAGAAAGAGCAGAAGGATGTTATGTTCTGGGAGAAGCTCGGAAGAATTCCCTTTATGCTGCTGGATCGCCTCACCCCCAAGGCAGTTCAAGAGAAAATCGGCAGTGCCCTGAATGAGGTTGGCGGATTTATTCAGAACGGTGGAAAGCATCTTGTTCGCGAGAAGACGGTGTTGAACGTACTGGCTCAAACCGCGGGATTGGATGTTTCGGAGGCAGCTTCCAGCTCATCCGTGAAATCCGATCACAGGAAATCGGCTAGCGAGTTTGAGGACGGGGATGAGAAAAGGACGGGGACAGAGGAGCTGACTCTGGCATCTGCCGCAGCATTGCCACTCCACGTGATGGATACCGCTGCGGATACGCTAACAGTCAAGCGTGTCAAATTCGCCGCAGCGCAAGGGGCAGCAACGGGAATCGGCGGCGTGTTTACGATCGCTGCAGATCTGCCGATGGTGCTGGGTCAGTCGCTCAAGGTGCTGCAGGAGATGGCACTCTGCTACGGTTATGATCCGAACGATCCGCGGGAGCGGGTGTTCATCGTAAAATGCTTGCAATTCTCATCCGCAGACATCGTGGGGAAGAAGGCCGTGCTTGAAGAGCTTGCCCGTTTTGATGAGGAGCAGGCGACGGAGCAGGTATTCTCCCAACTGCAGGGCTGGCGTGAAGTGGTCCTGTCCTATACCGACAACTTCGGAATGAAAAAGCTGTTTCAGCTGATTCCGATTGCCGGAATCGTATTTGGATCGATCAGCAATAAGGGGACCATCAGCGATGTGGCCGAAGCCGGAAAAATGCTCTACAAGAAGCGCCGTCTTAGCTGCCGCCTGCGGAATATGGAATCTTCCTTGTAGGTATATATTCGATTATTCTTGTGACAAAAAGGGTTGCCCGCTTATCGTGCTTGGGCAGCCCTTTTTTTGGTACATATTGAATTTTCACAAGCAGCATTCTAACGATTATCCACTGTCTCCGGATATAAGTCGTGGTTCATCAGGCGGTTTGCAGCGATGTCTTCGTATTTGGTTCCCGGACGACCGTAATTGCAATACGGATCGATGGAAATGCCGCCGCGCGGGGTAAATTTGCCCCACACTTCGATGTATCGCGGATCCATCAGTTTGATGAGGTCATTCATGATGATGTTCATGCAGTCCTCATGGAAATCGCCATGGTTGCGGAAGCTGAACAGATACAGCTTCAGAGACTTGCTCTCGACCATTTTGATATCCGGAATATAGCTGATGTAGATGGTCGCAAAGTCCGGCTGGCCTGTAATCGGGCACAGGCTGGTAAATTCGGGGCAGTTGAATTTGACGAAGTAATCCCGGTAGGCATGTTTGTTGTCAAAGCTCTCCAGAATGCTGGGATCATATTCAAATGTATATTTAGTGCCTTGGTTGCCGAGCAGGGTAACGTCTTGCATCTCTTCTTTTTGTCTTCCAGCCATGAACGAAAACTCCTTATCACTATTTGTATTCTTCATCTTAATCAAGCGGATACTTACAGACGGTTATACTCCGCGCTTATTCCCCCATACGAGCGTGTGCAATTGCGGCAATACACGCACATCGTTCAAGCGGTCGGATAACATGACTGCCTCAACAAGCTGCTCATACCGATCCAGCAGATGAGAGACAAGCGTGGTTGTATCGCCAGTGCCTACATCGGGGTTGCCGGTCTGCAGGTAGAATGGCACATTCGGATAACGTTCGTGCACCGTCTCCGCGTAAGCCAGATCGTGATCGTCAAACACCACAACCTTCAGGCTGAAGGATCTGCCGGGCGGACGTCCGGACAAGCGGGAGATGATATCATCCAGCTTGCCCCAGTCCGTAGCCATTCCGGAGCTTGGCGGCTTCGGCGAAATGGTGACTTCGTCAACCTCGTTCAGCCAATCCTGCCAGCGTGAACCCTGTGTCTCCACGGCAACGGTAATTCCATGCCGATGCAATTCATTCACAAGGGAGCCAAGCTGGGAGAGAAGAGCGGGATTCCCGCCGGAGAGCGTGACGTGATCAAAGCGTTCTCCGCCCAAGCGGTAGAGCTCCTGCCAGATGTCGTCCGCACTCATGTGCGAAATGGAATCCTTGGCGGACCCGTCCCACGTAAAGGCGGAATCGCACCAGGAGCAGCGATAGTCGCAGCCTGCCGTACGTACGAACATCGTCTTGCGGCCTACGACCATGCCTTCACCTTGAACGGTGGGACCGAAGATTTCCATGACGGGAATCGGCCGGGTCCACCGTTTGCGGCGGCGGAGGAGGCCGTCGGCCCGGTATCGTTCGCGGTTGTAACATGCTGATCATTCACTGGATCATCCACTCCCGTCTGACCTCGGCGTAGCTGGTCGGCGTCTCGAACAGGCGAACGAATTCGGTTCGTGTGCCCTTGTTGCTCGTGCGACTCTTTGCTGCGGAGGGCGTCCTCCATTTTTTCAAACAGCCAGACCACCATGTTTTCCGCTGTTGTGTTCATTGGCGGTAGGGTCTCGTTTAAGTAACGGTGATCCAGATAAGGTTCGATATCCGTTTTCCAGCAATCTTTAATGTCGCCAAAGTCCACGGTAATACCGACTTCATTGGGAATACCGCTGATACCAAAGACCACTTTGTACGTGTGGCCGTGCAGGTTCTTGCACTTTCCTTCATAACAATGCAGATGATGGGCAGCATCAAATGTAAACTCTTTCGAGACAAGCACCCGCTTCCGGTGGTAACGCAGGCTTCCGGCATCGATGTCTTCTCCAAGCTTCTGCAGGTGCTCTACAATGCGGAAAGTCCCGGGCTCGCGGCTCATACCAGGCGCCCCCCTTCAGATACACGGTTACGGCGCAACATATAGTTGTCGAGACCGGCTTTTCTTAATTTGCATGCAGGGCATTCCCCGCAGCCGTCTCCTTTGATGCCGTTGTAGCAGGTTAACGTGTGGTCACGAACGTATTCCAGTGCGTTCATCTGGTCGGCAAGCTCCCAGGTTTCCGATTTGTCGAGCCACATCAGCGGCGTATGAATGACAAACGGGTAGTCCATGGCTAAGTTCAGTGTAACGTTGAGTGATTTAATAAAGCTGTCCCGGCAATCGGGATAACCGCTGAAATCCGTCTCACACACGCCTGTGATCAGATGTTTGGCTCCGGCGCCCTTGGCAAGCACAGCGGCAAAGCTGAGGAACAACAGGTTCCGTCCATCCACAAAAGTGGTCGGCAAGCCATCACCTTCTGCGATTTCAATATCGCTCCGTGTCAGCGCGTTGGGTGCCAGCTGATTAAGCAGGCTCATATCGAGCACCGTCTGCTTCACGCCTTGCTCCTTGGCAATCTGTGCAGCACATTCTATTTCGAGTTTATGGCGTTGGCCATAATCAAAGGTTACAGTCTCGACTTCGGCAAAGCGTTCCTTCGTCCAGAACAGGCAGGTGGTGCTGTCTTGGCCACCGCTGAAAACAACAACCGCTTTTTCATTTTTAAGCATAAAAAAACCTCTCATCCTTCATAAATTAAGAGCAGCCGAAGGCTGATCCCGTAGAAGAAAGAGAAGTTCATTGAACTGAATCCGTAAAAAAACAAGCCTTATTCTTAGGGTTTACACCGAATAAGACACGATAGTTTTTTATAGAGGGAGTTCACGAACCTCTCCCATACACCGTTAACGGGGCATGGATTGTCTTCTGTTGTTCTTGCGACCGCTTCTGGTTGAATATCCTGCGGCTCTAACTACGCCTTCCATTATAGCACGGCCTGATTATTTGATAAACACTCCGCCGAAGGGAATTGCTTCCCGTAAAAACCGCTTAATTATTCCTTCGTCGTTAAGTTCGTTAACGAGCCGCTGATTTTGGCGTCCCGCCTGAAACAAGACATACCCGTCACCGGTCAGCTTCCAATGGTAGTTCATATGCTGGCTTGCCAGATGATTGCCGTAAACGGTCAGGTCCAGCTTAGCTGCTTCGGGATATGCGATGATGCTCCCGGCGTCAACGTACAACGGCTCGGTGGGATGCAGCTTGACTTTGCAGACAGGACCCTGGGTCAAGATGCCGATGCTGCCATTTCCGGAAAACTTCATCTTAATGGCATCCCGCGTTACCAGCATGTTCTTGATCTTTAGTATCCGTGTCTGCATCGTAACCTGTTTGGTATAAAAGAAAACATGCCGAAAATCATAGAGCATGTCCTGTTCACCTTCCAGCTGAATCTCATGCATGTTAAAGCCAGGGGGAAGTGCTGCCGTGAATTGGCTTGGACCGGCAATGTCGGCACGAATCCATTTTTTCTTGCGATAGATACCCTTCACATTCATCAGACGATCGCTGCGCCCGGAGGAGGGACCACGATAGGCAACGATCTGCTCAGGATGCAGAACATGGACTGTGTCTCCGTCAGTCAGGGAGAAGGTCACCGCTTGTCCGGCTCCGCTGCCCGCTGCATCTTCCATTCGGATAATCAAGGCCGCGCCTCCTTTGTTCTGTATGGTCTATAGGATATGGATGGTGTAAGAGATATGGAGCTTGTCCTATTTCAAGCGGTTTGTCCGGCGCATACCGAATCGAAGGACACGTATGATAACAAAGTATCCGGCAGCTAAGGCCACGGCGGTTATGGCTACCGTCTTCAAGCGTTCGGCTCCCCTTTTGCGCGCGGCTTCCGCCTCTTGCAGCTGACCTACCATTTGGGTCAATTGCTGATTCTGCTCCGAAAGATTGGAGTTCTGTTCTGCCAGATTTACATTTTGCTGCTGCAGCTGCTCGGACGCGATTCTTGCTTTATCAAGTTCTTGCAAAGCCTGGTTATAGTTGTTCTTGAGCTGATTGATTTCTTCAGGCAGTCCGGAGAATTGCTGGATATTATCATACAGATTGTTGAAATAATTGGCGCTGACTGTTTTGCCTCCGGCTGGCAACGAGATCCCTGCCACCAGCAGCAAGAGTGAAAGTCGGATCAGCTTGGATTTTGTCGGCTTGCGCATGAGGGATCACCACCATTCGATTAATTATAGTAAATACGAATCAGATTCCGACAGGTTTCTATTAATATATTACCCACTTTCGTGGCAGATGTGAATCTATCCGCCGGCTGAGCTGTTTAACTTGTTCTTATGGAGGGTAATGAATTCAGGCAAGCGCAATGAAGTGATCCCATACGAGATTTTTCATAAATGAATGAACAGATAAAAAGGAGAAGACGATCATGATGAATGACAATAACGTGAAAAAAATTATGATTACAGTGAACGGAAAGCCGGTAGGCAACGGTTTGTTAATCGATAAAGTAACCTATGCCCCGATTCAACGTGCGGGAGGCGATATGGGGGACATCAAGTCGGTTTCCCTCTCCAGAGCAGCAGCAATAGGGTGATAGAATCTCCATTTCACGAAGAGTAAAAGATTTCCTTGTCAAAAAAGTGACAAATAAAAAAATATCCAAAAGACCGCAGCGAATAGGGCTGTGGTCTTTTTTTGTCGTAAACACAATCAGAACATATGTTCCGTGACAGTAAGATGTCCATCTGTATTGGTACATTATTAGAAGAAGAGGAAAGAGGTGGATGTGTTGCAGTCAGGCTTGTATTCGGATTTTACATGGAGCCACAGCCATGTATCAGCTGGCGGCACTAGTCAAGTCTTTCTGCTGATCGAGTGGAGGGCTGGTGTCCTAAGGCCAAAAACGCAGTCCAAAGGCTTTAATCAGCATATTGCTGAAGAAGTCCAGCTGCATCTTCAGTTGGGTGAGCGCGTCCAATTGGTACATATGTATGGGTGTCAAGGTGAGGTATTAAATGATCGTAATATTTCGTTGTCTTTAGGCTCTTTATTCGAAGGAAAATCCAAACAATTGCTTCTAGAACTAAGCGTGGGCTCCCGGTCATCCGGTGTGTATCCCATTATTACCGCTTTATGGACTTATGTAGATGTTCTGAAGCAGAAGGTCGTATTGCAGCCTTCCCGCACGATCCCGCTTCAATTCAGCAATCATACGGCATTGAAATATCGAAATCCAGATTATCGTGTTGAGAAGGTCCTGAAGTTATACCAGAATGCATCGATACTGGAGCAAGCAAGAGGCGAGCTGGAACAGGGCAATTTGGCTGAAGGGGAAGATCTGATTCGTAGACAGGCAGATGAGATGCTTGTATATGCAACCCGATTTCGGGATGCGGATTATTTGAAGGAGGCAGAGGCCCTTTATAAACTAAGTAGTTTGTATATGGATACATATCGGCAATCCTAGTCTGGAAATGCGAACAGCAAAAGGGACTTTAGACTTAAAAATTAACCGGTAATTGAGAATCTTTATATAAAAAAGGAAAAATGATTTCAGGGTCGAATGTACTACTTAGCAGTCAAGAAATATATGTCTAATTTACTAGAAAGATAGGGAGAATGCCATATGACAGACCGACTGATCCGACTAATGAGAATCATTACCCTTGTACAAGCAAGACCTGGGATCCTGGCTAGAGAGCTTGCCGAACGTTGTGGAACGAGTGAGAGAACCATTTATCGGGATATGGATGCCCTTAGTGCCATGCATATTCCCATTACTCATCAAGGCCGAGGACGCGGCTACACATTTATTGGACACTTTGCCATGTACCCGCTTGGATTGACGGAAGACGAGGTGCAAGCATTATTTAAACTGCTGTCCGTATTGGAGGATATCAAGCCAATGCTGCCTGAGGAATTTGAAAGCGCTTATGAGAAAGTGTTGGCGGCTGTATATAAGCAAACTGCAGAAAAAGCCGAATTTCAGGCAGGGGACCGGGATGAGTCCTCCCCGAATCTGTAACGACACCGCTAGGTGTAACCATTAAACCTCGATCGAGAGCACATATTTTTTATGTGGCTGTCGTTCGAGGTTTTATCATATCTAGGCATGACCAGAGACACGAATCAGCCGTCACGTGCGAAGATGCGAATGTATCTAGTAGAACAGAATCAGGATAGGAATATTATACCAATACATCAGGATTTATGATAAACTAACTACAATTTCTCTTCTCAATACAAAAATGTAATTATTGTGTAATTGTGAGAGATGACGGCTGATGTCCCTAAGCAAGGGCGTAGGAAGGAGATATGAAGCAATTTCATAGGTTTTATTCTACTACTTGTATTTAGGAGGATCGTTATGAAGAAAATCTCGATTAGTGTATTAACGGCAATTTCTGTCTTACTAGCAAGTTTGGCCTTGAACCCGGTGGAGGCTGCGCAAGCAGATGCCAGTGTTGAAGAGAAAGCGGAAACCCGAGAGACTGTTAATAAAAATTTCAGGGATATTCAAGGACACTGGGCTCAAGCAGCGATTAATGATGCGATCCAACGCGGTTATGTTGATGGTTATCCGGACGGAAGGTTTCTGCCGAATCATCAGGTCTCCAGAGCAGAATTTATAAAAATGGCTGTGTCAGCCATGGACATCGAGCTGGGTTCCTCAAGTTCAGGCTCTTGGTATACTCCGTATGTTAAAGCGGCCGAGTCGGCAGGTATATATAAGGCTGGGGATTTTGCCAACAATCAGCTCACGCAGCGTATGACGCGCGAAGAGATGTCCAAGCTTGCGGTAAAGGCTTTGGGATACAAGGATGTGGAAGACAAGCAGTGGATGTACCTTGCATCCAAAGATGGCATCATATCGGGCACTGCTCCAGGGGTAATCTCGCCACAGGGGACTACAACAAGAGCTCAGGCCATTGCGGTCATTGAGAGATTGCTTCAAGTCAAGAACGGCAAGGAACTTCCCGTTGATAAATATGCCGTAGCCGCAGCAGAAGTTTATTGGCATAAGACAAATATTTTCTCGGTGGCACCGGAGATTTTTAATGGGCCGGATAATAACAATAAAAATGTTGGTATTGATTCATGGAAGATGTCTAAGTTGCAGTTCGGTGCAACGGATGGTTCCGTTGTTGCTCAAGTAGATGAGCTTATTGCAATTGACTGGAATGATCCTAAAGATCCGAACCGCAAGCTTCTTCCTAGTAAAGAGAAACTAGTGTGGATACAGGGTTCTAATAGGAATGTTTTTACAAATGATTTACAGGCTTATGTAATTCTCTTGAAATCACACTACGTAGTTAATGAAAAACCAAAGTTATATCCCGCGAAAGAACTAGCACTCAATATCCGAGGCTTTAACGGGAAAGCAAACGGTACAGTGTTAAATATGCCACGCATCATTGAATCTACCGATCCTAAAAAGCAATTTAACGGTTTGGTTATTCCCAAACAAGGATTTAGTACTGGAGGTATAATTGAAGTCATGGTTGAAACTATTAGTGCTGGGGCTCCTGTATACCTTAATAAGTTATCAAGATCTATCTTGATTAAGTAAGGGATTAGTATTATGAACAGACAAAGGACTCCTATCATAGGTTCAATAACATTAATTTTTATTTTGTTGACATTAATCGTACTTCCCTTCGTTCAATCAGTTGAAGCAGCTAATGATACTACACAAGACGTTGATTTCGATTTTGTTATAGATTCAAGAGACTACGAATATAGCGGCTATTTATTTTCTTCTAAGAAGGATTTAGAAACAAAAAGAATTACTGTGAATGCTCCACCCGGGAAAGTGATTAAAAAGATTGAATGGATAAATAAGAAAACAAACTCACCAATAAGATCAATAAATGGATTTAGTCCAGGGGTAACATCATGGAGCGGTAAAGACACAATAAGTGGTACAAAAATAAAAGTATCATCTACCAATAACACAAATTATGGCGGGGTGTATTATTGGGATAGATGGTCGGTCTCAGATGCTGGAAATGAGTACGGACAATTGTGGAAGGCATCGAGTACCTTTGGAACAATTATGGATAACAGAAATTGTAGAAATGTTGAAAGAGAAAATATTCAAGGGCATCAATTGCCGAAGTACCCCGGATGTACTGATAAAGAAATGAAGGCGCCTATTAATCGCCAAGAAGCTTTCCTTATTTCGGAGATAGGGCATACATTGTTTGGAACTTGGATACGAAGTGGCGCGATTTCTGATGAGGTTACTGCTAAAAATATTCAAATTGATGATACAACTAGGATTCCGGATGTACATGGTACATTTGGAACATCGGATCCAAGTACAGTTGGTGGAGAAGTAATAAGTGTCAATGACAACGAACTTAATTCTATAACAATTAAATTCACTCAGACTTTCAACAACGACACCTATAATCGATATTGGGCTAATCCTGGAGCCAAACAAGTTTGGTATTTCTCGAAATTTTTCGTAGACTTTGATTCCTACACTTATATGTACAAAGACAAACTCCTTCGAGCTACCTTCGCTGATGGAACATCAAGCTTAGAGATCACTGGACCGACATGTGTAGCACCAGCCGGTACGATCCAGCTTACCGCGAAATTAACGAAGATAGATGGCAGTACATACAATCTGCAAAGGCACGACAAGCTGACATGGCGAAGTTCGGATAGCAGCGTCATGTCCGTCAGTGCTTCAGGTGCAGTTACAGCCGTGGCAGCAACAGGACAAGCTACGATTACAGCGCACTTTAAGGATGCGGCTCAGGCTTTGGATGAATCGGACGATGCCACGATTCAGGTTGGGACAGGCTCCTCTTGCGGGAATAACGGAGGGGTAGATCCAGGTGGTCCACCTAATACTTGCGGGATTCAAATTGGTACGGCGAGTAAAGGGACCGTATCATCACATACGGTTATGGACCCTGTGGCAACCGGGGTAGTGAAAGCTGACGATCGGGACTCCGAGAAGTTTGATGTGCTGGACGGGATACCTACTTCTGAATCCTTGTACGTGAACGTATTTGGACTCAATTATTTATACCAGAATCAATGGGCCAACATGACCGGGGAAATCACCTATACGGTTCCCGTGAAGAAGACCTATATTCTAACCTGGACCATACCGGGAACGCCCAGCACAGGTCCGAATGACCCCGGTACGCCGGACGAACCGATGGAAGAAGAAGTCCCGGTAGAAGAACAAGTCACGATAACCCGGCCGTATTCATATTGGCAAATCGATAATCTGGAAGTCTACAGGCTAGCCAGATCATCCGTCAGCAATTACGCATTACCTGGAGGTACGGTTAATCTGACTCCTGCCGGCTACACACCCCCTGTTCTTACATCTGAACACAACGCGAGTGTGGACGATCATGTGGAGCCTGCTTCCTGTGAAGAAGTTGACTTGGGTACGGAGACCGTTTCCGGCGGCTCGAGCAGACCTTCTGTACCAACCCCGGATTTTACTTCGGCAGCCGAATCGGCAGTTGGCCAAAATCAGGTCAAGAACGACCGTGTCCTGTTTAACGGGTCTACTGTCATGAGTGACAGCTGGGCTCAGGGAACCGCACCGACACCAGGAATAATACCTCCGGCAACAACGATCCAAAGGGATGTCCTGTACGGCAAAAATTATCTCATCAGCAGTACGCTGTTGAACAAGGCAAATACCACGAGTACAGGCACGATTGATTATGAACTCATACCTGGAAATATCAATGGCGGCTCCAATAAAACATATCCTGTCAACGCCATCAATACGGTCACCGTGCATACCCCTGTCGTCAACTACGCCTCCGTGACGGATGATCAGGCGCATAACCAGAAGACAACGCCGAATCCGAACCGCTCGGCCTTCATCCTGGATCGGCCATTTACGGTCCGCATTCCGACTTCGGGCCAGCACCGGAACATTCACGGATACGGAGACCGTGACTATGCCAAGTATGTAAGATCGAAGCAGGTATATTTTCCGTTCGATGTTTACAGCAGTGACAAGAGCATCTTTTATCCAAAGGGCACCTGGATCACAATCCCGACACCGCAGTTGGATACGGAATTTTTCCTGCCGGTCTGGGTGGATGAAGGGAATTATGAGGTATACTTCCGTACGATTGCGGAGAACGCCCCGACCGATTTTACGACACAGCCCGGTGCAAACCTTGATCTGGCCCACCATGTGGCTACCGATATGGAGCCGGTTGATGTGATCGGGCGCGTATATGATTTTCACATCACAGATGTTGCCGACTATAACTGGGAGACTGTCTTCCGCAAGCAAAAGGGGAATGCCGCACCAAGCGGCGTATCCTACTGGACAGGACTGCGCGACATTGACGGCGGAGTACGCGGGAATGTGTTGCCCTACACACTTCCCATCGCACCGGGTAAGCATCCAGTGCAGGGATATAAGAATGCAGCAGTGAAGACAGGCTACCATTTCAGTGCGACACGTTACTCTATAAGTGCCTAATGGTATGAAAAGAGTGGGTTCTTATCAAATAAAAAGAATAACAACTGATTATTCGAAGGAAGGAATGAAAGCCTTCATGTTGAGCTTAAACTTCCTACCTAATACTCCTACAAGCAGAAACAAGAGATAGCTTGTCTCTGTTTGAAGCTAGGTGAAGTCGGCTGAATCGGGCCTAAGTTTCTCTTTGAGAAATATGGTCTGAAATAGGTCGGGGTGCTGAAAAGCGCGTCATGGTGAGAATGTTACACAAGTAACTGACCAAGCGATGAATGTACGGGTCTAGAGGTATAACAATTCGAAAGAATTGTGCTGCACTAGCAGCGTAAACTACCGAAAAGTAAGATTTGAAGTTATGAAATTCGGGATACCTAACAAAGAGGGTATAAGGTTTACAGGCTTATAGTCGCCACCTAAAACGCGCATGGATAGCTAGAATAATCGGAACGTGGAAAGCAAGAGACATTTATACAACTCCGTTGTTAAACCTCTATCAAGGGAATGGTTCATGGCAACATGATTTACTCTTGTGAGAGTAGGGGCACAGTACCTATGAAAGAATGGAAACATTCCGGAGGGATAGCCCCAAGCCTTATAAATTTAAGTTAAATTACTCAAGTTGCAGATGATCGGTCAGGTAAGAAAGTGGGAAACAACTTTTCAAGGAGTTGTCCACAATCATCACATATTTGCGATACGCTGAATACTACGGGATGCAATCGATCTTTGATACTCTTTACCTTAAAAGTAAAGAAGGTTGCTCGTTTAACAGGCTATATGAACTGATTACTTCTGATAATAATATACTTCTAGCCTATCGAATGATTAAAAGCAACAAAGGATCAAAGACTCAAGGCACTGATCAATTTAGCATTGATGATTTCAATAGCTACAGTCAGGATGAATTCATCAATACGATTCGTAAAACACTTGATCACTATAAACCGAAACTAGTCAGACGTGTCTTCATCCCGAAACCCAATGGCGATAAACGACCATTAGGTATTCCTAGTATGCTGGACAGATTAATACAGCAAATGGTCAAGCAAGTTTTAGAACCTATCTGTGAAGCAAAGTTTTATAAGCATAGTTATGGATTCAGGCCTCTAAGAAGCACGCATCATGCAAAGTCAAGATGCGATACATTAATTAACAACGCCCAACTCCACTTTGTTGTTGATATCGATATAAAAGGCTTCTTTGATAACGTAAACCATACACTGCTTCTTAAACAACTTTGGAATATAGGGATTAAAGACCGGAGAGTACTGGCCATTATAGGAAAAATGTTGAAGGCACCCATTGAAAAGGAAGGAATACCTCGTAAAGGTACACCGCAAGGTGGAATTCTCTCTCCCTTATTATCCAACATAGTACTTAATGACTTGGATCACTGGGTTGCAGGGCAATGGGAAAATTTTAAAACCAAACATCCTTACACACAAAGAAATAAATATGCCGCCCTGAAGAGGACAAAACTCAAAGAGGGCTTTATCGTAAGGTATGCTGATGACTTTAAGATCTTTGCCAGAACCTCACAAGACGCCTATAAATGGTACCATGCAGTAAAACAATACCTTAAAGAACGACTTAAACTAGATGTCTCTCCAGAGAAATCAATGGTCATAAATCTGCGCAAGAAATCATCCAATTTCTTGGGCTTTAAGTTTAAGGCCGTTCCTAAAGGCAAAAAGCATGTTGCTCATAGTTTCATCTCTGATAAGAAGAAGGATCAGATCAAGAAACGAATAAATAAATTGATCACTGAAATTAAGCTATCTCCTACTCCAAAAACGATCTCACAATGGAATAGCTTTGTCCTTGGCCTACATAACTATTTCAAATTCGCATCACATGTAAGCATGGACTTTCAGGAAATTGCCTTTCGCAAAAGTCGATTTATGTTCAATCGTCTCAAATCCATCAGTAGATACGGAAGACCAAAACGGCCGCCTCCAACATACTCTAAGTTTTATAAAAATAATAATAAAACTTGGGAGGTTGCAGGAACGCTACTCTTCCCTTTACAGGACATTTCTAAAAGTAAACCACTAAACTTCAGCCAGGAATCAACCCCGTATAATGCTGAAGCCAGAGAAAGCATTCACGTAAATCTCAAGTTTCACGTCCAAGTAGAGTTATCGAAACTAATTCGATCGGACGTCTGGGATAGGACTCTTGAATATTCCGACAATCGGCTTTCAAGGTACTCAGGAGTTCAGGGATTATGCGAAGTCACGGGTTTATTCTTACAGGCAGAAGAGGTTCATTGTCATCACTACGAACCTCTATCCCTGGGTGGCACAGATAAGTACAATAACCTATGCATTATTCACAGCGATGTACACAGGTTAGTACATGCCACAGAAGATAAAACGATTGAACATTACAAAAGTATCCTACAACTTACCGACGCTATGATTGATAAAATCAATCTCTATCGCAAAGCATGTAAACTTGTGAGCATATAACTTTAGCATATAAGGTGGAACGCCGTGTGCGGTGAAAATTGCATGCACGGTGTGGAGGAGGGGAAAAGGTGGAGATAATATCAAACCCTTACCTATTCCAATAATTCGATTTGAAGACCAAGGGCAATATGTTTGGCACCCAAGATGGCATTTCGATCACACCGAGTTTTTATTATGTAAATAAAGATGGCAGCGGACGCCAGGAGGTTGACTTGTATTATCACAGCGGGAACCGGAAGTTCATACGCATCGGTTCGCCGCAGGATACGGAGAAACGGTACGTTGTTTTGAATGAAAGGCTGCGCCATGTTCCGCAAGACGAACTGCAGGATACCGCCGCTTATCTGTATAACCATGGCGGTGCCCCGGCGGGGATGAGTGCAGCGACCTATGCGAAGCAGTATATGGAGAAAATCAGCAAGAGCAAAACCTGGGTGGGAAGGCTGGATTGGATGCTGCTTCCTTCCGGCATACGAACACTGATCGGGCCCAAGGCAGGTTTACCTGCCTCCGTTGACACCGAGCGTGCCAACGCTGCCATTCAGCGCTGGTACGGTGAATACAGTCTGCCTGCCGACGTATATGTCGTGAAGAAGGGAACCGATTTGGCGGCGTACGGACGGGCGAATCGTCTGGATGAGAAATCGGCGATATTCCTGAAAAAAGGGTATATTGTGGTGAATTTCAACCTGGAGACGATCCGAAACGGCAATACGGCCAAGCCGCATTTGCAATACATTCATGGCCCACTCATGAATCAGTGGCAGCTCGAAGGGTATAGCAATACACATACGGATCCCTACGGGAAGAGATTCAACCTGACAGACGGGGATGTTGTATTCTATCATGCGGATCAGTCCAGTAAAGGAGATTTCAAATCTCAGGTTCCTCACTGATCCAACCCACACTTCAATAACATCTAAAAACCAGCCATTGCCCGATTTCTCTGGGCAGCGGCTGGTTTTTTATGCTGTTCCACTGATGAAAATTCATTCCCTTCACAGGTTACCGCTGCATTGAGGTGAACGACCTGTGAAGCATGGCTGTATGCTCTCTTCCAATTTGCAGGATTTCCCCCTCCTATAGGAAGCGAATGGACCATAACAGGCATCGCATTCAGTCCCTTTTTCAATACGGGGGCCATCCCGCATTGTCATACAGATAGCGGACAAAAGCCATCGGATTGCGGTATGAGTTTTTCCACGCCTCTCCCATACCTGCCTCCAGGAAGCCATACCGTTGATCGCAGCCGTTGCATTCAATGAAATAGAGTCTTTCATCTTCCGTGATGCCAATGTCCAGTCCAAAATCGGCTGCATACGGAATAAACAAGGACAGGATGCGGGCGATATGCAGAGAAAATTCGGAGATACGCTCAAGGGTAGCTCCTACAGGTGCATGAGGCATACAGCGGGTCAGTATATCAGGCACCTGATAGGCAGAGCCTCCTTGAGCAATGTTGGAGACAAAGGTTTGGGGCGGTGAGGTTTTGGCGAACATGCCAGCAATCTCCCAGCCGCCGCTGCCTCCCCGCTGCACAGTGACCCTGATGTCAAAAGGACGTCCCCGTGTATTCTGCCAGGGGGATTCGCTGCTGCGCTAGAAAGGGCGCGCGCCTGATCCTCTGGTATATCAGAGGATGAAGTCTCCCTTCAGCCAACGCTACCGTTCTCCAGCCTCTTGCAGAAGGCAAGGAACGGGAATAGGTCAGATGGGTGCGTCCAGGGCTCCTTTTTAACCGCATAATCCCAACTCCGACACTTCCGCTGCACGGCTTTAAGACGAGGTCACCGTGCTGACTCAGCATGGACCGAATCGAGAGAGGAGTAGCTTTTACCGTATGGGGCAAGGCGTGGGCCAATTCAGGGTCCTGCTCCAGCATATGGTGAATCTTGTCTTTACCATAGCGGGTGCGCCCGTTAAACACATAGATTCCTTGTTGAATCAGGTGATCGATCAGCTTGAGTTCACGTCTGTTGTATATGGCTCGCATATGGATCACACGGGGAATGGGAATATGCACTTTGGTGTATCCGGATGAAATCGGGATGTATCCTGTCACCTTTCCGGTATCCCGTGAAATATGATGAATGGTAAAAAAACAAGGAACCAGCCCGTACATGGCAGCGGCTTCTTCATAGTTAGCCAGTGATTCAGTGCCGATTCTCCCGCTGGAAATTCTGCGATACGTGTTGTTGTTGAGCAGAATGCCGACAAATTCCGGATGCATGGTCATCCTCCTTGTTACCATAGATCATGTAGTCTTTGTACCACATCGTATGCATAAGGAAGATTGTCCCGGATGGACGGGTGTCGCCCGTGGTTGGCCTATTCTTTATTATTAATATTAGTCACCAACAGCCCCTTATCCGGTATATGTTAAGGTATTAGGCCATACAAATGACGGGAGTGCGCCTTTTTGGAGACAGCATGCAAACACGACGGCTATAGAGCCAGGGTCTCCTTTGAAATCAATCAGCAGAGGTTTTTTCATATAGCTAAGTTGTGAGAAGGGTGTGGAGTTATGAGTTTGCGGAAGGTGGCGGTTGTGACGCCGGGGTCGTTTGTTATTCCATCGGGGAGGAGCAGCTCCGTGGAGCGTGTGGTGGAGCAGACCATTCCCTTGGCACAGGAAGTCATGGATGTGCGCATATTCGGAGTGTTGGGAAAAGGGCTTCCGTCCAAGGACGCGATCAACGGTGTACCGTGTTATCGACTTCCATCTGGAGCGAACTACTATCCTTCCTTGCTGCGCAGGCTTCAAAAATGGAGACCGGATATTATCGAAGTGCACAATCGGCCGCTGCTAGCCCAGCGCCTGAAGATGCATCTTCCTGATGTGAAGACAGTACTCAATCTCCATTCCAATACCTTCGTCACGCCTCCGTACATGAGTGAACAGCGGTTTGGGAACATTGCTCGCTGGATGGACGGGATTGTAGTCAACAGCCGTTTTCTACTGGAGGATATTACGACCAGGCATCCGTGGCTGTCGGATAAAATCACGATTAATCACCTCGGGGTTAGCCTTGAGCATTTTACCCCGCCCTTCAGCCCGGCTGCCAAGGCATTGAAGGAAGCAAGGCTTGCTCAGCACGGATGGAGCGGGCGGCGCATTCTCCTGTTTGCCGGACGGCTCATACCCGATAAAGGCGTCCACCACTTAATTGAAACACTGCCACAGATCATTGACAAGCATCCGGACGTGCTGCTGCTCATTATCGGGAGCGCAGCTTACGGCTCGGACCGGGAAACCGCTTATGTAAGGGAATTAAAAAGGGCTGCCAGGCCGTATCAGCAGTGGGTGTGCTTCCGCCCCTTTGTGCCTTATCCGGCTATAGCCGACTGGTACACGCTGGCGGATATCGTGGCTGTTCCATCTGCGCCCAGAGAGGCCTTTGGACTGGTCAACGTTGAGGCAATGGCGGCAGGCGTACCGGTTATCGCATCAAGCGCAGGAGGCATTCCGGAAATTGTAGAGAATGGGGTGACGGGTTACTTGGTTCAAAGCGATGATTTTCCTACCGGGCTTGCAGAGCAGATCAACAATCTGCTTCAGGACGAAAATCTTCGCAGACAGATCGGAATGGCTGGCCGTGAAACGGTGCGGCAGCGGTTCAGATGGAACCACACAGCAGAGCGCTGGGTCCATCTGATGCAGACCATCTGATGGAAACCGAGGGGACTGTGGCAGGAGCCCCCCTTGCCGAATAGGATGAAGTAACGATTAGAAGCAGAGGAGAGAGCCGACAGTGAACAAAGCCAGAAGGATCACCAGGGGAAGAGGGAAGAGATCGTACCGGCGATATCCTGGCCGTCTCAAAACATCCACGTTCAGAACGAGCGCGGATCATGGTGGAAGCGAATATGCCCTGGCCGATGATACGATCGGCGCCGCTCATCTTCGGCATCGCAGCGTAAGGAGTGAGGCGATTGAAGACTATTCCGTGTACAGCATTCATCTGTCCCCTGAATCGATTACTTCTTCTAAAATTGCAATCCATTCGGTGGATGTGGATCATTTGAACTTTAATCCGGTGCAAGGGACAACTGACAGACCGTTAATGCAGCAGTTCGGCAATATACCGTTCGTGTTTCCGGAAGACGTGGACGACATCGATGTTGCCGTATCGCTTCACGTCTCCCGTATGCCGACGCAAACTATGCGATGGTGGTAGTTCGTGCAGCGATCCGGCATTTCAGGCGGGGGTTAGGTCACGGAACGAACTTCAGGCGGTAGTTGGCATTACAAGAAACGAAGGCAGTCAGCTAGCTGCCGGGTGGGTGTCGTGGATAGCGGTAGGCGGACATTAGGAGTGAAAAAAAGGCGGGGAGGAAACTCCCCGCCCTTTTTGTGTGTACAGGTAGCAGATGGGGGATGAGCATGGCGCATAACCGTACATATGCCGTTACGGTGAGTGAGAGCAAACATACAATAGCATAGATTGCCAAGGAGCAAGTGACGTTACATGGGAGGAGGAGTACGAATATGCGTAATGTGCAGCGGTTAAGACCACGAAGATCGGTTGCACGGCGAGCCTCCAGAAGAGGAGTGCAGCCGGCAGATCCGGCTAACCGTATAACCTACCGTCCTTCGGAACCACAGATCCCAAGAGATAATCATCCCAATCCGTTGGTATCCGTCATTATTCCGGCTATGAATGAAGCAGGCAAAATCGGTGCGGTGATAGCAGAGGCCCGGGCGGTTCACCCCGAAACGGAGGTTATTGTGGTTGCGAATGGATGCAAGGATCAAACGGCATCGGTCGCAGAGCGAATGGGAGCTAAGGTATTATCTTTTGCGGAGCCGCTCGGTAACGATGTTGGACGAAGTGTAGGCGCACAAGCAGCTAAAGGACGAATTCTTCTTTTTACAGACAGCGATATGGTTATTCCTTCTGGTGAATTAAGGCCATTCGTACAGGCGGTGCTGTCTGGTGTGGATGTGGCCCTGAACGATTACACCGGCCCTGTCGATCGGTCGCCGGTTCACCGGGTTATTCTTGCGAAATATACATTAAATTCGATTCTGGGCAGGTCTGATTTGCGGGGAGCGTCCATGACAGCCGTGCCGCATGCATTAAGCCGCCGGGCGCTCGATGTCATGGGTGCAAGGGAACTGTCGATTCCTCCCAAAGCGCAGGCAGCTGCGATGAGCCGGGGGCTGCGGGTGGAGGCGGTTTATCGCGTTGAGGTCGGACGCTTGAACCCGGGACGGACAACGGGCGGGGATCCGCTCGAAATGCTGGTGCTGGGCGATCATCTGGAAGCACTGGAAGCCGTGATTGCGGAGAGGGGCGTCCGCGGCGGATATCACGATGGAGGACGAAGACGGAGCTTGGTGAGGTGAGCACGTGCAGAAGGTAATTTATAAAAAATCATTCCGATTAGGCCGTTACAGCCAAAGGCGTTCAAGAAAAGCAAAGGGCTCCCCCCGAGCCTCCACAGCCTTCCGATCCTCGCTGAGCAGTCGGTGGCAACGGCTGGCATGGAGTGCGGGAGGCATGGCTGGCAAAAGGAACAGGACTGTTTCCAGCAGTGCGGCCTCGGCTGCCTTTGGACTGTGGTTGTATTCCAGTGGAATTCCCCGGCACCAATTCTACCATGTAATGCCGAGTGCAGCTGAAGCTTTCCGGCGCGGGTACGCCAGAAGCTCCAGGGAGCCTGTCCCCGCGCCACTGCTGCCGCCTCTGAACGGGCGCGTTTCCGTTATCGTGTCTGCCTGCAATGAGGCAAGCTCGATCCCGATGGTGCTGCGGGAGCTGAAGCGACTTCCATTCCATGAGATCATTGTGGTCGAGAATGGAAGTCAGGACCACACGTACGCTGCAGCACGTTCATTTGAAGGGGTCATTGTTGCGCATATTCCGGATCGTCTGGGGCATGACGTGGCCCGTGCCATGGGGGCCAAGATGAGCACTGGCGACATCATCCTGTTCATGGACGGGGATATGCCGGTATCTGCCGAGAAACTGAGCTCGTATCTGGTGGCGGCAGATCGGGGAGTGGATGTAGCTTTAAACGATATTATGCCGCTTCTGCCGGCTTTTGAACGACAAGATGAGGTTACCCGCTGTAAAACCTTTCTCAATCGAATGATGGGGCGCGATGATCTCGAGGCTAATTCTCTAACGGCTGTGCCGCACGCCATGACAAGGCATGCCATGGAGCGCATTGGGTATGGGAACCTTGCGGTTCCGCCCATGGCCCAGTCCCTGGCTATAAGACAGGGACTTCGGATTGAAGCGGTGCAGACGGTGGATGTTCTCAGTATGAACCGGAGAAGAAAAACGAACCGGGGCAAGGACAATCCGGTAGCAAGGCTGATCATTGGCGATCATGTTGAAGCGCTTGGAGAAACGATGAAAGACCTTGGCGCACGTCTTCAATGGGGACAGGTGTCACGAACGGAACTAGCCTTACGGAGGAACAGCCTATGAGCGGACTTACAAGCATTATTATCCCCACGTTTAATGGACTGCATCTGCTGCGAACTTGCGTGGATCATATTCGTGCTTATACTGATGTACCCTACGAGATTATCGTGGTAGATAACGGATCCCGGGACGGCACCGGCGAATATTGTCTTCGTGAGAAGCTGCTGCTGATTTCCCTGCCGGAGAACACCGGATTTCCCGTTGCGTGCAACCGCGGTCTTCGGATGGCTTCGGGTGACCAATTACTGCTGCTGAACAACGATGTCTTTGTCTCGCCTCGCTGGCTGACGTTATTGCTGGAGGCGCTGTACAGCCGGGAGGAGATCGGGATCGTTGGACCTGTAACGAATTACGCAAGCGGAATTCAGCAGGTGGAGGCAGGGTATACGGACATCACGGGTTACATCCATGAAGCGGAGCGCTGGAATGTGACGAATCCGGGGCGCTGGCAGGAAGTGAACCGCATTGTCGGACTATGTTATCTGTTTAAGCGCACGGTCATGAACCGGGTTGGACTGCTGGATGAAATGTTCTCGCCCGGTCATTACGAGGATGATGATTACTGTTATCGTGCCCGTCTTGGCGGGTTCAAGCTATTGGTCGCAGGCAACGTTCTGGTACATCATGAGGGCAGCGCGAGCTTCCGGAATCGGTTTCCGGGCGGGTTCCAGGACCTGATTGAACGAAATCGGAAACGGTTTGTGGAAAAATGGAACGTGGACCCATTACAATTCATCGAGGAGAGAGGTGACGCATCATGAAGGGCGTATTATTGGCGGGAGGAAACGGCACCCGGCTCCTTCCGCTAACGAAATATATGAATAAGCACCTGCTTCCGGTAGGAAAGTATCCGATGATTGCATATGGAATACACAAGCTCCAGCAGGCTGGCATTGATGACATTTTGTTAATTACCGGCTCCAAATCGGTTGGTCTGTATGCGGAGTATTTGGAGAACGGACGGAATTTCGGTGTCAATCTAACCTACAGGGTGCAGGAACAAGCGGGGGGTATCGCGGAAGCGCTGGAGCTTGCCAAGGGATTCATCCCGCCAGACGAGAAATTTGTTGTTCTCCTGGGGGATAACTTGTTTCAGGATGATTTAAAGCCCTTCATCCAGTGTTATACACAGCAGCCGCCTGGTACTGCAATGGTGCTGCTCAGCCCTACGGATAATCCTCATCGGTACGGTGTGCCTGTTTTTGCGGAGGATGGCAGCGGGAAACTGCTCTTCATTGAGGAGAAACCCGTAAATCCCCGGAGCCGTCATGCGGTGACCGGAATATATATGTATGACCATAGTGTGTTTGAAATCATCAGCCGAATCAGTCCGTCGGACCGAGGGGAATTGGAGATTACCGATGTCAATAATCTGTACGCAGCTGCTGGGACACTGGTGTATGACATTCTGCAGCAATGGTGGTGTGATGCCGGTACTTTTGAATCGCTGCAGGAGGCGGCTGTACACATGAAGGATGCATTGCCATGAAAAGACGACGTGCAGCGAGAGCCACGCTCAATACCACAGAGAAACGGGAAGGGGGATCCGGGGAGAGTTATCGAGCCGGTTACCAGGCAGGCTATGCACTGGGACTGAGGCTTGGACAGGAGGATCGAGGCAGTGTATTTGATGGAACGAGCATTATAATTCCTGCCCATCCGCATCATGATTCAGCCGTTCAAGTCATTCAGCATGTGGAGACCATGACCCCCCACCTGTATGAAGTGCTTGTTGCAGATGCTGGGGCCACACCGGCCACAAGACGGTATATTCATGGACGGAGCGGAGCCATACGGCATATTAAGGGGAAGAGCGGCGACAATCTTGCTGTTGTCATAAACAGGGCCATCTCCACATCGCTTGGTGAATATATCGCCGTATTGGCTTATGATGCTCCGAATCTGGACAACTGGCTGGGGGTACTGATAAGGGAGCTTGAGCGCGAGCCTGCTATCCGAATGGTCTATGCCAGTTCCGGGGGCTTAACGACGACACAAGAGGCGGCACAGCAAGTCCCGCTTTCCGGACAGAAATTAAGCTGCTTGCTGTTCAGGCGTAAACTTCCGGAAGAGATCGGATTGTGGATGGAGGATATCGGTTCTGCAGAGGATAGCATGCTCAAATGGCTGGAACGGATACCGGTGGAGCAGAGGTCCAGAATTGAGGCATCCACCGTATTTGCAGGAGGAAAGTTATAGGCGGGTGTTTTGCACGGAGAATCCGTTCTCCGCATATGCTGAACAGATAGAAGAGTGAAGGGGAGTACCGACGTGGAAAGCAAAATTGATGATATGATTGCGCATCTTTCACATTCTCAGCAGCAGCTGGCCCGGATATTGGAAGCTCAGCGCCATGCTGCTGTTCGCATGGCTCAAATTATACATTCTCTTCCTGATTATGAACTTCAGCTTGCTGAAGGATCAAGATCATCTGGAGGGCATACGGTACAAGTTAATCGCAGTATCGTGTCTTATCTGAATGCGATGGCGGACCTGCAGCAAACGGCGGCGGACAGCTTGGAGATTGTATTAAAGGAACTGAGAGAGCAGGATGAAGAATAACCCGGTATCATTACCGGATGACAGAGGCGGGAGTGCAGTTGAGCAAAGAAGAGTCTTTGATGCGTATGCTGGAAGCGGCCGTCGCCATTCAGCGCGAGACCTCTCTGATCCTGGAGGGCAAGGCCGTCGAAGCGGAGAAGGTTCGTCAATGGGTGTTGTCCCAAGAGCCCTCAATGGGCGGATTGAAGGATTCGCTGGTCATTCATGAGCAGATTGTGGAGCAGATCGAGGGACTGACGCGTATCGGATCAGGTCTATGCCGAAATCTGCGAGTGGCTTTAGGTACCGAGGATCAGGCTGCCAGCGGAGGTTTTGACGAGTTTGATTTTGGAGAATCGGACTGATGATTACACGTACCCACCGGGAACATACAGCAAGAGTGGCCATGATCTCATCCATTGCCAGAAGTCAGGAGGCGCTGGCAGACATACTTCAGAACATTGCAGAGGTTTCTGCTCATTCTGATGTGACCGCGCGAAAGCTTGCAGAGAATATTCGATTATTGACCGGCTACCAGTCGGTCATGACTGAAATGCTGACAGGAATTCCCTTGAACCGGACCCAATGGGGATCTCCTTCATCCCCATGGCTTGCGGTTGGACGCATAGCCAACTCTAGTACAGCAGCACAGGAAGAATCAAAGGACTCAGGAGGTTAAAGGATGAAAGTGAAATCAACGGTTTTACGAACGCGAAGACGTACACGTCCTATCGGCAGCAGAAAAATATCCTCAGCTGTAAGACGTTTGAAGGTCGTAAAGGGCGTGAGACGGCGTCGTGGCGTCAGCTCCAGCTTACGTAAACGTCGCGGAATCCGGGGGCGCTACCGTTTAAGAAGAAGCGGACGCGTGTTCTTTCCGGCCTCTTCCCAAGCGTATAATCAGGGCTACAATCAGGCCTATGATGAAGGGTTTAAATCGGGTTTTGCACAAGGATATGAAGACGGTCAAATCCCACCTGCGCCGGTATGACGGCAGGCAGGGCGGCTCTCACGGAAGGCTTGAATCCGTGGGAGACCGCTCTTTTTTATTTTTTTGCCAATCCTGTCATGACCAGGCTAGACGTAAGGGCATCCGCCAAATTCCCCGTCTCAGGGACAGTCGTCCATGATGCATTCGTCCTCTTGGCATATAGTTATATGAACCTTTGTAAATCCCATAAGAGACAGGGTGGAAATGGTGAGTTTATCGAAGCGTACAGGTCAGAAGGAGGGCTACCGGGCAGGTTACAGTGAAGGTTACCGTTTGGGTGGGTGCCGTGCGCTGATCGATCGTATTCCAACCGAGCCCCCGCCATATTTCAATGTGAAGGTCATGTATGTCCCCCAAGGCTTTGAATCCATTGATGAAGGAGTATCCAGCGGACTTGGCAAAATCGTCAGGGAATGCATCGTCGTACGTCCGGAACAGGTGCTGGAAGCAGCCTTGCAGCAGAGACCGGATATCATTCTGGTCATGAACGGTCTGCATGTTTTTCCGGATGATTTTCAGCATTCGATGACTCAGCTCCGCGAAGCAGGCTTCCGAACGGCCATCTGGTTTGTGGATGATCCGTATTTCACAGAGGAAACACCGGGGCTGGCACAACACTTTGATGTTGTGTTCACGCATGAGCTGAGCTGTGTTCCATTATATCAAAGTGTCGGGGTGAGGGAGGTTTATTATCTTCCTTTGGGGGTTCATCCGGAGCTGTTTACCCCGTTGATGGCAGGGCCGGCTTATCGTTCGGACATTTGCTTCATCGGGAATGCGTTTCGAAACCGTGCGGCCTTGTTTGATGAATTGGCACCGTTCTTGAAGGGAAAGCAGGTTCGCATCATCGGAGGCTACTGGGAGCGGCTTGCCCGCTATAAAGAGCTCTCCCCCTTCATACACAGCGGTTTCATACCGCCTGCGGAAACCGTGAAATTCTACAACGGCGCCAAAATTGTAATCAACCTGCACAGGCCAACCCAGAGCGGTGATGACAACCGCAACAGCCTGAATTTACCGGGCCGTTCGATCAATCCGCGGACATTTGAGATCAATGCTTGCGGAACACTGCAAATTACGGATATCCGGGAGGATCTGAGCCATTATTACACGCCTGGGATCGACATCGAGACCTTTGGTTCTGTCCAAGAATTGAAACATAAGATTTCCTATTATCTTTCTCAGGAGGATCAGCGCAGAAGTATAGCGCAGCGAGCGCTGCAGACGACCATGACGAGACATACGTATGTTCACCGACTGCCTGAACTTCTGACATTGATCGAGGCCCAACGTTTGAATTAGCAAGTTGTCCGAGCAAATATCAGGGAGGAGCGAAGCGGATGCCTAAAAGTTTAGCTGCCGGACCCCGTCGGTCCGCCGTATCCGATGCATATGGACGAGGCAGGAATGCAGGTATGCACGCCGGATATGATGAGGGGTATTTTCGAGGGAAATCACAGGGTATCGTTAACCGGGTTGTCTATACGCCGCCTGTGAGGGATATCCATGTGTTGTTTGTCAGCTCGGGAAAAGGATTTCCTTACTCGCCGATTGACGAGGCGATTATTGGTACACTGCACGGCATGGTACGCCAGGTTTCATTGACGGATGCCAAGCAGGACGTAGCTGCAGAAGCAAGCCGTACGCGGCCGGATCTTGTACTGGTGCTTGACGGCATGTATTTGCCTGTGGAACAGATGGATGCGGTTCGGGCCATGGATATTCGGACGGCCGTCTGGATGACGGACGATCCGTATTATACGGATATGACCGTAGACTGGATCCACCACTACGATTATGTATTTACACTGGAACTGAACTGCGTGGCCCATTATCAGAACTTAGGCTGCTCCCAGGTTCACTATTTGCCGTTTGCCGCGTTTCCCGTACACTATCGTCCGATTGCCATGCCGGGAGCAGCTAAGCGGGATATCGGTTTTGTTGGTACAGCGTATCCGAAGCGAATTCAGTTTTTTGAGCCCATTATGGACCAATTGATGGCACACCGGACCTTTATTAACGGTAACTGGTGGGAGAAATTCCCGGGTTACGGCCGATTTAACAACCAGATTGAGATCAACAAGTGGATGGGTCCGGCGGAGACTGCGGACGTATATAACAGCGCCAAGATTGTTATCAATTTGCACCGTGCGGTGGATGACGATGAAATCAATCAGAACAGCGGACATATACCGGCGGCTTCCCCGAATCCGCGTACGTTTGAGATTAGTGCTTGCGGCACGCTTCAGCTCTGCGATGAGCGGTCAGATCTGGCGCGGTTCTATACACCAGGTGTGGAGATTGACACCTACCGGTCTCAGGGTGAGCTGCTGGAGAAGGTAGAGTACTATCTTGCTAACGACCACCTGAGAAAAGAGATCGCACATCGTGCCCTGGAGAGAACCTATCAGGAGCATACCTATGCACACCGCCTGAATACGCTCTTCTCGGTTATCTTTCCTTGATCCTGGCTCAGAAATAGTTCAATGATGGGGGAACAAGCGTCGTTACGGTGTCTTTGTTTTTCTAATATATTGTACCAACTGGGTGAAAAGGAGGTGGATCGCATCCGGTACTGCCACAATCACGGTTACTGTAGATGCGGATAATACCGATGGCCTTTAAACCGAAAATGTTGATTTTTTCACACGTATCCAATCCATCCAGCATTACGGGAGCGGAGAAGCTGCTTCTGTTCTTCTGCGGACAGATGACTCCTTATTTTGATTGCGTTCTGGTTGCACCGAACGAAGGCCGGCTGACTATATTGGCGAGACAATCCGGGATTACGGTCAAAATCCACAGAATTCCATTGTTTCACAGCGTGTATACACCGGGTTCCAATCTTTTGGCCGAAGCCAATAAGCTGATGGCAACATCGGTTTTCCGTGGATTGATGAAATGGATTGCAGGTGAGGCCCCGCAGGTAATTCTGACAAATACGTGTGTGCACTTTATGCCGGCAGCAGCGGGCAAGAGACTTGGAATTCCCGTAGTATGGCAATTGACCGAAAAAATTACGGAAAACGGGAACGCCCATTTGGCCACTTCGTTAATCCATCAGTACAGCAACTGGCTGGTCAGCATTTCCGAATCCGTAGCCGAGAGTTTCCCGGTGGAAGTCAGGCAGTCCAAAATGACGGTACTCCCTCCATCCTGGATTGAGTCTGATATTCAGCCAGCCGCATGGGCGACAACGAGAGCTTCCTTTCGCGGCAGTCTCGGCATCACTGCAAATCAACCGTTAATTGGTATGATTTCTTCATTTCTGATCGAGAGCAAAGGGGTGCATCACTTCATAGACATGGCGCTCTCGCTCAAGGATGCTTACCCCGACGCAGCCTTTCTCATCGTTGGGAGTGCGCTGAATCCGGATTATGACATATTGTGCCGCGATCGCATTGCTTCGGCGGGAGCTCAGACATCGTTTCAGTATTTGCCGGATCTCAAGACGTATATCACTCAAGTATATTGTGCCCTTGATGTCGTGGTGGTACCGAGTCTGATACCGGAGGGATTCGGATTAACGGCTCTGGAGGGGCTGCTGCACGGGAAGCCGGTTGTAGCCTACGCATCAGGAGGACTTCAGGAGGTCCTGACGGCTGCCGGATGCCCGCATCTGCTCGCGATTCCCGGGAGCCCGGCCTCACTGGCAGAGAAGGTGAGGTTCATCCTGGATCAGCCGGATCGGGGCGAGGCTCTGGGTATGCAGAACCGCCTTCAGATCCAGGCTGTATTTGGTCCAGAGGTGTACGGAATGCGATTGAACGGCATGGTTTCACGCTGGATGAATGAATATCCTGCATGGTTTCAGGTGACGGCAAGACGGGTGAAGCGCCGGGTTGTTCCGGCGAGACGACGTAAGCAGAATAGCCGCAGGAAGAAACGAAGTGCTGCTGTTGCGCGTCGGTTATTCGTTCGTAGACGAACCAAGAGACCGGAAGGCAGGGCGACCAGGCGACGGGCATCAAGGCTTAGACTACGCAGAACGTCCGCAAGGCGACGAAAGGCATGAGACGAGGTCAACAGCAGAGCGGTGAACGGTCTAGGCTTACTTCAAAAAGTCCGCTTCCGTTCTGCTGTCTCACGAAAGCGAGAAGAATGGTCGTGCTACGGAGTTATCGCCTTCGGATCTGTGATTAAGTTGGCAAGGGAGAATCCGATATGAAAGTCATGACGATCTTGGGTACGAGGCCCGAAATTATCCGATTAAGCTTGATCATTCCTCTTCTAGACCAGTATGCAACGCGGCATGTGCTTGTGCATACGGGACAAAATTTCACCAATACCTTAAGCGGGGTCTTCTTCTCGGAGATGGGGCTCCGCAGTCCGGACTATGTGCTTCAGGACCGCCAGGCCACGCTGGGAGGCCAGTTGTCCGTTATGTTCAGCCGAATGGAGGAAATATTGGAACAGGAGCAGCCGGACACGGTTCTGCTGCTGGGTGATACAAACAGTGCGTTATGTGCTGTGCTGGCAGAGCGTCTGGGATACCCGGTGGTGCATATGGAAGCCGGCAACCGCTGCTTTGATCTGGATGTGCCTGAAGAGAAGAACCGCAAAGTCATAGATGCGGTGTCCTCCATCAATATGCCCTATACAAACTACAGCAAGAATCATCTGCTTCGAGAGGGAGTGCCTAGTCAACGAATTGTCCTGACAGGGAACCCGATCTATGAAGTGATGAAGCATTACGAAGCTCAGGTCAATCAGAGCCGGATTATGGAGAAGCTGTCGCTCTCCCCCCAGCAATATTTTCTGATTACGATACACCGTTCAGAGAATGTGGATCGACCTGAGAATTTGACGGAAATATTAAATGGGTTAAATGCGGTCGCTGAAACGTTCGGAAAGCGACTCATATGCAGTTTGCATCCCCGGACGGCCTCGCGTCTTGAAGGGGCCAAGGATGTTCAACTTCATCCGCTTATTGAATTTCATGAGCCATTCGGCTTTTTTGATTTTGTACGACTCGAGAAAGAGGCACTCTGCGCGATCACGGACAGCGGTACGGTGCAGGAGGAGTGCTGCATCATGCACGTTCCTACGGTAACGGTTCGCCGGACGACGGAGCGGCCGGAAACTGTGGACTGCGGAAGCAACATCGTCTCCGGTTTGAATGCTGAGCGTATCCATGGAGCGGTCAAACTGATGACGCAGCTGGGTCGTGACTGGGTGTGCCCTGAGGGGTATTTAGCGGACAATGTGTCGCGTACCGTCGTAAAATATGTGCTTGGAGGGAAAGTGAATGTTCACTAATCAACGGATTTTGGTGACTGGCGGCACAGGCTCTTGGGGACATGAACTGATCACGCAGCTTCTGCCGCTAAATCCTAAGCAGGTCATCGTTTATTCCAGAAGCGAGGCTACGCAGGTGGCTATGGACCGTGAGTTTGAAGATCCAAGACTCACTTTCCGAATCGGAGATATTCGCGACAAGGAAGCTCTAACAGCAGCCTGTCAGGATGTGGATTATGTATTCCATCTGGCGGCACTGAAGCACGTTCCTGTGTGCGAAGAGCATCCCTATGAAGCTCTGAAAACCAATGTGGTCGGCACACAGCATGTCATTGAGGCTGCTATTGAAAATCAAGTGAAAAAAGTGATCTATATTTCAACGGATAAGGCAGCGAATCCATCCAACTTTTACGGCATGACCAAAGCGATTGGCGAGAAACTAATCGTGTATGCTAATCTGTTGAGTAGGCACACCAAATTTGTCTGTGTGCGGGGTGGAAATGTTCTTGGAACGAACGGAAGCGTCGTTCATGTATTCAAGAATCAGATCCGGCAGAAGGGTCAGATCAGCATCACGGACCATAACATGACCCGATTTTTCCTGACCTTGAAGGATGCGATATCCCTGCTGTTCAAGGCATCGATTGAAAGTGTAGGCGGCGAAATTTTTGTTATGATGATGCCGACCTGCCGCATTGTGGATTTGGCAGAAGTACTGATAGATGCTTCTGGCAGAAGCGACGTTACACTGGTCGAAACGGGTATTCGGCCGGGTGAGAAGATTCATGAAATTCTTATGAGTGATTTTGAAAGCTTGACTACGGTGGTTTATGATGATGAATACCTGGTCATATTGCCGACACTCGAAATTCCCGATCTGAAGGAGCGGTATCAGGGCTTATCCAAAGTATCCTTCAACAGCTTCAGCTCGGAGCATCAATTAATGACCAAGACCGAGATACGCGAAATCCTTCAACGCGGAGGATTCTTGCCATGAAGATGCTCATTCTCGGGGGCAACGGTATGGCGGGACATATGCTTGTTCAGTACTTTCAGTCGTTCGGCAAGCATCATGTCTTTTACACGACCCGGGACAGACATGATTCACAAGGCCTTGTGCTGGATGTAACCGATATGAGTGCCGTGGAGCATATAATCAAAGCGGTTCGGCCGCATATGATCATCAACGCTGTAGGTGTTTTGAATCAACGGGCAGAGTGATGACAAAATTAATGCATATCATATCAACGGATTTTTGCCTCATCGTCTGCGGTATTTAGCGGACGCCATATCGGCCCGACTTATTCATATCAGCACGGATTGCGTGTTTCTCGGAGACAAAGGGGGTTATCGGGAAGACGATCTTCCCGATGGCGTGACTTCCTATGCGTTAACGAAAGCACTGGGCGAAGTGCAGGACCCGGATCACCTAACGATTCGCACCTCCATTATAGGACCCGAAATCCGGCAGAGTGGAATCGGTTTGTTCAACTGGTTTATGAAGCAGCGAGGTCAAGTTTCCGGTTATCGCGCCGTGCAGTGGAACGGGGTAACCACGCTTGAGCTTGCTAAAGCGATCGAGTTCTTCATGAATAAGGACGTCGGGGGTCTGATACATCTCGGACATCCGAATCCGGTAAGCAAATACGATCTGCTGCTGCTGTTCAAGGACATATGGGGAAAACATGATGTTGTTGTAGTGCCAACCGACGATATGGTTCAGGATCGGACTCTGCGAAGCACGCGGCTGGATGCGTTATATCCATTCCCGGATTATGTTCAAATGTTAAAGGAGATGTACGCATGGCAGCAGGATCATTAAAGGATCAAAAAATTCTCATAACAGGGGCAGCAGGTTTTACCGGCTTGCATGCTTGCGACTATTTCGTCCGGCAGGGATGTACCGTTATTGCTGCCGGGCGGAACAAGCAGGCGCTGGAGTCCATACAAGGCGTCATTCCGGCCGTGTGCCATCTCGAGAACCGTGAACAGGTGGATATTCTGATTCAAGAGAGCCTTCCTGATTATATTTTGCATTTAGCCGGAAAAAATTCAGCTTCAGAGTCCTGGAAACAACCGGCTTCTTACATGGAGAGCAACGTGATGGCCACCATATACCTTCTTGAAGCGCTGCGGCAGCACTGCCCCGATAGCCGTTTGGTTATGGTAGGCTCCAGGTTAAGTGTGGACCCTGCAAAAGGCGCGGCTGCCGTTCCTCATCCTTACAGCCTCAGTAAAACCTTTGCCAGCTGGTCCGCAGCTGCCTGGCATGGTATGTACAACCAGCATATCGTTCTGGCTGAGCCGTCCAATCTGATTGGCCCCGGCGAATCAACAGGCTTCTGTACGCTGCTTGCCCGCTATATTGCGGGTTATGAAACAGGTCGAAATTTTCCGTTGTTCCGTATAAGCTCTCGCTACGAATCAAGGGATTTCCTGGACGTTCGGGATGCGGTAGCAGCTTACAGCATATTGCTTCAAGAGGGCACTCCCGGGATGACCTATCCGATCAGTTCCGGTACGGAACATACCCTTGGAGAGCTCGCTGAGGCACTGCTCCTGCATACACAGGCAGCCGTGCCGATGGATTGGGGTCCCGAATCCGCTCCCCTCTCATTAGATTCATTAAATAAAGGAACCGGGGGGCAGCAGGGTACCGAGCTTCTTAAAGCGCTGGGCTGGAATTCACAGTACCCTCTGGAGCGGTCGCTAGCCGATATTATGGATTATGCCAGAATACAGGCACAGCAGTCCTCTTCATAATAGAACAATCAAACGCCGATGGATCGATCATGATCTGATCGGTGTTTTTTTGTACATAAAATTAGGCATGATAAGCAGTAATCTTCCATGTTAAAACCTTTCAGCATACCGATTCCGGCGCAAGGTCATCCTAAACGATGTTAATACACCTATTATAGAGATGGAGGATGAATCATGATTAAATCCAAAGCCCTCAACCTGACCGTCTCCACAGCATTGCTCCTCAGTATGGCTGCGGTAGCAGGATGCGGCAACACCACAGACGGCAACACGACACGTACAAACAACGTGGACAAGGGTCGTGTTGGTGTGAACTCCGTGCGGAACAACAACCAGCACGTTCGCAGCACCCAGCAGCATGACCTGACAAACCTGAAGTACAGCAAGACGCTGTCCCAAAAAGTGTCGGATATTAGTGGCATGGGTCCTGCACATGTATTCGTAACCAATCACAGCGCGTATGTTTCGCTGCCCAAAGAGGGCGCGAACACCAACAGCATTGATGGACATGTTACGGGTATGAGCACGGCAAACCGTTCTGACGGCCGTTCAATGACAGGCATGAACAAAACGAATGTGAGGAACCGTACGTTCAACACTTCGGGTACAGGCAGTGTGGGGCTTCTGAGCAATATGGCTAGAGGCACAGAGCGTGTCGTGGAGAATACCACTCGTGCTGTAGAAAACACAACAGGTCTTGGCCGAACCGCCGATAACCGCGGCTTTGGCGTTAACGGAACGACGACGAATGGCGGTTTTGGCGGCAGCAACTATAATACGTTAAACGGAACGCGCAATAACGGACTTATGGGTACTAACGGAACTCGTACCAATGATTATATGGGGTACGGCACGCGTACCAACAGTCTTACCGGTACCGACGGGACGGTAAACAATACTCATATGGGAACTGGCATCAATGGAGTGCCTTATGGAACTTACGGAAACAACATGGGCATGATGAGCGCTCGTGAAGAGGTTCCTCAGCATGTGCGTCATGAAATTACGAACAAGATTCGTAAAACCGCTCCACATATCAGTCAAGTATATGTTTCCACAGATGAGGGATTTTATCAGCATGCCAAAGGTTTTGTAACGGGGGGTAACGCCAAGAATACGGTTGGAACACTTTCCCGTGATTTTGGGTCATGGATTAACCGTGTGTTCCCGCTTAATGTAGGAACTCGTGATGGTATGAATGATACACGCGGCAACATGACTAAAAATGATACGGACGACGGTTGGTTTGGCGGCAATCGAAACAGCCGGTAAAATTTCTATACAAAAAGGAGCTGCCCTGTAGGATTGAAATCATCCTATCCTAGGCGGCTCCTTTGCTATTTATAATGAATGCTATACCTTAATGTTTGCGTTGTCCTTGAATCCATACTCCTTGCAGCTCAAGATCGCTGGAAAGAACGAGGATGTCGGCGAGTTTGCCGGCTTCAAGCGATCCCGTGCGATCGGCGATGCCAATTTTTCTGGCTGGATTCATACTTCCGATGGTGGAGGCCTGCTCAATGCTGAGTCCAACCTCCCGAACCAGCAGCTGGAACCCTTTAATCATCGTTAATGTGCTGCCCGCGAGACTGTCTCTGTTATGCTTGAGCGTGGCAATGCCCTTCTCAACAACAACGGGCAAATCACCCAGCGTATATTCGCCGTCAGGCATGCCGGTAGCCGACATGGCATCCGTGATGAGAATCAGATTCCCATCCTGCTTCATGCGGGCCAGTATCCGAATTGCCGCGGGGTGGACGTGGATGCCGTCTGCAATGATTTCGCAGCTTAACCGATCATCGCTAAGCATCGCACCAACCACGCCTGGCTTGCGGTGGTGAAGCCCTGTCATCGCATTAAACGTGTGCACGCCATGACTAAGGCCGGCCTCGACAGCGGCTTCTACTTCCTCATAGGTTGCATCCGTATGACCCAGGGCAGCCACGATTTCGTGTTGATCCAGCCACGAGATTGCCTCTAGTGCCCCTTCACGCTCGGGTGCAAGGGTGACCTGACGAACCAGCCCCGGATATTGAGATACCCATTCTTCCAGCCAGCTAATATTCGCGTGGACGATATGCTCCGGATTTTGCGCACCTGGCCATTTTGGGCTGATAAACGGGCCTTCGAGATGGACGCCTTCCAGTCTGGTATAAGACATGCCCTGATTACGGTAGTCGCTTACTTCCTTCAGTACCCGATCGATTGCTTCTTTAGGCGCAGTCATCGTGGTAGCAAGCATCGCCGTGGTGCCCTGAGAGCTGTGGAAGGATGTAATTTGATCCAAAACATCCTTCGTTGCGTCCATAAAATCCTCACCGTTACCGCCGTGAACATGGATGTCAATAAAGCCAGGCACGATATAGCCATCGGACTGATGGATAACCTCTGCGGCTGCCTGTTTAAGGCTTGCAGGGAGCTCGGAAACATCACCAGCGTATGCGATGTTCTCGCCTTGAATGGCCAGCACACCGTCTGTACGGATGCCCCTGGGCGTCAGTACTTGACCATACAACAATTGGACAGCATTCTTGGCTTCGCTGCTCATACCAGCAATCTCCCTGCGCCTTGATCCAACAGCACAACAACGTTCGGATGGCACTGAAGAAGTGATGCCGGACACTCGGTCGTGATAGGCCCTTTCAACGCACGATGTACAATCTCGGCTTTATCTTCTCCCCGGACGAGAAGGAGGATTTGGCGGGCTTTGAGGATGGTAGCAACCCCCATCGTGATGGCGTGGGTCGGAACATCCGCAAGCGTTGGGAAGAATCTAGCATTGGCGTTTCGAGTTTTCTCTTGAAGCTCTACCAGATGAGTCCCGCCGCTGAGGCTTTCACCCGGCTCGTTAAAACCGATATGTCCGTTATGTCCAATGCCGAGGAGTTGGAGATCAACAGGTCCGAATTCTTCAAGCATTTTATCGTAATTCAGGCATTCCTCTTCCGGATTGGCCGCATTGCCATTCGGCACATGAGTCCGTTCGATCTGGATATCTACATGGTTGAAGAATTTTTCATTCATGAAGGTGCGGTAGCTCTCCGGATGATTCTCAGGCAGGCCCACATATTCGTCCAGATTATATGTTGTGGTCTGCGCGAAGCTGACAAGCCCTTGACGGTGCATCTCAATCAACTTGGCATAGAGCCCAACGGGTGTGCTGCCTGTAGCCAGTCCCAGTGTAGCGCGCGGATTGGTGTGCAGTAAACTGGTGATCAGGTTTGCGCCCGTTTGCACGAATTGTTCTTCATCGCGGAATGTGTAAATATTCATTAGTTATTGTCCTCCTCGGCTTTTGCGATAGTTTTGAACATTAAGATATGACTGCTCCAGACGGGGAACATACGTGGAGAAGTCCCGACTGGCCATACCCATGAACAGAATGTCTATAATGTGAAGCTGGGCAATGCGAGAGGCCATGTCACCTCGGCGCATTCCTTCCTCCAGCGAGGACGAATACAGTGTAATGTCCGCCATGGATGAGATGGCACTGCTTCGGTAGGAAGTAACGCTGATCGTAAATGCGCCTGTGTCTTTGGCACACGCCAACGCATCGATGGTTTCCGGCGTTTCGCCGGAGTATGAAACGGCCACGGCAACATCACTTGAAGTCAGCGTGGAGGCTGAGGTGATCTGCATGTGGGAGTCTGCAAAAGCGGTGCAGTTTTTCCCGATCCGGATCAGCTTCTGGTAAAAGTCCTGTGCCACAATAGAGGACGTTGCCACACCATACAGGTCAATGCGTTTTGCCCGGCATAGGGCATCCACTGCGCGCTCCAGCTGCCCCAAATCCAGAAGCTCTGTCGTATCCCGAATCGACGTCAGGTGATTGGATTCAATCGCCTCTACGATTCCGGCAAGCGGATTGCCTGCAACGATGTCCTGATAACGGGTGCTTCCTGTGCGTGAAGCCAACTCGGCATGGGCGATCTCTGCGGCAAGCTTGAGCTTGAAATCAGGATATCCCTTGCACTGAAAGTTCTTGCAAAAGCGGGTGACTGTGGCAGCGCTGACCTCGCACTGATCTGCAAGATCTTTAATGCCCATATGCACAATCTCGGATGGAGCTGTCAAAATAAACTCTGCGAGCCGTCGTTCCTGACGGGGCAGGCTTTCCTTTTCGACAGAGATAATATGCAAGATTGGTGTCATCAAAAGCCTCCTTCAAGGTTCCCGGTGAGCTTATTTGTGGGCATAACGGATGGGATCTGATTTGAAAATTATTTTTAAAAAAATGAAAAAATAAAGAAAATAATTTTTACTACCCCACATCATAAAGGAACCTTCGGGAGGAATCAAGGATAAAAATCATCAACATGAACCCAGCGCCCAAATTGATGGCCCCTTCCGCACCTTCCCCCCTTCTCCAACATAAGATGAGTTGACTGTATCCCTTACCCTTGTTAGACCACACATACCCGGGCAAGGAGGGGTGACACCATTGAAGGGGACCGACCATAATAGCAAGTTCTTGTTAACCCACCGTGAACGCGAAGTATTTGAATTGCTAGTGCAAGACAAAACGACTCGCGATATCGCCGGGCAGTTGTTTATTAGCGAGAAGACGGTGCGTAACCACATCTCCAATGTCATGCAGAAGCTAAATGTTAAGGGCCGTTCGCAAGCTGTCGTTGAGTTGATAAAACTCGGTGAGTTGAAGATCTGACACCATGCCGGTTGCACGTAACGAAAGCACAGCGAAAGCCTTCCTTCCCGATTCTTACCGGGATTGAGAAGGCTTTTTTGTGTTAAAATGGATGGTAGCAGCTTCTTAATAAATGGCAACGGGTTTGGTGCGTAACTACATATCGGATGTCATGTGAAAATGAATCGGGTAGACTAGCTATTTAGTACAAATAGCCTGCACATGTTGGAGGTGGAATAAACGTGGGATGGATATTGGGAACCATGGTCGTTGTCATCCTTGTTGTCTTCGCCGTTACAGGAATGAAGCGTAAGTCGAGCAGCGTTAGGGGAAGCAACGTCATCCAGTTAAAATCAAAAGCAAACGTGAAAATCGGCAGCGAAAATAACGCTCAGCCCTGCAGTCGATGCCGACACAAGCGCCAACTGACCTTCTGCGCGGATGATGCCGGTGCCGTAAGAGGTTTATGTAACGAATGCAGAAGAGAGCTTGAACAGCATCAGGAATTATATCCGGTATAGCCCATCATATGGAGCTGTATCATAAGAGGAAGTGCGAGGGAAACCTAAACTGCGCGCTGCCTCTTTTTTTAGTGAAAAAGTACATATAGATGCAACCCGCTTCGGGTTGACGAGGACTCCCTAACTTCGGCAAGATTGTGTATAGTGAATAACAGTTCCTAGTCGAAAGGGAGTGTGAGAACTTGAACAGGTTTGGCAGGCTGAATACACTGCGGAATCAAATCTTCCTTGGATTTATGCTGGTGATGATCATTGTGCTGGCATTAGTCGGGGTTTTTGTATACGACCAGGTATCCGTACTGCTGCGCAACAGCGCCGAGAAGCATATTCAGCAGACGGCTGTGCAGGCAACAGGCAAGCTGGATGCGCTGCTCAAGCAGGTGGATACACTCACGGCGCAAATTTCTACCAACGCAACGGTTCAGCGCTATCTGGCACAGGAAACTGCTGGCAAGCCGATTAGCTTCGGAGAACGGCAATCGCTTCAGCAGGAGGTCCGCAAGTATGAATCTTACGCTACAGGCATTCGTTCACTTGAATTATATACGACGGACTACCGGCGGCTGTTTCCGCTGGATGAAGGCAGTCTGACGAGCCGGGTCGGGGTCGATTGGATCTTGGCGGCCGATGCGGGAAAGGGGAGGCTGGTTTGGTTCGGACAGGATCCGAAGGACCCGGACGTGGTGGTGGCTGTTCGGAGAATCCGGCTGATTGACCATTCCTTTGCCCATGGCGGATACCTGCTTGTGAAGCTGGAGAAGGATTATTTTGCGCTTGCTGATTCCACTGGCGGCACGGCTGGCGATTCGCGTGAAACGATGGGGCTGTTTGATCAGGCGGGAAATGAAATATCATCGGATTTTGCGACAGCGGTGGACGCGAAGGATGTTCTGCATCGTGAAGGGGAGACGGTTGCCATTGGCAATGAGGACTTCATCGCCGTGCAGAAGCAGTCGGAGGCGACGGGGTGGAACCTGGTTATCCTGACGCCTGTGGATTATACTACCGAAGGCATAGCGGTGCTGCGGACCGCTATTATCGTATCCGGGGGCGTCGGTGCGCTGCTGTTTCTATTCTTAAGCTTTATCCTGACCACCATGATCATCCGGCCGATTCTGAATCTGATCAAAGCCATGCGCGGCGTAAGGCTGGGAACCCTTAAACCGATTCCGGTCACCTCGAAGACAATGGAGATCAATGAGCTTAACAATTCGTACAACCAGATGGTTGACTCGCTGAACGAATTAATCGAGGTTGTATACGAGAAGGAGATTATTCAGAGCCGAACGGAGCTTAAGGCTCTGCAAGCGCAGATCAATCCGCACTTTCTTTTCAATACTTTGGAAGCGTTTTACTGGGCCTTGGATGATCAGGGGGAAGAGGAACTGGCTCAAATCGTGGTCGCGATGTCTGGATTGTTCCGTTACGTTATCAACAGAAAAGACGAGGATGAATGGGTATCGATCCGGGATGAGCTTGACCATGCGGAGCGTTATTTGATGATTATGAAAATGCGGATGCTGGACAGGCTGTCCTGGAGAATTGAGGCAGATGAAGCGAGCCGTCATGTGCCGATTCCAAAGCTGCTGATTCAGCCAATCGTGGAGAATGCGATTCTGCACGGGGTGGAGCAGAGGCTGGGTCCAGGCACCGTAATCGTGCGTGCACAAGCTGCTGATCATCCGGGATACACGGTCATCACAATTACCGATGACGGTCCCGGCATGGACGAGGAAACGGTAGCCACTCTTTATTCATCGATGGAAAAAGGTTATGCGGCATCCTCTAAAAACAGCGGGGTCGGCCTTGCCAATGTAGAGCAGCGAATCCGGCTGTACTACGCTTCCGAGCAAGCCGGTCTGCACATTGACAGCGTGGTTGGTCAGGGAACCACCATCTCATTTGAAATACCGAATGATTTTCCGGCCATAAAGGGGGAGGGGGAATAGCATGAAAACGATACTGATCGTTGATGATGAACCGAGAACGAGAGAAGGCGTAAGGAAGACGCTGGAGGCTTGGTCATCCGGCCGCTGCCGGATAACAACGGCTGCAAGCGGTGTAGAGGCGCTCCAGTGGCTGCAGGAGCAAGTGGCTCACCTGGTGGTGACCGATATCCGCATGCCTGAGATTGGAGGACTTGAGCTTATTGAAAGATTGCATGAATTAGAGCATCCCCCGGTCATCATCGTGATATCCGGCTATTCGGAATTTGATTATGCCCGTAAAGCACTGCAGTACGGCGTGGTGGATTATCTCCTGAAGCCGCTGGATAAACGAAAACTGGTAGCCGCAGTAGAGTCAGCGCTCGAGCGCGGGGATAAACTAGAACGGATTGAGCGAATGGAGAAACTGGTGGATCCGAAACTGCTGGAGGCAGCACAGCAGGATAAGGGATACAGCATCCAGGTGCAGGAAGCACTGAAGTATGTAGACCTGCATCTCCAGGATTCGGTATCGCTGAAGGAAGTGGCCGAGGTGCTGCACCTGAACTCCAGCTATTTCAGCGTGTTATTTAAAGAGCAGACAGGGCTCACCTTCAGTGAATATATGACGCGCCGCAGAGTGCAGAGGGCCAAGGAGCTGCTGGCCGGCACAGCGCTGCCTGTCTCAGAGATTGCGGAGAAGGTGGGTTACCAGACGTCAAAATATTTTGTGAAAGTGTTCCGCGACCTTGAAGAAGTAAGCCCGAGCCAATATCGCCAGAGCGTATCGGACAGCGGAGAAGAAATCTAATAATAGTGGAATTAGTCCCAATCGTTATGACCTTATAGAATCATCCCCTCACTGATACAATTTGATTAAAGCGGTTTCATTACGCGAACAGCATACTAGAAAAGGGGTTGTAAACGTGTTCAACAAAAAATGGACGGTTCTGCTTCTGACATTGTGTCTCGCTCTGGTAGCGGCTGGTTGTGGATCTAACAACAGCAGCACAGGAGATTCCGGCAACGGTGGCAGCGAAGGCGATAAAGTTACGGTGAACTTCATGCACTTGTGGCCAGCTGGCGTATCCGCCGGACAGAACAAAATTGTGAATCAGATTATCGAAGAATATCAGAAGGAAAACCCTAACGTTACGATCAAACAGGAAGTACTGGATAATGAGCAGTATAAAAACAAATTGAAAGTGCTGTCTGCTTCGAATGAGCTTCCGGACGTTGGAGTAACCTGGGCAGCCGGATTCCTGAAGCCTTATGTCGAAGGCAATCTGTTTGCTCCTGTAGACGATTTGCTTGAGGGTCAGCTGAATGGCAAGTTTGTAGCCGGTACCACCGAAGCTTATGCCATTGACAGCAAAACGTATGCGCTTCCACTAGAATTCAATATCGCTCCCGTATATTACAATAAAGCGATTTTTGAACAGTTTAACCTGGAGGTTCCACAAACCTACGAGGAATTCAAGACAATCGTGAAAACGCTCTCGGATAACGGGATTGCCCCGATTGCACTCGGGAATAAGGATCGCTGGACCGGATCCCTGTGGTACATGTATCTGGCAGACCGGATCGGCGGGCAAGAAGCGCTTGCCAATGCGATTAGCGGTGCCGGTTCTTTCAAGGATGAATCGCTTGTAAAGGCGGCCGCCGAGGTTCAATCTTTGGTGGATAGCAACGCATTTGTCAAAGGATTCAACGGCTTGTCCAACGAGGAAGCCAAATCCGAATTCCTGAACAACAAAGCAGCGATGTATATGATGGGCACTTGGGAACTGCCGAACTTTACAACAAATGAGGAGATCCCGAAAGAGTTCCGCGACAGTGTCGGCTTCTTCAAGTTCCCGACGGTTGAAGGCGGAAAAGGCGATATCAACAGCTGGGTAGGTGGACCGGGCGTAGGTTTGTTCATCGGCGAAAACTCCAAGGTGAAAGAGGAGTCCAAGAAGTTTGTTGAGTATTTCGTAACCAAATGGGGCGAACAATCGGTTACAGGAGCAGGCGTCATTCCAGCAACCAAAGTCGATACATCCACCCTGGAGCTTCCACAGCTGTACATTGATCTGTTTGATGAAATGAACCAGGCCAGCAGCATCACGCTGTTCGCAGACGTTCAAATGGAGGCCAATGCCGCTGAAACGCATCTGAACATGATCCAGGCACTCTTCGGTAAAGCCGTAACGCCGGAGAAATTCTCCGAAGAGCATGATGCAGTGATTACCAAAGGCAAATAAGACTCAGACAACCAAGAAACAGGACCTGATTATCCGGCAGCTATTGCCGGATAATCTTTCCTCAAGACGATAAGAAGAAAGGAGTCGGACACTTTGGATAAAGTGATGTCCAACAAAAAAATCATCGCGCTGTATGTACTGCCTGCTCTGCTTGTCATTATGGCCGTTGTCTACATTCCCATCATCCTGACCGCTTATTACGGACTGAACGAATGGAACGGAATCGGCGCGATGACCTTTATCGGACTCGATAACTACCAGGCTCTGCTTACGGACGGGAAATTTTGGGACAGCGCATGGCACTCCTTGCTGTTAGCCGTATTCTCGGCTGCCAGCCTTATTATCTATCTGGCTGTAGCGATGGTGCTGGCCTCGAAGATCAAAGGCGCCAACCTGTTCCGTAAAATCTATCTGATCCCGATGCTGTTGTCATCGGTTGCAATTGCCCAGCTGTGGCTTCGCATCTATCATCCGACCAACGGGATTGTGAACAGCTTCCTGGAATCCATCGGGATATCGAATCCGCCGGCATGGCTTGCCGAGCCGTCACTCGTATTGTTTGCATTGTTTATTCCGATTCTGTGGCAGTATGCGGGTTTCTATATTCTGATCTATTATGCGGCATTAAAGAATATTCCGGCTTCGCTTGTGGAGGCAGCAAAAATCGATGGAGCAACCTCCATGCAGATCGCGTTCAGAATCAAACTTCCGCTCATCATGGAAGTGATCAAGGTTACGATCGTGCTTGCGGTGGTAGGTTCCCTGAAGTACTTTGATCTGATCTTTGTCATGACAGACGGGGGGCCTAACGGCTCGAGTGAAGTGATGGCGTCCTATATGTATCACACGGCTTTCCGCGCTTATGATTTCGGTTACGGCAGCGCCATCGGGTTCTTCCTGCTTGTCATCTGCCTGATCGTAACGTGGGTCATTCGTAAATTAACGGCATCAAAAGAAACGATCCAATATTCATAAGGAGGGATGCTTCATGATCTCCGGAGCCACAGGACAGCTCCAGGAAGGGCGTGCCCGATCCGGAAATGGAGCGGGACGCAAGCTTGGCTACATGCTGCTGTATGTCGTGCTGATCGGTGTAGCCGTATTTCAGCTGTTTCCGCTCGTATGGCTGCTGCTGTTCTCATTAAAAAACAACCAGGAAGTATTCGATCTGCCTCCTCTGTCCCTCCCGATGAATCCGCGTTGGGAGAATTACGAGAAGGTATGGAGCGCAGGAAATATAAGCGTATATTTCCTGAACAGCGTTTGGATTACCGTTGCAGCGACGGCGCTCACGGTCATCCTGGGAAGCCTCGTTACGTTTGCCATTACAAGAATGAAGTGGAAGGGCAGTTCCTTTGTCCTCGGATTGTTTATGGTTGCGATGATGATACCGGTGCATTCCACCTTGATCCCGCTGTTCAGCATTTTTAACAAAGTGGGATTGACGGACCATCCGATATCTTTGATATTGTCCTACGTGGCTTTCAACATGCCGATTACGATTATGATTCTGCTGGGGTTCTATTATACGCTGCCGAAGGAAGTGGAAGAGGCGGCGGTGATGGACGGCTGCTCGGTTCATCGGGTCTTTTTCCGGATTGTTCTTCCGATGACGGGCTCGGTTCTGGCAACGACAGCCATCATCAATATGATATACAACTGGAATGAATTCATATTTGTAAACACCTTCATTAGCTCGGACATGTTTAAGACGCTGACGGTGGGCGTTCAGAACTTTATCGGACAGTACACCACCGATTGGGGCGCCATTGGCGCAACCTTGATGATCAGTATCTTGCCAATCCTGCTGATGTTCCTCTTCCTCAGTGATCGAATCGTGGAAGGCATCGCCGCAGGTTCGGTTAAAGGTTAAAGTTGGGATAGGATAGGGTTTCATAACATGCAGATAGAGAAAATAACAACGAGCCGCTCCAAGAATTTTCTTGATGCGGCTCGTTGTTATTATTGTACATGCTATTGTTATACTTAAACCCAGCCCAGCGCCCGGACCACCTGCGCAACAATGAACGTGACACCGATCGCGATTGCGGTCGGGATGGCGAAGGACAGGAACGTCCACTTGGCGCTTTTGGTTTCCTTCCAGATGTTGACGAGCGTGGTTCCGCACGGATAGTGAAGCAGTGAGAACAGCATCATGTTAAGAGCGGTCAGCCAGGTCCAGCCTTGATCCAGAAAGATCTGCTTAAGGGCAAACATATCGGTAACCTCAGTGAGAGAACCTGTAGCCAAATACCCCATGAGCAGGATCGGCAGCACGATCTCATTCGCAGGAAGTCCGATAATAAAGGCCATAAGAATGAAGCCGTCGAGTCCGAGTGCTTGGGCAAACGGATCAAGAAAATGAACAAAATGAAGCAAAATGCTGGAATCGCCAATATGAATATTGGCGAGAATCCAGGTCAGCACACCTGCGGGTGCCGCTACGATAATGGCTCTGCGCAGGACATAGATGGTTTTATCCAGGGTAGACCGCAGAATGGTATTCAGAATTTTAGGTTTCCGGTATGGAGGCAGTTCCAGCGTGTAATGGGAAGGAACGCCTTTCAAAGCGGTTTTGGATAACCCCCATGATACCGAGAGTGTGACAACGACACCGATCAGCACCATGCCCATGACAACGGAAGCGGTCACGAGCGTCTGGGCTCCACCTGAAAAGCCTGCAGCCATGAACAGGGAGGCCAGCAGGATCAGCGTCGGCCAGCGTCCATTGCAGGGCACGAAGTTATTTGTCAGGATGGCGAGCATCCGCTCCCGCGGCGATTCAATGATCCGGGTGGACATGATGGCTGCAGCATTACAGCCGAATCCCATCGCCATGGTAAGGGACTGCTTGCCGTGTGCTCCCGTTTTTTTGAACAGACGGTCCAGGTTAAACGCAACCCGTGGCAAATAGCCATAATTCTCGAGCAGAGCGAAAGCCGGGAAGAAGATGGCCATCGGAGGCAGCATCACGCTGATGACCCAGGCGGTACCCCGGAACAATCCGAGGATCAGGATCCCATGGAGCCAATCCGGAGCATGAAGCGCTTGAAAGGCCAAGGTCAGGTATCCTTCAATCCAGCCGAAGAAACTCGCCAGCATGGAAGATGGCACGTTAGCCCCGGCTATCGTTAAGTAAAAAATAATGCCAAGCATGGCCAGCATAATCGGGAATCCCCACAGCTTGGAGGTGAAGATGCGGTCCAGCCGCTCGGAACGGTACAGAAGCTCCCGGTTGGTCACAGTCACGGCGTCACTGCACAGCTCGCGCGATTTTTTGAACAACTCGCCTACGATGTCTTCTCGTACATCCTCTACCTGCTCAGCAGGAATGGCCGCTGTTAGAGCTTCCAAGCGCTTGAGCTGCTCCATGTGTCATCCCTCCTTTATCCGAAACCGATAATCTGTGCTTGAGTGTTGCAATCAGCTTCTGATCTCCGTCAAGAAAGCGAATCGCAAGCCATCTGGAGGGATATTCATCCCCAAAGATGTCCCTTAATTCAGACTCGAGCCTGGAAATCTGAGACTCCAATTGTTCGTTGTATTTCATCCGGTAGGGTGTCGTCCGAGTCTGTCCTGTACACATGAGAAGCAGCTGCTCGGACAAGGTGTCCAGTCCGTCATTGTTTCGGGCCGATATCGGAATGACAGGAACGCCGAGCTGATCCGTGAGCTTGCGGGCGTCAATTTTGATGCCTTTTTTCTTCGCTTCATCCATCAGGTTAAGGCATACGATGACCCGATCGGTCATTTCCAGCACTTGAAGCGCTAAATTAAGACTTCTTTCCAGAGCGGTTGAATCCAGGACCAGCAGCGTAACGTCGGGTTTCTCGAAAATAATATAATCACGCGCCACTTCTTCGTCCGCAGAGTTGGAGAACAAGGAGTACGTTCCCGGCAGATCGATAAACCGGAAGCGGGTGTCCTTGTATTCATAATTGCCGCTCGCCAGGCTGACCGTTTTGCCGGACCAGTTGCCGGTGTGCTGCTTTAGGCCGGTCAGGGCATTAAACAGCGTGCTTTTTCCCGTGTTCGGGTTTCCCGCCAGCGCAACGGTATAAGTTCTCATGATGACATCACCTTACCCCAGATTAACTGACTTTCTTCTTTTCTTAATGCAATGACGGTACCTGCTACTCTATAAGAGGTGGGATCACCGAGCGGACTGGCTTTCAGAACCTCAATCACGGAACCCGGAACAAATCCGAGGTCCAGAAGCCGCCGTTTATGCTCTCCACGGATATCCACCTTTTCAATCAGGAAGCGCTCTCCGAGCGTTGCCTGCTGCAAATGCTGAAGATGTTTTGTCTCATCCATAAAGTTTAACCTCTCCCTAATAAATTGGGCCGAGCATATATTGTTTCCTCGAAGCAACTTTATGCCTATAGTATGACCGAATGCGTGTATTGTCAACTGGATTTATCCAATTTATTGAGAGGTGGCTTGGACATTACGTTTTAACAGCCGGGAGGTCCTCATGGGTCAGTCGCAGGCTGAGGTGCCAGGGAGACCCGATATTTGGTTATGAATTGAAACAAGCGGTCAAGTACGGTAAAGTGGTGTTGAAAAAGAGAGCCGTCGCTGCCGTCGCTGCAGGCTTTCGATTCGTGGATGTAACGGAGCTTAAGGTAAGGAAGATCATCTGGGCTACCGGCTGTGTGGCAAGTATGATTGGCTCTATAGCGAAGGGGCTTAATAACGCAGGATTGCCCTTGGCAAAAGACACCGGGGCTCCGAGCTTTAGGCAGGAGTGTCGCGGGATGCCCGCGAAATTGTTAAGGTATCACGGAGAAGAGGGGATAAATTTATGGAAAAAGAGCACCATGAGCTGCTGCATGAAGACCAGGCCATGGAAGCGTCACGTCTTCTGAAGGCCATATCGGATCCGACGCGAATCCGGATTCTCCACTTGCTGTCGCAAGAGGAGTGTCCTGTCGGCCATATCGCCGAGGTGCTTGGCATGAGCCAGTCGGCGGTATCCCATCAGCTCGGCTATTTGCGCAGCTTGAGACTGGTGAAGTACCGCAGGGATGGCAATACATACTATTACACGTATGAAGATGAGCATGTCATCGGCATACTGCAGCAAGTGCTGGACCATATAGCCCATTAAATAAAGGGGCCCGGCCTATTTGTGCTTGACATTGCGGTTTCCCGGCTGTAATGTATTGGAAAATGAATTTCCCGTGAATAACGATCATCAAGGACATGAGAATTGCAACCCTCGGCGTGACAGAGAAGAAGCCCTTGGCTGAAAGGCTTCCAACCGTCCGACTGCGTTCTTCCTACCTTGTAGTTGCGCCGTGAACAAGCGGTGCCGGCCCGGGCCCGTTACCGCCGCATTGAGTTTCTTGGAAGATTGGTTTATACGTCGGACAAGATCGAATCAGGGTGGTACCACGAGCACATTCGTCCCTAGGAGGCGGATGTGCTTTTTTGCGTTCGGCAGGTAATTTCATGGATGAAAAAGGAGTATGAGGAACATGCGGCAAAGCCAATTATTGATGACAACGATGAGGGATATGCCGTCCGAGGCGGAGGCGCTGAGCCATCAATGGATGCTCCGTGGCGGCTATATCCGTCAGACGGCGGCAGGGATCTACTCGTATCTGCCGCTCGGATGGCGGGTCCTGCGAAAGATCGAGGGGATTATTCGCCAGGAAATGGATGCGGCAGGAGCACAGGAGATGCTGATGCCGGCAGTACAACCTGCTGAGCTGTGGAAGGAATCCGGCAGGTACGACGTTTACGGTCCGGAGCTTATCAGGCTGCATGACCGTCATGACCGGGAGTTTGTGCTCGGACCGACCCACGAAGAAGTGATCACGTCGATTGTGCGTCAAGAAATTTCCTCTTATCGGAAGCTGCCGGTCAATCTGTACCAGATTCAGAGCAAGTACCGGGACGAGCGGCGTCCGCGTTTTGGCCTCCTGCGGGGGAGGGAGTTCCTGATGAAGGATGCGTATTCCTTCGACCGGGACTGGGAGGGCCTGGATGTGTCCTACCGGAGCATGTATGAAGCGTATGAACGAATCTTTGAGCGCTGCGGTCTGACGTTCCGGGCGGTGGAAGCGGATGCCGGTGCCATCGGCGGACAAGGAGAGACCCATGAGTTTATGGCGCTTGCAGATATTGGCGAGGATACCGTTGTATCCTGCAGAGACTGCCGTTATGCGGCGAATCTGGAACGTGCCGAATCCGTCGTTCCAGCGAGGCAGGGCAGCGTGGATTCGGTGAAGGTCGACGGAGATTCGGCCATCGAGCGGGTAGTCACACCGAATGTGAAGAGCATCCAGGAACTGACGGACTTTCTTCAAGTGGGCCCGGAGCAATTGATCAAGACACTGATCTATCAAGTGGACGGCCAGCTGTATGCCGTGCTGATCCGGGGTGACCGTGAAGCGAATGAAACCAAGGTGAAGTCCTACTTGAAGGCGGAGCTTGCAGAATTGGCGAGCGCCGAAGAAGTGGTGCAGGCGACGGGAGCTCCGGTAGGGTTTGCGGGACCGGTAGGCCTGTCACTGAAAGTACTCGTCGATTACGAAGTCGCCTCTATGACAGCTGGCATAACAGGAGCCAATCAGGTTGATGTTCATTTGAAGGGGGTTCGCCCCGGGCAAGATTTCTCACTGGAATACATCGGCGACTTCCGGAATGTGAAGGAAGGAGAGCCTTGTCCGCGCTGTGGCGCTCCGCTTCAGTTTCATCGCGGGATCGAACTGGGTCATGTCTTTAAGCTGGGGACGAAATACAGCGAAGTTATGAATGGCATGTACCTCGATTCCGATGGACGGGAGAAACCGCTTATTATGGGCTGCTATGGTATCGGCGTTTCCCGCGTCATGGCTGCTATCGCCGAGCAGCGGATTTCGGGGGAGCGTTTGGTCTGGCCGATGTCCGTAGCCCCGTTCCAGGTTCACGTTATTCCTGTTGCGGTTAAGGATGAGGCCCAGATGAATCTGGCTGAGCATATATACAAGGAGCTGATCAAGGCGGGTCTGGAGCCGCTGTTGGATGACCGTGATGAGCGTGCCGGGGTGAAGTTCAAGGATGCCGAGTCTCGACACGGCGCTCCGCAGCGCCTGATCATTGGACGCGGCGCGGCTTCCGGCGAGGTCGAATGGGATAGGGTCGAAGACGGAGTTAAGGTCAATCTCCCGGCCGCGGCAGCCATCCAGCGTGCGTGCGAGGCAGCTGCCCGGGTACGGGATTGAGGAATGAATTCCGCAATGAGACCCACTTATATATGAAACAGAACGCCCCTGAAACAGAAGGAGCAAACCTCAGGTTTGTCTCTCTCATGATTTCAGGGGGGGGTCTAATGTGAGAGGACTTGCAGCCTTCCGAGGGTTCTAGGTTGCTGCTTCATCCAGACAGGACCTATCCCTTCACTGCTCCCGCCGTAATGCCCTTGGTCATCTGCTCGGTGAAGAGGAGATAGATCAGAATGGTTGGCAGAGCGATGATGGTCATAACGGCAAATTGCGCACCGTAATTGGAGGAGTACTCTCCTGCAAACTTCATGATGGAGAAGGGGATCGTTTTGATGTCCTCGCTGGTGAGGAAGGTGTTGGCCATAATGAACTCATTCCACGTACTGATAAAATTCAGCACGCAGATCGTGGCGATTGCCGGTTTCGTGATCGGGAAGATGATCTTAAAGATAACGCCGAATATACCGGCGCCATCCATCACAGCCGATTCCTCAATGGCCCGGGGAATGGTCTCCAGAAACCCGGTCATGATGAACATGCTGATCGGAATGACAATTGCCGTGTAAGGAAGAATCAAGGTAAACAGATTGTTCAGCATATCCAGCTTGTGAAACAGGATGAAATTCGGCAGCAGCGTGGCGTGAATCGGAATGATCATACCAAGCATGACGAAACCGAGAAAGAAGCCGCTCAGCTTCCATTTCATCCGGGTAAAGGCATAACCCATCATGAGTGCCAGCACGGCCGAAGCCGCAACCGTGATAACGGTAACCAGCAGGCTGTTAAAGAAGAATAATGGCACACGGCCATAGGTGAACGCATTTTTATAGTTTGCCCATTGGGGCGGATCGGGCCATACCAGAAAGTTTTTTCCGAAGAAATCCCCGCTCTTCAGCAGCGAGTAATCGACCAGCCAGATTAATGGGAAGAGCTGGATCAAGGCAACAACGATCATAAATGCAAACAGTGCTAGTCTAGGCCAGGGGCTGCGCCGGACAATCCGGCTTGAAGCAGGTTTAGTCTGCGGTTTTTGAGCTGATGGCTGTATGGTTGAAAACAACGGTAACCCCTCCTTTTAAAATTCCCCGATATCTTTTTTCAAAGCTTTATTCAGCACAACCGTAAGAATCAGGCAGAACACGATGAACAGCACCGAAATGGCATTCCCGTATCCATAAAGGGATGAGGAGAAAGCGACTTTGTAAATATAGTTGCCCAAGAACTGCGTGCTGTTGGCTGGTCCGCCGTTCGTCATCAGAAATACGGTTTCCATCTGTTTAAGGCAGGTGGTGACCGCAATGATGATGGCTACCCGCATCATGGGAGCCAGCAGCGGAATCATAATCCGGCTGTACAGCTGTGTATGGGTTGCGCCATCGATTTTGGCGGCTTCCCCCAAATCCTTGGGAATACCTTGCAGGCCGGAGTAGTACAGCAGCAGCGCATATCCAAACCCTTGCCACATGACAACCACAATAATGCACCAGATGGCGGTGTTCGGATCGCCGAGCCAATCATGCTTCAATACGCCGAGCCCGATGCCCTCAAGGAATTTGTTGAGCAATCCGTAATTGGGATGGAAAATGCCACTCCACAGCTTGGCGGTGACGACAATCGAGATGACGGCCGGGATGAAAAAAATGGTCCGGAATATCTTCTCGTATTTACCGCAATGCGTAAGGAAGATGGCGAGCAGGATGGCAATCGGATGCTGAATCACAAGCGTGGCAGCCGTGAGCAGCAGTGCATTCCAGAGTGAATTCCAAAATACAGGATCCTCGAACAGGATCTCCTTATAATTACTCAGGCCCACATATTGGTACTGACCGATGCCGCTCCAATCAGTGGAGCCGTAATAAGCGCTCATGAAAATCGGGATGCAGATCATGAATACAAACAAGATCAAGCCCGGAGCGATGAGCAGAAAGATCGCTTTTTTGTCACTGAGTACTTTGTGCATGGTGTTCAACATCTCCGTTCTTCATAAACTTGGGGGGCCGAACGCTTTCCGCAGCCCCCAATATCCGATACTGCTATCGTATCCGAGCGCGGAGGGCAGTGAACATGCCGGAAATTTACGATGAGTGTATTCATTTTTCAGAGGTTGTTTTATCAGACCATTACAACGCGGATTAGCCTCCGATTCCTAGCATGACGGCGAGAGAGTCAAGATCCCCGGCGAAACAAATTAAGAACGGGAATTTGTAAAAACAGCGTACTTCATCTGAAGAATCGAGACCTTCATTCGCGGCCTATGCGACCAAGACGAAAGGGTGGTTATCATCTACCGGATGATAAACCTGTAAATAAGGGGATGTTCATGCGCTAAAAGGCAGAGCAAGAATCCCCCTTTTCATCGATCTGTTAGATCGCAAAAGGAGGATTCTATTTAAAGTATCTACATCGAATGTTGGCAAGGATGAATCGTGGCCCATTCAACCGACTGGACAAAAAGCTTGATCCTCCTAGTTACAAGGTGAATTTTAGAATCAGGGTTGTGGCGCTCCCATGACTTCTTTGCCAAATTCCAGGCATTCCCCACAGATGGACACTCCAGGTCCGAGAGCCAATGGTCCGACTTCATCCTTGCTCCGATTGCAGAATGAGCAAGACCCGGTATGAACAGGTGCTGATGGTTCCTGGGGTTTGTTATGTGCAGCTGCTTCGTAGAGATGACCGATCACGTCCCGATCAATATAATCAAACTCTCCTTTCAGCTTTAGAGCGACAGTGGTATAGGCGATAGCCATTCCTTCATAGAACCGTTGACGGTCAATGGATTCACTCTTGTCCATGTAGCTCTCGCATAACAGGCTCAGCTTCTCCAGCTCTAGGATGGTGTCTTCAATCTTGGCTCCCCGAAACATCTTCTTGCGGAACTCCTGATCCATGCTTATTTCACCCTCCTTTATTGATTATGTTTACAAATGTAAACAGATCTAAGTATATTTATTCCATACAAAGGTAAAAAAATCCTCCGTCTCATATAAAAATTTGTTCAAGACGAAAAAAAGAGCGCCCCACCCACCGGTCTGATAGACCTTGCTGGAACGCTCCTGTTTTTTCATTATTATTATTTGCCGTTTGCTTTAGCAGCTGCGGCATCCAGATCCTTGGCGAATTGCTCTGGCGTGATTTTGCCAGACAGCAGCTGCTGATGGATTTCCATCGATTTTTGCTTGAATTCATCGCTGGAAATGTCCTGAAGCGGCGTGCCGGCTGACGATGTCATATTGGTGAAAATATCGATCAGCTGCTTCTGCAGCTCGGTCTCTTCACCCGTTAAGTATGGATCGAACTTTTGCGCTGGCGTGCCTGCGCCCGATTGCCATACTTTTTTTGGTCCAGTTATCCGGTGTGAAGAAGTATTTCATGAATGCGATAGCAGCATCCGCATGCTTGGTGTTCTTGGAGATGGCGTAACCGCCGCCATACCATGCTGCAATGTCCGATTGCGCGCCCTTGTCGGATGCAGGGAAGGAGATGGCGCCGACATTTTGACGGAACTCCTCGGAGAAGTTCTCATCGGTAGCCAAGCTCGCTTCCCAGTTCCCCATGAAAAACATCGCCGCCTGTCCTTGTCCAAACAGATTTCTGGCCGTGCCGTAATCAGCTGTCAGCCAGCCATCTGCAAAGCCTTTGGCTTCAGCAAAAGCCAGCATATCTGTTGCCCCCTGAATAAGGCCGGGATCCGTAAAAGAAATTTCGCCGTTAAAGGCTTTATCCATGAGTGTAAAATCGCCGCTTGCACGCTGTGCATAGTAATCGAACATAATCGGCAGCGTCCAGCCTTCCATCCCGTTAATCGCTACAGGGTTAATGTCCTTGGCCCGCAGCTGTTTCACGACATCCAGCAGCTCCGACACCGTGGTGGGCACCTTCAAGCCGTTATCGTCAAAAATCTTCTTGTTGTAATAGAGAACGGCATAGTCCGTATTCCGGGGAATCCCGTACATTTTTCCATCTTTGCTGAAGCCGTCAACCGAACCGGCAACAAAATGACTCCCATCAAAGTCAGCCGGATTCAATTCGAGCAGCATGTCGTTGTCGAGCAGCGGGGAGAGGAAGGATGGTTGTCCCCATGCCTGAATAATGTCCGGCAGCTGGTTCGTGGAGGCATACACTTTGATTTTGGTCTTTGTACGGCTCATCCTGCAATGCCTCAACCTCGATTTTGTACATTCGGGTTTTCCTGCATGTAGGCGTCAATGATTTCCTGTTCTATTTTTCCCGGGCCGTTCGCGCGGTCAGCATAAGCTGTGAACATCTTCAATGTTACTGCTTCCTCGGTCTTCGTGCCTTGATCTGTACCGGCTTCATCCGGTTTCGGATTCGATCCCGGGTCGGTTGCAGTGGTTCCGCCGGAGCCGCCGCAGCCTGCCAGAAGGACAGCCATGATAACGGTCAGCAGCCATAATCTCATAGGTTTCATTTGGTTAACCCACCTTTATTGATATTTTTCAGCTTGCAAGATTCATCATACCGGGCAGAGGAAGTGTGCAACATGCCGAAAATTTCAGATGGATGTATGCATTTTTCAGGTGTTGGGATGGAGCGCAACTTTTTGCAGAAGGAATCCGCTATAATAACAGTAATTTCAATCCTTCACATATTCTTCTGAAAACAGGTGATTGCATTCATGAAGGACACCCCACGATACAAGCGGTGGTATGCCGGCATGCCGATCCGGTTTAAGCTGCTGTTCTGGTTCGTTCCGCTTCTGATGGCAACTATCGTTGCTATGGGATGGATCGCTTATGAAATATCGTCCAATGAAGTGATGGACAAGATGAAGCAGACCCAGAATCAGCTCACTCAAAAAACAGCCGATCAGATCGACAGTGTCGCAAAAGAAATGCTGTTTTTCTCCAACAACCTCTTTTTGGATGATGAGATACAGAGACTGCTGGAATCCGATTATCAACCTGCGGAACGGCAAAAAGCTTTCAAAACCATCTCCAATATGATGGTTGCCAGCGATTCCGATCCAATCGTATGATATTATACACGCTGAAACCCGGCTACGAACATTTCGGAACCGTTTCGCAACCAATCAGGCGGGAATTACGAGTGCGATGACATTGTCCCATTTTATGGAGGGTCCCTATTATGAAGCTGCGCTCAAGGCTAAGGGCAGTCCCGTCTATGGGTTGGTGAAGCCGTCGGACGATATTTTTGTCGGGGATCATTATCACAAAATCGTTCTGTCGCGCGTCATCGGCAACATCTATAACTTGAAACCGGCAGGGCTGATTATGATTGGCGTGGACGCAGCCCGTATCGGCCGATTGTATCTGGGCCAGCCCACGCTTGCAACCGAGATGTTTGTCATTAGCGAAGACGGGCTCATCATTACAGCTACGGATCAGCGCTGGATCGGAAAATATGACACAGAGCTACCCTATAACGGGACGAAAGCGGCTCAAACAAGGTTCTCAACGGAAGAGAGACTGGGGCTGTGGAAGGAATCGCCGGATTGGATGATTACACAGACGATTTCTCCGAGTACGGGCTGGCATGTCGTTGTGGTCAATACAAGGGAGAAGCTGGTGAGTGAGCTGGGACGGATCGGACAGCTGACGGTCGCCGTGGCGGTTCTTTGTTTCTTGATTAGTCTTGTCATCACGTGGTTGTTGTCCAATATGATTACGAAGCCGCTGATGAAGCTTTCGCGCTCCATGCGCAAGCTCCAGACGGGGGATTTTACGCAGCGGGTGCATTTTACCGGACAGGATGAGATCGGGGAGCTCGGGACCGGATACAATGCGATGGTTCAGCGGATCAAGGTATTAATCGATGATGTGTATGCTACGCAGTTGAAGCAGAAGGAAGCGGAACTGAAAACGCTGCAAGCGCAAATATCCCCCCATTTTCTATACAACACACTGAATACGATCAGCTGGACGGCCGAGAGAAAGGGCGAGAAGGATATAGCGGACATGGTGTACTCCTTATCCCAGGTATTCCGGCTCAGTCTGAACGACGGCAAGGATTTCTTCACAATTGAACAGGAAATGGAGCTGGTGCGGAATTATTTATTTTTACAGAAGCGCCGCTTTATGGACCGGTTTGATTTTTCGATTGAGATTGCCGAGGAGGTTTCCTCCTTTATGATACCCAAGCTTATTCTGCAGCCTCTGGCCGAAAATGCGATCATACACGGGATTGAGCCGCTGAACGGGAACGGTTTTATTACCCTGAAGGCGTACGGGTTTGACAATTCGGTGGTGCTGGAGGTGCTGGATAACGGGATCGGGATGACAGAGTCGCAGCTGCATAAGCTGCTTTCCGGCTTGCAGCGGGTGGAGAACCGCAGTTTGGAGGCTAAGGAAGATGAGCTGCGAACCGGGTTCGCGCTTTTGAATATTCAGGATCGGCTGAGATTGTTCCAATCCGGTGCCTACCTTGAACTGGATAGCAGGGAAGGCAAAGGAACCTGTGCCGTCATCCATCTGGAGAGGAAAGGGGATTGATCTGTTTATGAAACTGCTCATAGCGGAAGATGAGATATCGGTAAGAGAGGGAATGGTGCGGTTAATTGATTGGGAATCCCACGGGATTGTCATTTGCGGGGAAGCGGGAAACGGCAGCGAGGCGTTGTCAATCATGGAAAGCTGCAGCCCGGACATTTTGCTGACGGATATTCGGATGCCCCATATGGATGGACTGGAACTGATCGAGCAGGCGCAGTCTCGCGGGTTTAAGTTCAGGCCGATCATTCTTAGCGGATATAATGAATTCAGTTATGCCAAACAAGCCATTCGACTTGGCGCTTCCGATTTTATACTGAAGCCTTGCCGCCCGGAAGAGATTCTTAGGACAGTGCTGGAGGCTAAGAAGGCGGCAGAGTTCCAGGAAGCGCGCGAATCCAGGCTTAAGGAAAGGGACCAATCCTGGAACCGCAACATTCCATTAATGAAGAGTCAGGTCCTGTCCCAATGGACACGGTATCCCGCTGTTCCGCTGGAGGACAGGGGCCGACTCATGCTGGAGCTGCAGATGGATATCCAGAATGCAGGTGTTCAGGTAGGACTAATTCGCGTGGATACGTCTCAAATTCCATTGGATGAACGGGATGTCGTTCTTCTTCGCTACGCGGCAGTTAACATTGTGAAGGAAACACTGGACAATGTATATGGCGGGCGGATCGAAGTGTTCCAGGAAGGCAACGATCTGTTGTGGGTCGCCAGCATGGCGGAGAGGGGCAGAAGAGGCTCGGCCAACACATCGTTGATCACGGCTCCGTCCCAAGAAAGATTAGAGCCCCAAATCCGGGTGCTGCAGGGAAATTTGGAGAAATATTTAAAGATGACCGTCAGTATTGCATTAGGTTCATGGAAGGCATCGATCAATCAGGCCCACGATTCCTATCAGGAGTCGGTTCAGGCGATGGAGTCCCGTTTCTATCAAGGCAGAGGCGGCGTGTTCTTCTATTCCGAGAAGCTGCGGGGCGAAGATAGCGGATATGATAATAGTACGGAGTCCACATCCATTCTGGATAATGAGAGATTTGACTTATGTGAAATGGAGATGCTGGATTACTTGCGGCATGGAAGTTTCGAGCAGGCACTTGATCAACTGGACGCATGGCTGGAGATGTTTAAGACACAATCCCATTACAGCAAGCAGGAGGTGAACCTGCGGGCGACAACGTTTATGATCAGTCTGCAAAGAATCGCCAAGGAGCACCGGATCGGGGCGTTTGAGTGGAAGAACCAACTGGTGAATTCGATGGAACAGCTGCCGCAAGTAGAGACATTGGAAGAGCTGGCTACCATCGTGAAAAAAATCATGCAGCATCTTGTGGAAGCCTGCTCCTCCAACCGTACCCTGCACCGTACGGTACAGTCCGTACTGGAGCTGATCAAGGAGAAATACAATACCAACCTTACACTGGAGGCGGTCGCCCGCGAGGCTTATATCTCCAATACTTATTTAAGCTCCCTGTTCAAGCAGGAGCTCGGCGTCAATTTTCTGGATTACCTGCATCAATACCGGATTGAGAAAGCTAAGGAGCTGCTCCAGCGAAATTTGAAAATCTACGCCGTCGCTCGCCTGGTCGGCTATCAGGAGGAGCGGCACTTCAGCTCCACCTTTAAGAAGTGGACCGGCGTTACCCCTTCCCAGTATAAGTCGAGCGTTCATTGAGTTGGAGTGGAGTGGAAGGATGAGCCTGGGGAAAAAGGGTGTGTGGAAGGAAGTCGGCGGCGGTGCAAGTCCCTGTGAGGGACTTGGAGGGGCGCGAAAGAAAAGGCATCTCCAAGATGGTATGGGCCATACGGGGGTGCCTTCTTCTTTGAACACCGCTCCCAACGAGCTCAGCCTTTTGTATACATATCCCGATTACAAGCTTATGATGAAAGGGTCAGGTTTTGAAGCCACAATGCAGATGGAGGTTGCATCTACGATGAATCAGGAAGAGAAGGGACAAATCCCCGGGATTAATCATATAGAAGAGCATCAGCTCAGTCAGGTGAAGAATTACGCTGTCTAATCCTTTGCGCTGGGTGAACAGTTATGTGCTGCGGGGAGATGATGGTGTCACCATCCTTGACCCAGGCCCGCGTACGGACTCCTCGGAGCAGGAATGGCAGGCTGCGCTGGAGCAGCTCGATATCGGAATCAGCGACATCGTCTCGATTGTGCTGACTCACCATCATCCGGATCACTATGGGCTGGCCGGATGGTTTCAGGAGCGCACCGGTGCGAAGGTCTGGATGTCCGAGCGTGCCCATCAGGAAGCGATGCTGATGTGGGGCCCGGATTCTACTATGGACAGCGCGCTTCCGTCGTTCTTTGGGCTGCATGGCATGCCGGAATCCTGGCTTGACCAGCTGCCGGAGCATCTGAACAGCTTCTTCCCCCAAGTTACGCCGCAGCCGCAAGTCTCGTACATCGGGGAGGACCTGCCTTTCCGGATGGGGAGCCGGATATGGATACCGGTCCAAACCGCAGGCCATGCTCCGGGGCATCTGTCGTTCTTCCATGCCGACAGCGGCGTTCTGCTCTGCGGCGATGCCGTGCTGCCGCAAATCTCGCCCAACGTCAGCCTGCTGCCCGGCAGCGACGCCGGGCCGCTGGCGCTCTTCCTCGCAGGGCTGCGCCGCCTGCGGGAACTGCATGTCCGGACTGCGTATCCCGGACACCGCCACCCGTTCACGTATGTCCGTGAACGGATCGACACGCTCCTCGTTCATCACGAGGAGCGCCTGATGGCAATCGCCGGCATGCTGGGCGCAGCCGGACGGCTAACCGCCTTCGAGGTCTGCACCGCCCTCTTCGGCGATAAGCTCGGCATCCACCAGCTGCGCTTTGCCATGTGCGAAGCGCTTGCCCATCTTGCCGAGCTCACCGATCGCAGGGAAGCCGAGATGGTGGAACACGAGGACGGAATGTGCTATTTTTCTGTGCGGAAATAGCGGCATTCCTGATATAATCAAGACATGAATAAACCGTCTGCTTGTACGTTTGCTTCCATCATGCGTAGAAAGGGCGGTTTTTTGTTTAATAGATCAGAAGGGATACGTTGTGGAGCATCCGCTATGGGATACCCCGCAAAAAGCGTCTCGAACCGCTGCGTCTGGATGCTTGGTAGGTACATCCCCTGTAAGACAGCAGCAGAGTACATTCTTAGGATAGGAAAGCGCTTCAACTTAGGGGGATCCTTCGTTATCCGGAGTCAGAGTTTTCTAATAACCCGCATATATTTAATGTTACCTGTGCTGTATAAGCGCAAGCATTCCCTCTTGTATCATCTTTAGTCTTAATCATTGACCACCATGATCCACTCCATTACTTGGGTTTCAATCTGCAATTTTCATGTTATAGGATTCGTATCTCATAAGCCCCTGAAAAGGAGAATCTGCCATGAAGAAAAAAGATGTGGTTGCCATGCTGCTCGCAGGAGGTCAAGGCAAACGGCTGAAGGGTCTGACAAAGACACTGGCGAAGCCGGCTGTTTATTTTGGGGGTACATACCGGATTATTGATTTTCCCCTCAGCAACTGCTCCCATTCTGGAATTGACACCGTCGGTGTGCTCACGCAGTATGAGCCGCTGGTGCTGCATTCCTACATCGGTGTAGGCAGCGACTGGGATATGGACCGGCTGAATGGGGGCGTATTCGTGCTGCCGCCCCATGAACGCGAAGACGGGACTACCTGGTACCGCGGGACGGCAGATGCAATCTTCCGTAACCTCAAGTTTATTGATCAGTATGATCCCGAGCACGTCCTTATTTTATCAGGAGACCACATCTACAAGATGGATTACGACCGCATGCTGGCTTACCACAAGGAGAAGGATGCGGATTGCACCATCTCTGTCATTGAAGTCAGTCTGGACGAAGCGAAGCGATTCGGCATGGTGAATACGGATGAGAACTACCGGATTTATGAATTCGAGGAGAAGCCGGCACAGCCCAAGAGCACTACAGCTTCCATGGGCGTATATCTGTTCCGCTGGAAGCTGCTGCGATCCTACTTACTGCAGAATGCGGAGCTTCCGGGAACGAGTCATGATTTTGGCAAAGACATTCTGCCGAATATGCTGGATGACGGGAAAACGCTGTACGCCTATCCATTCGACGGGTATTGGAAGGATGTCGGCACGATCCAAAGCCTATGGGAAGCCAATATGGATCTGCTCAGCGAGAAGCCCAAGCTGGACTTAAACGATCCGTTATGGCGGATTTACACCCGGAATCCGAATCAGCCGGCAGAGTATATTTCGCCAACCGCGGTCGTGCGGAACAGCATGATTAATGAAGGCTGCACCGTATGCGGCGAGGTGGAGCACTCGGTCCTCTTTTATGGCGTTGAGATAGGGGAAGGCAGTGTCATCACCGATTCGGTTATCATGCCCAAGGTGCGTATTGGCAGCCATGTTCGCATACACCGTGCCATCGTGACCGAGGATATGGTCATTGAAGACCATACAACCATCGGTCCGCCTCCGGAAGATCCATCCCAGATCGTGCTTGTAAGCGGTAATGATGAAGACGTGCTGAAGCTGCTTCAATCGTCTTCGTCCCACATTAATCAAGGTTAGGACGGGATCGCAGATGAGAGAACTCATGGGGATTATTAATTTGGAGCATGAACGGGATGTGCTGAATGAATTGACGTATTACCGCTGCGGTGCGGCTGTGCCTTTTGCGAGCAGGTATCGCTTGATTGACTTTGTGATGTCGAACATGATGCATGCCGGCATCCAGGATATCGCGCTCTTCGTTCGCCGGAAATACCGATCCTTGATGGATCATCTCGGTGAAGGTCGTCCGTGGGATATGCATCGTAAGCGGGGCGGCTTATTCATCCTTCCACCGGATTGGAATGATGAGACGGATGTGTCCGCCGGCGAGCTGCGACATATTTATAACAATCTGGATTTCTTTGAGCGGGGGGCTGCAAAATATATCGTGCATTCCGGCAGTCAGCATATCAGTACGGTCGATTTGAACGAGGTGTATGAATACCATCTGGAGCAGGGCGCTGATGTAACACTGGTATACACAAGAGTGGATAAGCCGAGAGATGAGCATCGTTCCTGCACACACCTGGATGTCAACGAGGATGGCATCGTAACGGACATTCATTACGAACACAAGCACGATGGGGTCTACATGGAATTGTTTGTGATGGAGAAATCGTTGTTTCTTGAGATGGCGGATCATTGCATAGCCCATGGCGGCAGCAATTTCTTTCGGGATGCGATCATGCGCAACCGTCATAAGCTGAATATTGCAGGGTACGAATATCGCGGATATCATGCGGTGATCAACTCGCTTGAAAGCTATTACCGCACCAGCATGAATCTTCTCAACCCCACGGCATACAACAGCTTGTTTCGCAAGCAGTCTGTTCACACCAAAATCAAGTACGAGGTTCCGGCAAAATATTTGAACTCCGCCGATGTAAGCAATGCGCTGGTAGCCAACGGTTGTCAGATCGATGGGGAAGTCAAGAACAGCATTCTGTTTCGAGGGGTACAGGTAAAAAGAGGTGCGAGCATTCACAATTCGATTATTATGCAAAAGTGCGTTATTGGTGAAAACGTAAGGCTTGAGAACGTCATACTCGATAAAGACGTGATCATCTCGCGGGATCATAAACTTCAGGGCGATTTTCGCAAGCCCTTTGTAATTGCCAAGGACATCTCCATCTGATATCAAAAATAAAACGAGTCCGTCAGGAGGAACTTTCTTTTGTTTAACAACAAGGAAACATTCAAGCAGGTCTTTACGGAGCAATTGGTGAGTCGTTTGGGGAAGGGGCTTGAGGAAGCAGCGCCTGAGGATGTTTATAAAATACTCGGGGGCATGATCCGGGAGTATGTCGGACGGCAATGGGCGGCAGCCAATCGGACCTACCGGGATACAGCGCAGAAACAAGTATATTACTTCTCGCTGGAATTTTTGATCGGGCGGCTGATGGGAAACAATCTGCTGAATCTCGGCGTGCTGGACATGGTCCGGAGCGGTCTGCTGGAGCTGGGCTGGAATTTGGAAGAGATTGAGGAGCAGGAGCCGGATGCAGGTCTCGGCAACGGGGGGCTTGGGCGTCTTGCAGCATGCTTTCTGGATTCGCTGGCATCACTGAGTTATGCAGGCCATGGATGCGGGATTCGTTATAAGTATGGATTGTTTGAACAGAAGATTATTGATGGTTATCAGGTTGAGCTGCCTGACAATTGGCTCCAGCGGGGTAACGTCTGGGAAGAGCGGCGGGCGGACAAAGCGGTGGAAGTACGCTTCTGGGGTCATGTGGAAATCGGTATGCAGGAAGAACGAACGGTGTTTCACACGGTGGACTACGAACGTGTTCTGGCCGTCCCTTATGATGTGCCTGTGATCGGTTATGGCGAGGGGCAGGTGAATACATTGCGCCTGTGGAGCGCCGAATCGGCAACGGATTTGTCCAGAATCCGTACGGCCAATCAACATAACAGCTATTATAAATTTTTAGAATATAACAGGTCGGTTGAATCCATATCGGAATTTTTGTACCCGGATGATTCGGACTTACGAAGGCAAGCTTCTGCGGCTGAAGCAGCAGTACTTTCTCTGTTCCGCGGGGGTTCAGAGCATCCTCAGAACGTTTGACAAGCTGGGGCTGATGTATCGTGAGCTGCCGGAATATGTCGCAATTCATATTAATGATACACACCCTACACTGGTCATACCCGAGCTGATGCGGATTCTTGTTGACGACAAGGGTTTGGGTTGGGATGAGGCTTGGGACATTACGAGCCGGACCGTGTCCTATACCAATCATACCCTGCTGAGCGAAGCATTGGAAAAATGGCCGGCTGGTATGGTCAGAGAGCTGCTGCCTCGCGTTTACATGATCATTGAAGAGATCAACAAACGCTTCTGCAGCATGCTGCTGGATCGTTATCCAGGCGACCAAGAGCGTATTTCACAGCTCGCGATTGTGGAGAGCGATCAGATACGAATGGCCAATCTGGCCATCGTGGGAAGCTATCATGTGAACGGCGTAGCAGCTCTGCATACTGAACTGCTTAAGACGCAGGTGATGAAACCGCAATATGAGCTGTATCCGGAGCGGTTCAGCAACAAGACCAACGGGATTACCCACCGCCGCTGGCTCATGCACAGCAATCCGGGATTGAGCCAGCTCATCAGCGAAGGCATCGGTACCTCGTGGATCACGGATCCCGTTCAACTGATACAGCTTCAGTCATTAAAGACGGATTCTGCCTTTCAGCAAGGAATTCAGCGAATCAAACGGAGCAATAAAGAACGGCTTGCGGACTATATTGCCCATAAACAAGGGATACAGATTAATCCTGATTCGATATTTGATGTCCATGTTAAGCGGCTCCATGGCTACAAGCGGCAGCTGCTGAACATTTTGCGTGTCATCCATGCTTATAACGAGATTAAGGATCAGCCGGGGGCAGATCGTGTACCGCGTACCGTCATTTTTGGGGCGAAGGCAGCGCCGGGTTACTATTTAGCCAAAAGCATCATCAAGTTAATTAATGTCGTAGCGGATGTCGTTAATCACGATTCGGAGGTAAATGACAAACTTCAAGTGCTGTTTCTCGAGAATTATTCGGTCTCGCTTGCCGAGAAGATTATTCCCGCTGCCGATGTGAGCGAGCAGATATCAACCGCCGGCAAGGAGGCATCCGGCACGGGTAACATGAAATTTATGATGAATGGCGCATTGACCATCGGTACGCTGGATGGAGCGAATGTGGAGATGTTTGAGCTGCTGGGCAGAGATAATATGTTCCTGTTTGGTCTGGAACTTGCGGATGTGCTGGAATATTACCGGACCGGGGCGTATGTAGCCAGAGAGAGGTATGCGCAGGATTCGAGAATCGCCCGTGTGCTGGATCAATTAATATCCTCAGGCCCGTTCTGCTGTCACGAGCTGGAATTCGGTCAGATCCTGCAGTCCCTGCTGGATCACAATGATGAATTTTTTGTATTGGAGGACTTTTCCAGCTATGTTGCGACCCAGGCGGATATCGATGACGTCTATCTGAATGCCAGGGCCTGGACCGAGAAGTCAATTATCAATATTGCCCATTCGGGTCATTTCTCCAGCGACAATACCATTCACCGCTATGCATCCGACATCTGGGACATTGCTTCCGTAAAGGTCAGTATGAACAGGTAGTCTACTATTTTTCTGACAAAAAAAGAACCCCGTCATAGAGATTGGCGGGGTATCCATAAGTGCTCTATTGGATTGTTCTTCATCATAGGATATGATTGAGGCTTGCAAAAATGACTAGATAGATTTACCGTTTTATGCAATTGGACAGCCCGATTTTTCATAGCCGAAGATGAGCCTCTTTATTATAGAAGGAACTCATCTCCAAGCCTGGAGAAGCTTAGATTTCGGTAAGCGCGCTATCGTCTATGATTCTTTGAAATTACCGGGCTCCTTCGATTAGGTCAAGGTGGAGGAGTCCAATTGATAGGCGATAAAAAAGGAGATTCGCGATAGCTGCGAATCTCCTTTTTGAAATGGTTTATTCTTTGGGGAGTTCTTCGGTCGTGCCGTACAACTCGATCTCCCGGTCCGCTTGCTTGCGATGGGCGATCCGGCTGCTGGCGGCTGCGGCAACCGCACCGACGATATCGTCCAGGAAGGTATGGACCCTGCCGCTTGATTTATCATTCAATTGCTCCAGAATGCCGGGCTTGAGTTTGTCGATATACCCGTAATTGGTGAAGCCGATGCTACCGTACACGTTAACGATGGAAAATGCCAGAACCTCATCCACGCCATATAGCCCTTCATCATTGGCCAGCATTTCCTGAAGCGGAGAGATGAGGTTGCCCTCCTCCGCCAAAATATCCAGTTGGATTCCGGTCAATACCGCATTTTGCACCTCGCGTTTGCTGAGCACGGCATCCACATTTTCGATGCATTCTTCCATCGTCAAATTCGGATAGTATTTCTTTTGAAGGATCATTACCAGCTCTGCGATTTCCTCCAATTTGATTCCACGCTCATGCAGCAGGCTCCGTGTTGCTTCTGCTACCTTTTTGCTGTTCAGACTGTAAGGGATATTTGTATCGTTTTCTGCCATGATGGAACTCACCTCATTTTTGTGGGTTGATGAAGATGCTTACGACGATTGTACTTTTTCCGGCACCCCTTTGTCCAGAAAGGGCAAAACTGAGAGTTATTTTTTTGGTAAAGGGCTCGTATACATAGGAGTACAACCTGTACAAAAAAATGTTAGGGAGGAACAATACATGAAAAGTAACAAACGCAATCTTCGCAGGCTTTCCGCCGCCGGGCTGCTTGCTGTTCCGATCGTATTGTCCGGCTGTGGTGTGTTTTCCGGTAAACAATCCGAAGCGATTGACCCACCGCCTGCACAAGTGGAGAAGCAGATGCTGAATACGGCCGGATCTACAGCGGCGCAGGGCGACATTGGCACACAAACCACGGTTTATTTATCCGATACGAGAGGAATGCTGGCACCAGTAACCTTGGGGATTCCGAAGGTCGAGGGTGCCAATGAGGTGGCCGAATCCCTTGAAGTGCTTGTGAATGGAGGGCGCTACGCGGGCTTTGTTCCACAGGGCTTCCAGGCCGTGCTGCCTGCCGGTACCCAAATCAATAATGTGACGGTAGATCAGGAGAACAAACTGGCTGTTGTTGAATTTAATAAATCGTTTACGGAATATAAAGCGGCAGATGAACGAAGAATTTTGGAGGCGTTGACGTGGACGCTGACAGGACATGAAGGCATTGAGCAGATGCAGGTATGGGTGGATGGAGTCAAGCTGACGGAGATGCCGGTGAATCACACGCCGCTGGATCGTCCGCTGTCTCGTGCGATGGGCATTAATTTGCAGAAGGCAGATGATGCGTTATACTCCGCTTCCTCACCGGTTACCGTTTATTTCTCCTCATTAACGCCAGACGGGATCCAGTACTATGTACCGGTAACAAGACTTGTTCCGACCGGACAAGATGCGGTCCAGGCCGCCTTGAATGAGCTGATTCGTGGACCGCAGTATGGTGATGGACTCGTTGAAGTCATTCCGGATGACACAACCGTTGCATCCATTGAAACAGGGGAGGACGGCGCCGTAACCGTATCGCTCCAGGACAGCATGTTTGAACAGGGGGAGCAGGTTCCGACCGAGCTGCTGCAGGCTGTCGTGCTTACGGTTTCCGAAAATTCGGAAAATGCGAAGGTGAAAATCCGAATGAACGATCTGGCTGAGGTGGTTGGAACGGACAGCCGCAACTACAGTGAGCCAGTAAGCCGTCCGGAATTTATTAACGAAATTTCGATCTGACGATTTTATCGCTTTGTTTGACAAGATGCACCCCAAAAAGGTGCTTTTGTGCCTGCACTTTGGTAGAATAGGGAATGCTAATCAGGATTGCGATAAGAAGTAGGAGGCAGAAAACATGAGATCTAACGGACGTAAGAGCGATGAGCTTCGACCGATGAATTTATCGACCCATGTGAATAAATATGCGGAAGGCTCCGTGTACATCGAAATGGGAGACACCAAGGTGCTGATTACGGCAACCGTGGATGAGAAAGTTCCCCCGTTTCTGAAAGGACAAGGAAAGGGCTGGGTGACGGCTGAATATTCAATGCTGCCGCGCGCAACACAATCTCGGAATCAGCGGGAAGCCAATCGCGGTAAACTCACTGGCCGGACGATGGAAATTCAGCGGCTGATCGGCAGAGCGCTCAGGTCTGTTGTGAATCTGTATGCTCTTGGCGAGCGGACAATTACGCTGGACTGCGATGTGATCCAGGCGGATGGCGGAACGCGGACCACCTCCATAACAGGAGCATTTGTAGCCCTGGCCATAGCGGTAAATAAAATTGCAGAACAACATAAACTCGCAGTATTTCCGATCACGGATTACTTGGCATCGATTAGTGTGGGTATCGCTGGAGGACAGGCGCTGCTGGACCTGAACTATGAAGAAGATTCCAAAGCGAAGGTGGATATGAATCTGGTTATGACCGGAGGGGGTAAATTCGTTGAGGTTCAAGGAACCGGCGAAGAAAGCCCATTCTCGCGCGAGGAGCTGGATCAGATTCTGGAGCTTGGGGAAAAAGGAATCCGCGAGCTGATCGAGCGTCAACAGGAAGCACTCGGACCCATTGCAGCCAAAATCGGTTCCGTGAATGCGGGAACTGGAGTCTAAGATATGACGCTGACACTTGGGGATACTCTCATTGTAGCTACCCGCAATCAGGGGAAAGTGAAGGAATTTGCACATGCTTTTGCTGCGCTTGGCGTGGAAGTCAAGAGTATGTACGATTACCCTGAATTGCCTGATGTCGTTGAAGATGGAGTTACCTTCGCAGCCAATGCATTCAAGAAAGCCAAAGCGGTCGGTGATGCACTGGGATTGCCTGTGCTTGCAGATGATTCCGGATTATGCGTGGATGCGCTGGACGGCGCTCCGGGTGTATATTCCGCAAGGTATGCAGGTGAGCATGGCGCGGATGATGATAATAACGAGAAGCTGATCGGCGAGCTGGAGCAATTAAGACTGGGTGAGGACACCGAGCAGCCCTTGTTAAGCCCGGCCCGATTCGTCTGCGTGCTGGTGCTGTACGATCCGGTTTCAGGAGAAAAGCTGGAGGCGGAAGGGCATGTCGAAGGGTGGATCACTTCCGATCCATCCGGAAGCGGCGGTTTCGGGTACGATCCGCTGTTCTACTTGCCAAGCCATGAGAAAACGATGGCAGAGCTTTCCCTGGAGGAGAAGCAGTTAATCAGTCACCGCGGAGAAGCCCTTCGCAAGCTGGTTGCGTATCTGCAGGCGTTGAGCTGAATCGAGATGATTGCAAAAAGAAACCATACCGGCGTGAGCGGGTATGGTTTCTTTGTTTTTTCAGTAGAATAAGATTTAACGTATGGATACGTTATATTCTTTAAGCCAGAAATGAACCTGGGCCAGGTAGGCAAACAGCTGCGGGCCGGACATCAATTGACCGAACCAAGGGAGATTGGAGGACGCGTCCGGAGAAGAGGCCAGCTCCCGTATCCGCGCAGTATCAATGAGCGGAAGCAGCGGAGATGTGCCATCATCCAGTATGGACAGTACCTGCGCTTTGACGGCGGTCAGGTAGTTCGGATTGTGGGTTTTGGGATACGGACTTTTTTTGCGGTACAGGACATCATCCGGGAGCACGCCCTCCAGCGCCTTGCGCAGAATGCCCTTTTCACGGTCGCCTGCTGTTTTGATGTTCCATGGGATGTTCCACACATAATCGATCAGACGATGATCGGTATAAGGCACACGGACCTCCAGTCCGACGCCCATACTCATCCGGTCCTTGCGATCCAGCAGGGTTGGCATAAAGCGGGTGATGTTGAGGTAGGACATAACCCGCATTTTGGCTTGCTGGCCAGTCTCGCCGCCCAGCTTAGGGACTTCAGCTACCGCATCCGAATAGCGGTCTCCCAGGTATTCCAGGGGTCTGATCCAGTCCCGGATTTCGGCAGACAGAAGTCCGGCTCTCATGTCCGGAGCGACCGACCATGGGAATGTGCCGGAGTTCAGCATGTCTTCCCGGTGAAACCAAGGATACCCGCCAAATATTTCATCGGCAGCTTCGCCCGATATGGCAACGGTGGCGCCTTTTTTGATCTCTCGGCAGAAGAGGAGCAGCGATGCATCAACGTCGGCCATGCCGGGCAGGTCGCGCTTTTGCGTGGAGGTATCCAGCGCCTCAACCAATTCGGGAGTATCGAATTCAATCCAGTGATGGTTCGTCCCAAGCTCATCGTGCATCCGTTGAATCCATGGCGCATCTGCGCCAGGCTGGAAGGAATGGGACTGAAAGTGCTTGTTGTTGTCCACATAATCGACAGAGTAGGTATGCACTTGTCCTTGGCCCGTCCGCTTATAGTAATCGACGGCAAGGGAAGAAAGCGCACTGGAATCAAGCCCCCCGGATAAAAGGGAGCAGACCGGCACGTCAGATACCAGCTGACGCTCTACCGTATCCCGGAGGAGATCGCGCAAGTAGCTTGCCGTTTGGTCTACATCATCCTCATGCGGTTTGCTTTCCAGCTTCCAATAGGTGTATTTGCGCAACCCTTCCCGGTTAAATATCATCGCCATGCCAGGGCGGAGTTCGGAGATGTCTTTATAGACGCCATGCCCCGGGGTCCGTGCAGGACCGATAATGAACACTTCGGCAAGTCCTTCAGCACCGACCACGGGCTCCACCTTCGGATGCTGCAGCAGTGCTTTGGGTTCAGAGCCGAAAACCAAGGTTCCGTCGATGTAGCTGTAGAACAAGGGTTTTACTCCCACCCGGTCCCGTGCCAGAAACACTTGTTCCTGCGCACTGTCCCAAATGGCAAAGGCAAATATTCCATTGAGGCGTTCCAAACACTCGGGGCCCCATTCGATATAGGAGACTAACAACACTTCCGTATCACACTTGGTATTGAAACGATGTCCGCGTCGTATCAATTCGTCTTTAAGCTCAGCAGCATTATATAATTCCCCGTTGTATACAATGGCGTAGACTTCCTCTTCCTGATGAATGATCATCGGCTGAGCTCCATTTTCGGGGTCGATCACGCTGAGTCTTCGGTGTCCAAATGCGCACGGGTTGGAAATCCAGGTGCCGGATCCGTCAGGTCCGCGGTGAGCCAAACTTTCTGTCATTTTTACCAGCAGCTGCGAATCCTGCGTCAAATCGCCGCTCCATTGTATAAAACCGGTTATTCCGCACATGACGGTTCATCCTCTCTTTGTCTTTGTCATACGCTGTCCCAACTTTTTAATCCTACGTCGCCAAAGTGATACAGATATATGCCGAAGGAAGGCATAAAATGTCTGTCCTTTTACGAAAACTAAGAAAGAGGACGAATTTCAAAGCAAAGGAGAGAAGCGTCCATGGATAAGTCAACCTATTACGTCTCCGTGCAAAGCCGTTCTGTGTTGACTCAGCAGGGGGCAAGCCCTTATGAATGGGAGATCGAAGCTACGCCGGAAGAGGCTGATCAAGTCCGGATTGAGCTGGATATGATGCAGGAGAAGGAAGAAGAAGCACTTGGATACATGTTTCCTTGGCCGGATACGCCGCAACAAAGCTCCAATGCCCTGTTTCAATCTTCCTTGGATAATGTGTACCGGACGATATATCAGTTGGGTACGCCGGCAACGCGTCAGCAGATGGAGGAGCTGCGATTGCTCTCCGATATGACGTGAAAATAAAAAAGGATTGTGCAGAAGCCTGCACATCCCATGAAGGAGAATGCATGATGTACGCAATTAGAGACGCAAAAATTCGACGGATTACCGAAGTTAACGGTGCGCCATGCGCCGAGGTGGAGGTATATCCTGAAGCGGAGGGAGAAAGCGCATTGCTGGCTTACCTGACGCCATCGTCTCCGCTGGGAGGCTACGAACTGGTGAGAATCGTCCGGAGCAACGCCAGCATGGAGCTCGACTGGTTTGATAACAGCATGCATGATGCTTTTGTGGATGCTACGGACGAAGCGTTCGAGAATAGTGTTCATTCCACGGCCGAGGAGGATCGGGATACCTTTAAACAGCAGCTCCTCTCGACCGGTCAATTGTACGAGCAGTTGAATCAGCGGCTCAGCGAAGGACCTCAGTATTTTTAGGGGTTAGGAAAAAGATTGGCAAAGTTCTTTGGAAGCCTAGACAAGAAGGGCCATGCAGCATGATAGCTGCATGGCCCTTCAATCATCTGATGTGTTTAGTAAGCCGTTTCCCGCAATACTTGAATGCCCATGATGATGTTATATACAAATGCTCCGAAGTAGATGATCCCGAACAGGATGAGATACCCGATAATGGAGCCGAAGGACCCCGAGGTTACGGCCATATAGATCATGGGTATCGCTGCGATAACCGGGAATACGTGCGAGAATAATGCACGGCGGGCGTGCTTGGCAACGTAGGCGTCCGGAGACAGAATCCACACGATGAGGGGGAGAAGAAACGGCGACAAAAAAGATGCTGAAATACGATAAAGAGGACAGAAGCTGTCTCATGGTATCACACTCCTAAAGTCATTCTGATGATATACATATTACCCAGTAAGCGCGTTCCTGATTCTGTAATGAGGGTATTCAAAAAAAGTTCTTTAAAAAATGCCGAATATGCGATATAATATACTTCGTTACTGTTTTAAAGCATTTCATACATATATGTCCCAGTAGCTCAGCTGGATAGAGCAACGGCCTTCTAAGCCGTCGGTCAGGGGTTCGAATCCCTTCTGGGACGTAAAAGAGGCACCGCCATTTATGGCGGTGTTTTTGTGTCCAATCAAGGACCGCCTTTCTTGCAAATGAAGGATATCCATGACACGATTAGTTTATGTTTTGAGAAGACCTGACTTCATAATCATTTCATCTTATAATAGAAGAAAAAATATTTTCGTATATATATTGAGGAGGCATCAAGCATGCAGCTTACTAAAATATCACAGAATACCGCTATCTTATTGGAGCACGCCAGAAAATCGGGACTCACCTCCTCTGAATTGCTGGAGGCAGTACGCTCGGGAGAGAATGAGAGATTTCAGATTGCTCAGAATGGTCATTTTCATTACGGGGAACTGTTCGCCTATGCGGGAGAGCATGGGGAAGATTTGGAAAAAGCCGTTATCGAGGGCTACAAAATTACGTTTAATACCCGAAACGGTCTGAAAATATGGCTGGAGGAAACCTTTCACCTCAGCTCGGAATCCGACTTCCGTGTGGGTGAGGGAATCATTGAGGGGTTAAAGCTCAAGGAGGAGCAGTTGGCTCGCTTGAAGGAGGCACTGGCTGTCAACTGGACTCTTCGGGAAGAGCCAGCAACGGATGGAGTTCAGGTCAGACTGACCGTCAGAGGGCTGCAATAAAGGAAAAAAGCCGCCCATTCTTATTCTTGTTGAATAAGAATGGGCGGCTTTTTTAAAGAAACTACAGCTGCATTCAGGAACCTCCCACAGAGTTTCCTTTACATCCGGCTCGGCGTTGGCAATCCCAACACTTCCAAAGCTTCGCCAAGGGTATCCTTAAACAGCGAAGTGAGCCATATCCGGAAACGCTGTACGTCTGCCTCGGCTTTCAGAATCGGACATGCCGAATAAAAATTGTTGAACAAGGAGCACAGCTCATACGCGAAGTTGCAGATGGCGCTTGGGGATAGCTCTCGTCCGGCAGCATAAAGGGTATCATGCCAGGTGCTGATATGCCTCAGCAGCGCATGCTCTGCTTTTTCCATGTCAGGGAAGTGAGCAGGCATAGAGGACAAGACACCGGCATCCTGCGCTTTATTGAGAACACTAAGTGCACGCGCGTAGGAATAGAGCAGGTAGACTCCCGTATTTCCCGAAATTTCCGTGGCCTGTTTCAGATCGAACACAACCTCGGTTTGCAGTGCAAAGCGAAGCAGATAGTAACGGATGGAGGCTGCTGCTATCGCATGGCTGGACAATCCGTTTTTATCCGAACGGGTCTCTTCGATGACATTGGCTACTTGCTGGATAAGCTCGGTAATTTTGATCCCGATCCCTTGACGTCCGGACATGGCATAGGACGCCTTTCCGTCGGAAGTGTCGATTCCAAGATCCGCTGCTGCCGAAGGACTGAGTGAAACCACGCCGTAACTGACATGTCGAAGGTTCAGGGCTTCTTCGTTGAATCCCAAGCCTTCCAGTGCCTGCTTCACCATCAGCTGTGGGTACTGCTGCCTGTAATCAATGACATTGATAACCATATCGGCTTTGCCATATGCCTGCTGTTCACCCTGAGTGCTCGTGGTCCAAACATCTTCGGTCGAATTTTGTATATACAAAATCATTGGAGAGCAGTCCGTATTTCCACAAATGATAAGCAATATCTTTGGCGGTGTAAGTCAAAATGCCATTAGAGCGTACCAGCACTTTGTCCATGCTGTGCTCGGAATCGGGATCGTCTGCCTTATCTCCCCCTAATTGTTTGAGCACCCAGCAGCCTGCCAGCTTACCCTCGGTTTCCTGATGGAACAGCGAGGTGTTCTTCAACAATTCGAAGGCGGAATCCCAAAATCCCTCTCTGACAATGCTGCTCTCCCATACCAGAAGGTCGTATCCAATGCCAAACTGCTTCTATTTCTTCAAGATGCTCTTTAACGATTCTTTCAGCTACGAGCAATCCGATCCAGGAAAGATTCTGATGTCCCTCCTCCAATGCGTGGAGAACTTCCGTCCGATGTTGAACCAGTGCAGGTTCTCTTTCGTATGCTTTATTCGTGCTCGAATACACATCCCAGCAGTAATCACCGAATCTGGCATGTTCCTTGGACAGCGGGGTATGGAGCATTCCAACAACCGTATCCGCCAGCTGATTGCCAAGATCGTCGATATAATTATGCGCCTCCACCTTATAGCCAAGCTTTCTCATCAGCCGGACCAGCGTATCCCCGATACAGGAATTCCGTAAATGACCGATATGCGCAGATTTGTTCGGATTGATGGAGGTGTGCTCGATAACAATCTTTTCATGGGTCGCCGGCGGCAGTTCAAATGGGTGGTTGGCCCACGCTTCCCAGTCGATGTGCAGATTGATAAAACCTGGAGCCACGACCTCCGTGGCAAAGACCAGTTGTTTGAAGGGAACATCCTGCTCAAGCTCTGTTTTAATTAACTCGGCAATGTGCAGGGGAGCCTTACGAAGCAGCTTGGCAAGCTGCATTGCGATGTTGGTTGCATAATCCCCGTGCTCCATGCTGGAGGGCTGCTCGACCCGGACTGGGATGGATTCCGGCAGCTTGATGCCGAAAGAGTCACACACCTGGATTGCTGCTTGTTGAACACTGGTAATCATTAATTGACTTAACACGGTAAATCCCCCTTTGAAAAAATAAGAATACCTCGGAAAAATAAAAAAAGCCCTCATCTCAATAAAGAGACGAGGACTTGTGCTCGCGGTACCACTCTTGTTGTTAAACCGGCAAGGGTTCAACCACCTTCATACAATAACGGTGTAAGCCGGGGCTTCCTACAATCCTTCAATTCGGAAGACCATCTCCTGGGTCCGTTTCACGGCCGACTTTGTACCGGTTTCCACCCTCCCGGCTCGCTTGGACTAAAGTCTGAAGCAGTTACTCTCCCAATCAACGAAAATCACATTTTCAAGTTTTTCATATTATAACCAATCTATTTAGAAAATCAACCATAAAATTGTTAAAGCTTCTCCGCAATGATACGCAAGCGCTTATAATCTGCGTAGTAGGCATCCTCATGCCAGAGCGTGTCGTAGCTTATTTGGCTGATGCGGGCAATTGCATGCTCCCTTTCTTCAGCTGTAAATCCGGTAAAGAAATGATCGCCAAAATGCAGGAGCCAATACCGAACCCCCTCCTTGCCCTCAGACAGCTTGGTAGGACGGTCATAATGATGTGCCATACGGACCCGGAACCCTTGGGCTTCCAGCAGAGTCGCATATTCTGCCACACTAGGAAAATACCACGGATTTCGTGTGTCCGCATCGATTCCATAATGGTCGGCGAATACAGTTCTTAGGGCTTCATAGATCGTTTCAATATTGCCTTGTCCTCCAAATTCGGCGACGAATCGGCCGCCGCTCCTTAGTGCGCCATGCACAGAGCGGACTGCACCTGCAGCATTCTTCATCCAGTGCAGCGCCGCATTGGAGAAGACAGCATCATAAGGTGCTTCGACCGTGAAGTTTTCGCCATTTCCAACGCGGAATGCAAGGCTTTTATACTTAGTTTGGGCCTGCTCAATCATCTCCACGGCTGAGTCCATACCGGTCACGTATGCACCGGCCGTAGATATTTCATAAGCCAAATCACCGGTCCCGCACCCAAGGTCGAGAATCCGCTCGCCGGCTCGAGGCGCCAGAAGCTCTGCCAAACCTTTTCCATAAGCTGAAACAAACGACAACTGCCGATCGTAATCCCGAGGCTTCCATATTTGCTCCGACATCGTAAGACTCCCCCCTTTTTTATGAATAACCTCATTGTGACAGGTTTTGTTTATAATTAGAAATATATAAATGTGATAGATTCAATAGGTTCTATCTATGAGTGGATCATGAGAAAAACCGCCTGATAAGCGGCTTTATTTTACGGCAACGAGCAGGGCACCAACAGCAATGAGTGCGACGCCGATCACGTTAATCCAGGATATTTTCTCTCCAAGAAACAAAAAGGCAAGAATCACGGCGATGACCACGCTTAATTTATCGATGGGCCCGACCTGCGATACCTTACCGTATTTCAGTGCCAAAAAATAAAACAGCCAGGACATGGCTCCTGCAATTCCGCTTAGCACAATGAAGCTTAAGGCTTTCTTCTGCACGAGGATTTCCCCGAGCTCGGAAAATTTACCCTGAACGGCCACCACGCCCAGCAGGAACAGTGCCATGATGACAGATCGAATGGCAGTGGCTGAATTGGCATCGATATTTTGCAGGCCGATTTTGCCGAAAATAGCGACAAGTGCAGCGGTGGCCGCCGACAGCAGTGCGTACATAAGCCATAATGGCATCCTATATCCCTCCTGAACGATAAAGACCTGAATACTATTAAGGATTTCTATATAATAGTATGGAGTGATTTGTACAATATCATTACATTTACCTAGTGATTTTCCTGAGAAGGGGTTGAATTTCGGATGACGGGTCATATTGTTGCTTATAAAGAAGAATATCATGATCAATTAGTGGAGCTGTGGCATCGCGCTGTGTGCAGCACGCATGATTTCCTTACAGAGGAGGATCTCCGTTTTTATTATAAAATGGTGAAAAATGGAGCACTTCGAGCTGTGGAGTTATGGGTGTGCTTGAACAAGGATTTCAAGCCCGTTGGATTTATGGGCCTGGACGGCTCGAAAATCGAAATGTTGTTTGTGGATCCACAGCATCATGGGCGAGGAGCGGGGAGCCAATTGATTCGGCATGCCGAATCGTTGAAGGGGGATAAACTTACTGTCGATGTAAATGAACAGAACGCCGGAGCCCACGCTTTTTACAAAAAATACGGTTTTGTGCAGACGGGCCGCTCGGAACTGGATGGTGCAGGCAAGCCGTATCCACTGATTCATATGGAGCTGGGTCGCCATAACGGACTCAGAAGCCGCTAATATGGTGAAAAAGCTCTAACAGATATGCTAACGGACCTGAGGGCCGTTATAAACGCCAAAAGAGGGTGATTTGCCTGTTAAATTGCTAAATAACGGCTGTGGTGTCCGCTAAATTTTAAAACGGGACGTTTTTTCTGAAATAACGCTCCTGGTGTCCGTTCAAGTTGTGATTGTGGCCTATGGAGTTCATATGCGGACTGTGTCCCAGAAGGGATGCGATCTTGCAGGCCGGCTGCGAAGTAACCCCTCCCGAAGCGTAAGCTAAGGCGAACCCGATTCCGGGTTCATCGCCCCTTCTGGAATACGCAAAGAAGCAGCCACGATGATAAGTGGCTGCTTCTTCATTTTACGTCCCAGAAGGGATTCGAACCCCTGACCGACGGCTTAGAAGGCCGTTGCTCTATCCAGCTGAGCTACTGGGACACAGAAATTTTTCAAGCAAAAAATATATTATCACATGCATTGGGGAAATTCAACAATTATTTTAAGTTGCGAACATTTTTGAATCTGCCAGATTATTAGTGTGTCATTCCGGGTTATATTGATAAGACATAAGATGGATTTCAATAAAGGCGTCGCCGGAATGTTTCAGAACGGCAGGAAAGTGCATAGACCGCGCTCTTTTTTTAACTTGGCAGTACATATGCTATAATCAACGAATATGAAAAACAGGAATAGAAAGGAGGTGTCCTTATCAAGGACTCTTACTCCCAAGAACATGAGGATAAGAACATCATCCTGTTTCCGAAGACGCTGGATTATTACCAGATTCAGCTTACGGTTATGCTCGAGAACGAACGTTACGGTGAAGCGATGGAAGTTTTGCGTTTTCTGCTGAGATGCGGCGGACAGAATGAACGGCATTATGAAGAGTGGCATTCGCTCCTCGAATGGCTTGAAGCTGCGTTTCCAGAACAGGCTGTACCTCGTTCGGTTGATTCCGATGCAGATATCGAAGAGGATGATCCAGACGAAGCGGAAATGGCGAGGCAGATGGTTAAGGAAAAAGTTGCTCAGGATGCCGGATATGCCGACAAGCTGCTCGCTTCCGTTATGAACGGACCGTTGACCGAACAGACCATTCTGGCACTGGAACAGCTCGCCTATCTGGATCGTCCGGAGATTGATGCGGTTTTGGTTGAGTGGCTGCAGGATACGCCGCTTCATCCCCTGCTGCAATTTCGAGTGCTGCAAACACTCCGAAGAAGGGGCATGGAGGGAAATGTAAGCCTTCATCGGGGACAGGAAGCCGTAGAGATTGAGATCGACACGGTGCCGCTGGACCCGGGGAGTTTTCCGCTTGCCATAACGAGAATATTGGAGCGAGTTGCAGATCAGACGGAAATTCATGAACCGACTTTATTTTATTTTGCACAAGAACTATGGTCCCAGTTCATAATGGCCATTTACGGTACCGAAGATTACCATTCCATGCTGGATGAAGAAGAATCTACGCTTGACATATGGGCGGCCGCGCTCCATGACATTGTATCGGAGAGTTTGAAGGGGTTTCGGAATGAGGAGGAAATCCGCCCGCTCTACGGTATAACGGACACCATGCGGTTCCGCTATGAGGGAGCCTACCGATCTCTCAAGCAATTTGTGGCAGCGGGTGTGGAAGAATAGCCATAGCCTGGAAAACGTTTACGGTATCGTAGCATAAGGGTTCGCCCTTGAAAAAGGATTTAATGTTGTTTATACTATAGTGGTTATTCGGTACGTGATACATTATTGCGCCGACCACGTGAATTATTTTGGAGGGGAAAGCATAAATGAAAGCAACTTGGGAAAAAATAGAGAAGAACCTTGGCGTTCTTGACGTTGAGGTTGATGCGGATCGCGTTGCATCCGCCCTCGACAAAGCTTTTAATAAAGTAGCTAAAAAAGCAAATGTACCTGGATTCCGTAAAGGTAAAGTGCCTCGCCCGATTTTTGAAGCTCGTTATGGCGTAGAGAGCTTGTACCAGGATGCAATCGACATCTTGCTTCCAGAAGCATACAGCGAAGCTGTAGATCAAGCGGATATTTTCCCTGTAGATCGTCCGGAAGTGGACATCGAGCAATTCGCTAAAGGTGAAACTTTCAAGTTCAAAGCTAGAGTAACAGTGAAACCTGAAGTTAAACTGGGTGATTACAAAGGTGTTGAAGTAGCTGCTGTAGCCGCTGAAGTTTCTGAAGAGGAACTGAACGAAGAGCTCGAGCGTCTGCAACAACGTCATGCTGAGCTTGCTGTAATCGATGAAGGCGCGTCTGTATCCGGTGATATCGTAGTGATCGATTTCGACGGTTCCGTTGACGGTGTGCCTTTTGAAGGTGGACAAGCTGAGCGTTATTCCCTTGAACTCGGAAGCAACTCCTTCATTCCAGGCTTTGAAGATCAAGTCATTGGTATGGCTACTGGAGATTTCAAAGACGTGGAAGTTACGTTCCCAGAGAACTACCATGCAGCTGAGTTAGCTAACAAGCAAGCTGTCTTCAAAGTGAAAGTACACGAAATCAAGCGCAAACAGCTTCCTGAGCTGGATGATGAATTCGCTAAAGACGTTAGTGAATTTGATACCCTTGATGAGTACAAGGAAGATCTGAAGAAACAATTGCTGACTCGCAAAGAGCAAGAAGCACAAGGCGTTCGCGAGAACGAAGCTGTTGAAAAAGCAGCGGCTAATGCTGAAATTGAAATTCCAGACGCTATGATCCAATCCGAAGTTCAAAACATGATGCGCGATTTCGACAACCGTCTTCGTCAACAAGGCATGAACCTGGAAATGTTCCTTAGCTTCTCCGGCCAAAGCAGTGACGATCTGGAAGGACAAATGAAAGAAGACGCTGAAAAACGCGTTCGCAACAACCTCGTGCTGGAGCAAATCGCAAAAGAAGAGAAGCTCGAAGTAACGGAAGAGGAAATCAACAAAGAGCTGGAAAATATGGCTGATACGTACAAACGTTCCGCTGAAGAAATCCGCAGCATCCTGGGTGCTAACGGTTCCCTTGACAGCCTTCGTGAAGAATTGCTTCTTCGCAAAACGATCGACTTCTTGCTGGAAAACAGTGTGGAAGGCGCTCCTGTTGAGAAAAAAGAAGAAACTGCAACTGAAGAATAATAAAAAGGCAGCTGCGAAAAGCTGCCCTCACATTCGATAAGGCACGTACATTTCATGCGTGCCTTATTTTTACCTAACAATAGCCAATTTAATACTAATTATGACATGAATTGGTTATTAATTTCGACATACATAATGAGACAAGTTGGCAGGATATAATTCTTGGGAAGTTCATAGAATGTAAACAGGGTTAAAAAATGACATCGTGCTGCGAACATGTTAGAATAACTTTTGTAACACTGCCGTATATTTTTCAAGGAAAAGAGGTTGGTCGCATGAGTCTTGTACCTATGGTTGTTGAGCAAACTAGTCGAGGCGAAAGATCTTACGATATCTACTCAAGATTACTGAAGGATCGCATTATATTCCTCAGCAGTGCGATCGATGACGATGTTGCCAATCTTGTTATTGCCCAGCTGCTGTTTTTGGCTGCGGAAGATCCGGAAAAGGACATCTCTTTGTACATCAATTCTCCTGGCGGTTCGGTTACAGCCGGGATGGGTATATATGATACGATGCAGTTGATTAAGCCTGATGTGTCAACCATTTGCGTAGGTATGGCCGCCAGTATGGGATCGCTGCTGCTTACTGCCGGAGCACCAGGCAAACGCTATGCTCTCGAGAACAGTGAAGTCATGATACATCAACCGCTCGGGGGTATTCAGGGTCAGGCATCCGATATCCAAATCCATGCAGATTGGATCATCAAGACCAGACATAAGCTGAATCAAATCTATGTGGAGCGCACGGGTCAGCCCCTTGAAAAAATCGAACGCGATACAGACCGCGACTTTTTCATGAGCGCGGAGGAAGCGAAGGCGTACGGTATTATTGACGATGTTCTGTCTTCACCGACCAAATCTTAAGGGGTGGTAATAGCATGTTTAAATTTAACGATGACAAAGGGCAGCTGAAATGCTCCTTCTGCGGTAAATCCCAGGAGCAGGTCCGCAAACTGGTTGCGGGGCCCGGTGTTTATATATGTGACGAGTGTATTGACTTGTGCTCCGAGATTGTAGAGGAAGAACTCGGACATGAGGAAGAAGTGGATCTGAAGGATATTCCGAAGCCACGTGATATTCGTGACATTCTGGATCAATACGTAATCGGACAGGATCAAGCGAAGAAATCCCTTTCGGTTGCTGTCTACAACCACTATAAGCGCATCAACACCCAGAACAAGATTGAGGATGTTGAATTGCAAAAGAGTAATATTTTGCTGCTTGGACCTACAGGTTCCGGTAAAACATTGCTTGCACAAACGATGGCTAAAATTCTCAATGTTCCGTTTGCTATTGCGGACGCAACTTCACTGACAGAAGCCGGTTATGTAGGTGAAGATGTAGAGAACATTCTGCTGAAGCTGATCCAGGCAGCAGACTATGATGTGGAAAAAGCAGAACGCGGCATTATCTATATTGATGAAATCGATAAAGTAGCCCGCAAATCGGAGAACCCGTCCATTACGCGTGACGTATCCGGTGAAGGTGTTCAACAAGCCTTGCTGAAAATTCTTGAAGGTACCGTTGCTTCTGTTCCACCGCAAGGAGGACGCAAGCATCCGCATCAGGAATTCATTCAGATCGATACAACGAACATTTTGTTCATCTGTGGTGGTGCATTTGACGGTCTGGAGCAGTATATCAAACGCCGGATCGGCAAGAAGGTCATCGGTTTCAATGCCTCCGGAGAGAGCCAAAAGGATCTTAAGCCAGGTGAATACCTGACCATGGTTCTGCCGGAAGACTTGCTCAAATTCGGTTTGATTCCGGAATTTGTTGGCCGTCTGCCTGTAGTCTCCACTTTGGAGCCGCTGGATGAGGCAACGCTGGTACGCATTCTGTCCGAGCCGAAAAACGCGCTCACGAAACAGTACCAAAAGCTGCTTGAATTTGACAATGTCAACCTCAAGTTTGAGCCAGGTGCTCTAGAAGCGATTGCCCGCGAGGCAATTAAGCGGAATACCGGTGCACGCGGATTGCGTTCGATCATTGAAGGCATTATGCTGGATGTTATGTACGAAGTGCCGTCCAGAGATGACATCAAGGATTGCGTCATCACGGAGCAGGTTGTTCGCGATAAAGTGATTCCTGAGCTGCAGAGCAAGGGAAGCGAAGATGACAAGAAACAAGAAGAAAGTGCTTAATACGCCATAGCGTATTAGGCGTGGAATAAATCTACGCTGATTCTCCACTTCCAGTTATGTCCAGTCGGGCTTTGCTGGAGTGGAGCTTTGGCGTTATATGGGAGAGATCGTACCATGTTTTTGAGACAAGACACACGGCCCGTCAGGGTGGGGAACCTCACCATTGGGGGAAAGAACGAAGTCATTATTCAAAGCATGTGCACCACCAAGACCGCAGATGTGGAGGCAACCGTTGCCGAGATTTTGCGTCTGGAAGAAGCAGGTTGTCAGGTCGTTCGGGTAACGGTGAACAATGAAGAAGCTGCCGCTGCTATAAAAGAAATCAAGAAACGCATTCATATTCCGCTTGTGGCGGACATTCATTTTAACTACAAACTTGCCTTGATGGCTATCGAGAATGGTATTGATAAGGTTCGGATCAATCCGGGCAACATCGGCAAGCGTGAGAAAGTCGAAGCTGTCGTGAAGGCTTGTAAGGAGAAGGGGATTCCGATTCGGATCGGGGTTAACGCCGGTTCCTTGGAGAATCATCTTATCGAAAAATACGGGTATCCTACACCGGAAGCTATGGTGGAAAGCGCCTTGTATCATATCGGGATACTGGAAGAACTGGATTTCCACGATATCATCGTTTCGCTTAAAGCATCTGACGTACCGATGGCTATCGCGGCGTATACAAAGGCTGCTGAAGTTATTCCATATCCGCTTCATCTGGGAATTACCGAAGCCGGGACGCTGTTCTCCGGTACGGTGAAGAGCGCTGCCGGTCTCGGAGCGCTGTTGTCCCTGGGAATCGGAAGCACGATGCGTATTTCCTTGAGTGCTGATCCCGTGGAAGAAATCAAAGTGGGCCGGGAGCTTCTAAAATCATTCGGCCTCATCTCGGATGCGGCAACCTTGGTATCTTGCCCGACTTGCGGACGGCTGGATATCGATTTGTTCTCCATTGCCAATGAGGTAGAGGAATACATCTCGAAGATCAAAGTGCCGATTAAAGTTTCCGTTCTGGGATGCGCAGTCAATGGACCTGGTGAGGCTAGAGAAGCCGACATCGGTATTGCCGGCGCGCGTGGCGAGGGCCTACTCTTCCGTTATGGGGAGATGATACGTAAAGTTCCAGAAGCCACCATGGTGGAGGAGCTTAAGAAGGAAATCGACAACATCGTGAAGGTGTACGAGGAAACCGGCGAAATCCCGGGCCGCAAGCACAAATCCACGGTTTAAGCTTAATAACTTGGTTTTTATAAACGTTATAATTGCACTTTTTAAAAGCGGCAGTCTCTTGAATTCAAGAGACTGCCGCTTTTCTGTTTAGCAGGATGTCATACGCCGCAGCAGGGGAGTGTCTTCCCAACAATGTCATGACTTTTTCGCTATCTGCGTTTTACCATTCGAGGAATCGGCAATACTACCATGTATTAACGATTCGATGAAGACATAATGGAGTACAGGAGGAATGACTTGTGAACTTAAGTATTGTGATAATGCTGGTGCAGCTGTTTTTTGCAGTCATCATCGGCATTTATTTTTGGAATTTATTGCGCGGACAGAAAACAAGCAAGACGGCGGTGGATCGGGAATCGCGTAAGGAACTTGATAAACTCCGCAAACTGCGGTCCATATCGTTAACAAAACCGCTGGCTGAGAAAACAAGACCGCAAACCATGGATGACATCGTGGGGCAAAAGGACGGCTTGCGAGCCTTAAAGGCTGCTCTCTGCAGCGCCAATCCGCAGCATGTTATTGTATACGGCCCGCCAGGGGTAGGCAAAACAGCCGCTGCTCGTGTAGTGATGGAGGAAGCGAAGAAGAATCCGCAATCTCCGTTTAAATATGACGCCAAGTTCACGGAAATTGATGCAACAACGGCCCGGTTCGATGAACGCGGCATAGCTGACCCGCTCATCGGGTCTGTTCATGATCCGATTTACCAAGGTGCGGGAGCCATGGGGGTTGCAGGCATTCCTCAGCCGAAGCCGGGAGCGGTGACCAAGGCACACGGAGGAATCCTCTTTATTGATGAAATTGGGGAATTGCATCCGATCCAGATGAATAAGCTTTTAAAAGTGCTGGAGGACCGCAAGGTGCTGCTGGAAAGTGCATATTATAATTCTGAGGATGCCAACACACCTGCTTATATTCACGACATTTTTCAAAACGGCCTGCCGGCCGACTTCCGTCTGGTGGGTGCAACGACACGTTCACCGGAAGAGATTGCTCCTGCACTTCGCTCGCGCTGCATGGAGATTTTTTTCCGACCGCTTCTGCCTGAAGAGATTGGAAGGATTGCAGAGGATGCTATTCAGAAGATTGGGCTGAATTCGGCACCAGAAGCGGTAGAAGTGGTGAAGCAGTACTGTTCCAACGGCCGGGAAGCGGTCAATATGATTCAATTGGCTGCTGGTCTGGCGCTGACCGAAAAAAGAGATTCGCTTCGTGCAGCGGACGTGGAATGGGTCGCCAGCAGCAGTCAGCTTCAGCCTCGTCCGGATCGAAAAATACCGGGGAAGCCGCAGGTTGGCGTTGTTAACGGATTAGCTGTATACGGCCCTAATATGGGGGCGCTGCTTGAAATTGAAGTATCTGCGGTTCCTGTTGAGGAGGGACGGGGTACCTACAATATCACCGGGGTTGTGGATGAAGAGGAGTTTGGCGGAGGCTCGCGGAAGCTGCGTCGTAAGAGCATGGCCAAGGGATCGATCGAGAATGTGTTAACAGTCCTGGGCTCTATGGGTTTTACACCTAAGAACTATGATCTGCATATTAACTTTCCTGGGGGAACGCCGATTGACGGACCTTCCGCGGGTATTGCGATGGCTGCGGCGATTGTATCGGCTATCAAAGGAATTGAGGTTGATAACAAGGTCGCGATGACCGGCGAGATGAGCATTCATGGAAAGGTGAAGCCAATTGGCGGGGTCATCGCCAAAGTCGGAGGCGGCATTCCAGGCAGGTGCTACCCGTGTAATCATTCCCAAAGACAATTGGCAAACGTTGTTCCAAGATTTAAGTGGCGGTTTACGGGTAATTCCTGTAGAATCGGTGGACGAAGTATTCGCCCACATTTTTGGCGGATCGTTCGCTCCGGAGGTTGTGCAGCTCCCCGGAAACGAAGTGTTTCCAGCCTCTTCAGCTTCATTGCTGCAGGCAACGCCTCCGCGCAACGGGAAAGTCACGGACGCTGGAGGATGTTAAGTTTCACTTTGTTGGTTTTTTATACGCAGATTTGATAAAATAGGAATAGTGTCAACATTGAGAGCCGTTGGAGGTGCGAAAGCGATGGGACCCAGTAAATTCAAAGGTCGTCGTTTTCCTTTACTGCCTTTAAGAGGTCTTCTTGTCTATCCGAGCATGGTGCTTCACTTGGATGTAGGACGGGAGAAATCGGTAAAGGCTTTAGAAAAGGCGATGGTTGAAGACAATTTGATTCTCCTATGTTCTCAATCGGAAGTGAACATTGAAGAACCGACGCAAGAGGATATTTATCGGATTGGCACAGTTGCGAATGTACGCCAGATGCTTAAGCTTCCTAACGGTACCATACGTGTGCTTGTGGAAGGTATGGAACGGGCGGAGGTTATTGAATATACGGATCAAGAGGAATACTATGAGGTCATGGCTCGCGAGCTGCCTGAAGAGGAGAACCATGACCCTGAAGTTTCCGCATTAATGCGAACCGTACTGTCTCAGTTTGAAAATTATATCAATCTGTCCAAGAAGGTGACACCAGAGACATTGGCGGCCGTTTCCGATATTGACGAGCCAGGTCGTCTGGCAGACGTGATTACGAGTCATTTGTCGCTGAAGATCAAGGATAAGCAAGAAATTCTCGAAACCATTGATGTTCGCAAAAGGCTCGAGAAGCTTCTAGACATATTGAACAATGAGCGTGAAGTGCTGGAATTGGAACGCAAGATCAACCAGCGGGTCAAGAAGCAAATGGAGAAGACCCAGAAGGAATACTACTTGCGCGAACAGATGAAGGCCATTCAGAAAGAGCTTGGCGACAAGGAAGGCCGTACCGGGGAGGTAGAGGAGCTCCGAAGTCAGCTTCAGGAGCTTGAGCTTCCGGAACGTGTGCATGAGAAGGTAGAGAAGGAAATCGACCGTCTCGAGAAAATGCCGGCAAGCTCTGCCGAAGGCGGCGTTATCCGAAACTACGTCGATTGGCTGCTGGCGCTGCCTTGGAGCAGTAAGACCGAAGACGATCTGGATATCGTCAAAGCAGAACAAGTACTGGATGAGGATCATTACGGTCTCGAGAAGCCGAAGGAACGCGTGCTGGAATACTTGGCGGTTCAGAAGCTGGTGAAGAAGATGAAGGGGCCGATTCTATGTTTGGTTGGCCCTCCAGGCGTCGGTAAAACATCGCTCGCCCGGTCCATCGCCCGCTCACTGGAGCGCAAGTTTGTACGTGTCTCCTTAGGTGGCGTGAGAGACGAGGCCGAAATCCGCGGACACCGGCGCACCTATGTAGGGGCTATGCCAGGACGTATCATTCAAGGAATGAAAACAGCGGGTTCGATGAATCCGGTGTTCCTGCTTGATGAAATTGATAAGATGGCTTCCGATTTCCGGGGCGATCCATCTTCAGCACTGCTTGAGGTGCTCGATCCGGAGCAGAACAACACATTCAGCGATCATTTCGTGGAAATTCCGTTTGATCTGTCTAACGTCATGTTTGTTACGACGGCGAACGTGCTTCATAACATTCCCAGACCGCTCCTTGACCGTATGGAAGTGCTGTACATTCCAGGATATACGGAGCTGGAGAAGCTGCAGATTGCGAACCGTTATTTGCTGCCTAAACAGAAGAGCGAGCATGGGCTTGAAGCAGAACAGCTGATACTGGACGAGGAAGCTCTGATGAAGGTGATTCGGGAATATACCCGTGAATCCGGAGTCCGCAATTTGGAGCAGCAGGTGGCAGCGCTGTGCCGCAAGGCAGCCAAACAGATTGTGACCCATGCATCGGAATCTATTGAGATTAAGGCTGAAGATATCAAGGAATATCTCGGAATTCCGAAGTTTCGCTATGGCATGGCCGAGCTTGAGGATCAAGTGGGCACGGTCACGGGGCTTGCGTGGACGGAAGTGGGCGGCGAGACGCTGACCATTGAAGTTACGGTGGTGCCTGGAACCGGCAAGCTGACCCTGACGGGTAAACTTGGTGATGTGATGAAGGAATCGGCTCAGGCTGCCTTCAGTTTTACTCGCTCGAAGGCGGTGGAGCTGGGTATTGATCCGGATTTCCACGAGAAACTCGATGTTCATATCCATATCCCGGAAGGAGCCATTCCGAAGGATGGTCCATCAGCCGGAATTACGATTGCCACGGCTCTTATTTCATCTTTAACCAAACGGCATGTAGCCCGCGATGTGGCCATGACGGGGGAAATTACACTTCGGGGACGCGTTCTTCCGATTGGTGGCTTGAAAGAGAAATCTCTGGCAGCCCACCGTGCCGGCTACAAAAAAATATTACTCCCTAAGGATAACGAACGTGACTTGCGTGATATACCTGACAGCGTGAAGAACGACGTTGAGTTCGTTCCGGTATCCCATATGGATCAGGTTCTGGAGCATGCGCTCGTTGAACAAGCGGGAGTGCACTAGAGAGGAAAGTACTAAATTATGAAAGTTACGAAAGCCGATTTTGTCATCAGTGCTGTCGTACCTGCCCAATATCCTGAAGACGCCTTGCCGGAAATTGCTCTGGCAGGGCGTTCCAACGTGGGCAAGTCATCACTGATTAACCGTATGATAGCTCGTAAAAATCTGGCGCGTACCAGCTCTACGCCCGGCAAAACGCAGCAGCTCAACTATTATCGGGTGAATGATGACCTGTATCTGGTCGATTTTCCCGGCTATGGGTATGCGAAGGTGTCCAAAACGCAGCGTGCCGCCTTTGGCGAAATGATTGAGCGGTATTTGCTTAACCGGGAAGAGCTGAAGCTTGTCCTGTTGATTGTGGACATGCGTCACCCGCCGTCAAAAGATGATATCAGCATGTATGAATGGCTGCAGCATTACAACCGTCCGGTATGTGTGGTTGCAACCAAAGCGGATAAAATCCCGAAAACACGCCGTCAGAAGCATGTGAAAATCGTTAAGGATACACTGGGCTTTAAGCCCTATCATTCATTCGTGATGTTTTCATCTGAGCTCGGACTGGGTAAAGATGAGTTATGGGCTATTATGGAGTCTCATATGGGGACTCAGCACGAAGAGGAAGAGTTATCCCTTGATTCGGAAACGGAAGGCAATGAACAAGCCTGATCCCGTTTGTTTGATGATGTTTTTTTCAAGGGTGATATAGGGAATCGGTGCATTCTTTACAGGAAAGTGAGCATCTTGTGGGAAATGTCAGTCTGATTCCGGCTAATTCCGTTTTTTTATGAAATATGATGGATATTCTCATTCGGACGGCAGGAAAGACCGCCTGGGTCTGCTGTATAATGGTAGTAAGTTAAAAGAATTGAGGGAGATTTTTATGGCTCAGCGGTTAGCCACAGAATATGTTAATGCCACAATGCAAATGACGGATGTTCAAATGGATCAATTTCTGCAGTATACCCAAGCTTTCCGGGTTACGAACCGGGTAAAAGTCATGGATAGCGGAGAGCAGGAGTTTGTGCTCGAAGATGAAAGCGGGGAAGAAGTTCATTTGCCCTTTGAACGCAAGAATGGCTTGTACGTCTGTGAGCTGTCGTGCCGATTGGTCACTCCTCACCTGACAAATGCCGTACGCAAACTGTTTGCGGCTTTTAAAGGATCAGGCAGAGTGAATCGGATTTATCGCGGTTTTACGATGAGCTACGACTACCACGCTGGAACGGTGCACAGAATTACGCAGATTGCCGGAAGCGACAGCATTGTTATTTATGAGTACAAGAATACGGCAGGCGAGTTGCAGCGTCTCTTCAACAGCAATGAAGCAGAGAAAGAGATTGAATCCATCCAGTACCATATCAACGTGCTTTTGGACCAGCGGATTGCAGCAGGGAATGATAAACATATTACTCAGACTATAGATGAACGGCTGCGACGGTTTAATCAACGGTTATTTGTGCTAGAAGCCTAGGGAAGGCTGCCCGTAAGGGGCAGCTTTTTTTATGCGTTTTTTTAAATGTATACATTTGTTTCTTGTATGTTTATGAATATAAATGATGATAAGATCCATTTGGTCGTTCTCTGGCACCAAGTTGTGCAGACACACATATATTGAGCTGTAAAATATTTATGGGTTAATTTTAAAAAAGGTGTTGCAATTAAACGTTATAGATGTTATTTTTAATCTCGTTGAAAAGAATATAGGAACCAGGATTCACTCAGGACATGTAATGTTGCGAGAGATTATTCCCTCGGGAAGTGAATGACGTAGGTCCTAGCGGATGAAATTTTTCAAACATTTTATTCCTAGGAAGGGGGAAACCGGAAGATGGAATACTCAACTTTCGGAAGACACGTTGCTGTTGATACTTGGGGAGTCGATTTTGAACTATTGAACAGTGCAGAATTTTTACAAGCTCAGATGGTGGAAGCCGCTGAAGCATGTGGAGCAACGGTATTGTCCGTCCAATCCAAGCAGTTTGAACCACAAGGTGCTACTGTGCTGGTGTTGCTGTCGGAAAGCCATCTCTCGATTCACACTTACCCTGAGAGAGGTTTTGCTGCGATTGACTGTTATACCTGCGGGGAGACAGTAGATCCGCAGTTAGCTATTGACTATCTGGTATCCGCTTTGAAACCTGAAAAATGCTATGCTAAGAAACTCGTGCGCGGACTCGGCGAAATGACTGTCGAAACGCCAGAGATGAAACAGGCTGAGCTCGTTTAATTAGCCACTAAAAAATATGTATACTGATAACCATGGATGTTTCCATGGTTATTTATTTTGAAGAGACGAGTAAGCGTGACAAAAAACGAAACGCATTCCTCTGAAAGCCGCTTTCGAAGAAATTACACGTATATATCAAGTGTTCTCTATCCACAATAGTAAGGTGTTACGGAACAGTCAAGAATGTTTATGAATGGAATGATGAAGTATGGGGATTTCATAAACATTTCATAAAATAGACAAGAGTGCTCAGCATACTGTGATATAATGAACAGGGTCAAGACAGTCCGTTGTGAACGGCAAAACTACTCGGAGAAATAGGCAGGTGAACATGCAATGCACATCGTCGTTGTTGGGTTGAACTATCGCACGGCGCCTGTGGAGGTCAGAGAACGCTTTACATTCTCGGATGAAGACATGCCTGAGGCGTTACAGCAGCTTAATTCGACCAAGAGCGTATTGGAGGGCGTCATTGTCGCTACCTGCAACCGTACTGAGATTTATGTTGTGGTAGACCGCCTTCATATGTGCGGCTACTTTATCCGCAGCTTCATGGAACAGTGGTTCGGCATTAATCGTGAAGAATTTACACAGCACCTCTATATATATGAAGACGAACAGGCAATTTCCCATCTGTTTAAGGTCACTTGCGGTCTGGATTCCATGGTCATTGGAGAGACGCAAATCCTGGGACAGGTGCGTAATGCTTTTTTGACGTCGCAGAAGAATCAGGCGACCGGTACGTGGTTTAATATGTTATTCAAGCAGGCCGTTACGCTTGGCAAACGTGCTCATTCCGAAACATCGATTGGGGAGAGTGCGGTATCTGTCAGTTATGCTGCGGTTGAGCTGGGCAAACGAATTTTTGGTACATTTAACGATAAAAGAGTGATGATTCTCGGCGCAGGCAAAATGAGCGAGCTCACGGTCAAACATCTGTACGCCAACGGAGCTGCAGAAGTGATTGTTGCCAACCGCACGCTCGGCCGTGCGGAGGAGTTAGCCCGCAAGTTCAAAGGCACGCCGTGCACAATTGTCGAGGCTGTAAATTCACTGAATGACGTCGACATTGTGATTAGCTCAACGGGAGCTAATGAATATGTTCTGAATGCGGAGCGGGTTAAAGAGAGCATGAAGAAACGTCAGTCCCGTCCGTTGTTCATGATTGATATTGCGGTTCCCCGGGATATCGATCCGACGGTTGGCGATCTGTCCAACGTATTCTTGTATGACATCGATGATCTGGAAGGCATCGTAGAGACCAACATGGAAATGCGCCGTGTGGAAGCAGCGAAGATTGAAGTGATGATTCAAGAAGAGATGGAGGCATTCCACACATGGCTGAAGACGCTCGGTGTCAGACCGGCGATTCGAGCCTTGCAGGAAAAATCCAATGTTATTCATGAAGAAACGATGGAAAGTTTGTTCAACAAGCTTCCGGAACTGGACGAACGCCAGCGGAAAGTCATTCGTCGGTTGACCAAGAGCATTGTCAACCAGATGATGCATGATCCGATTAACCGGATCAAAGAAATGACGGGCGGCAAGCAGGGCGGAGAAGCACTGGAGTATTTTTCACAAATCTTTGCGCTGGAAAGCCTGATCGAAGAGAAGGAGCAGGAAGCCCACAGCAACATCAAGAAAGCAGCTGCACCCGTTAAAGCTGAACGGATACCGAATGCTGTAGATCAGCAGGCAGAAGAGAAACCGCTTAAGGTCTCTCTTGCCCCAGCCACCCTTTGAGGAGGGTGAGTTCATCCCATGCTGTTAAATATAATTTATATCACCGGCATTTGTATCTATGCCCTGAGCCTTCTGTTTTATATCTCGGATTGCATTTCACGCAATTCGGTGGCGAAGCGGATAGGCACAGGGCTTCTTGTCATTACAGCACTCTTTCAATCTGCCGGAATCGGCATCCGAGCCATGGAAGGGGGACATCTTCACTTTCCGGTATTTACGCTGTTTGATTTTCTCTTCCTACTGGCATTCTGCATATCCATTACTTCGATTGCGCTGGCCTACATGAAGCGTTCGGAATTCGCCGTCCTGCTGATGAACCTTGTAGGGTTCAGTGTCATGCTGATCAATCGGTTATGGTTCACGACAGGAGACAACGCCATGTACAGCTGGGAGACGGAGCATCGTCTGCTGCTGGTCCATATCGCCCTGGCGAGTGTCAGCTTTGCTGCATTAACCGTTGGGGCTGTGTTTGCAGCGATTTATATGTTTTTGCATCGGAAGCTGAAGCACAAGCAGTGGAACGATACGATGCGCCGGCTGCCAAGCCTGGAGAAACTGGATATTTATTCGTATAAAGCGCTGATGGCCGGGACAATTATTTTGGTGGCGTCGCTCATTTTAGCGGCGATGTCGGTGGCAATGGCAGGACGCTGGACCTTGTTTCTGGATATCAAGGTACTGTCTACACTGACGGCACTTGCGATGTATATCGTTTATTTTGTTAAACGCCGTTTATGGAGAAGATCGGGCAGGGAAGCGGCCATATGGGCATTAATCGGGTATGGATTTATCATCCTGAACTTTTTTTTGTAATGCGTGGTCCGCTTTCCACAGTTGGTCAGGAGTGTGATGGCAGAATGGCGTATGATGAATACGTACCCGTGCTGTTGAATTGCAGAGGACGTTCATGCTTGATTATCGGCGGTGGCAAGGTGGCGGAGCGCAAAGCACTCACCTTGCTTAATGCCGGGGCAAGCGTACATATTGTAAGCCCTGTATTAAGAAGCGAGGCGCTTCAACACTTAGCCAAGAGCAAGGTTCTTCAATGGACGGACAGAAAGTACAGGCCCAATGATTTGGACGGGGCTTTTCTGGTTCACGCTGCGACGGATGATTCCCAGCTCAACATGAAGATTGCAGAGGATGCCGACAGTCTTGGAATATTAGCCAATGTAGCCAGTAACGGCGAGGCCGGAACGTTTATTTATCCGACCGTGATGCGTCGGGGACGGCTTACGCTGGCTATATCCACATCGGGAGCGGGGCCGAAGGTTTCACACGATATTCGTGAGCGGCTGGAAGAACAGTTCGGGCCTGAGTATGAGGACTATTTGGATTTGTTATACAGGATGCGTTCGATGATTAGGGAAGAGGTAGAGTCTGCAGAAGTACGCAGGCGGCTGCTCGACAAGGTATATCGCATGGATGTCCTGAGCGAGATTCGCCGCGGAGGTTACGTACCCTGGAATTCGGACAAAATCAAGCTATGGATCGAGAACAATCAGGAGGAATGAAGATGCGCACAATTGTGGTTGGGAGTAGACAAAGTGCCCTCGCACTGACACAGACGGGACAGGTTATCGATGATTTGAAGCGTTTAGCGAAGGAGCACGGTTTGGATTATGACTTTACCGTCAAGAAAATCGTCACCAAAGGCGACCGCATTCTGGATGTCACCCTCTCCAAAGTAGGCGGCAAGGGGTTGTTTGTTAAAGAAATCGAGCAAGCAATGCTGGACGGAGAAATTGATATGGCTGTTCACAGCATGAAGGATATGCCTTCTGTTCTGCCCGAGGGTCTGGTATCCGGCGCGGTGCCGGCAAGAAAGGACCCTCGTGACTGCTTGATCTCCAAGGAAGGTGCGACGCTGGATGACCTGCCTCAAGGTGCCAAGGTGGGGACGAGCAGTCTGCGTCGTTCCAGTCAGCTTAAGGCATACCGCCCGGACCTGCAGATCGATTGGATTAGGGGAAATATCGATTCCCGTATTCGCAAAATGGAGGAAGGCGAATTTCAGGCCATCGTTCTGGCGACCGCAGGCCTCCAGCGTATGGGCTGGGAGGACCGGATCACTTCGCATTTGCCGGTTGAAATCAGTCTGCCTGCCGTAGGCCAAGGCGCACTTGGCATTGAATGCCGTGAAAATGACTCGGAGCTCCTGCATCTGTTGTCACTTTATAACGATGAGGTCACCGCAAGAACCGTTGCGGCTGAACGCAAGTTTCTAAGCGAGCTGAACGGTGGATGCCAAGTGCCTATTGGGGCTTATGCCATCCTGAAGAATGTGGACACAGGAGATTCCCGCGGAGAACAAAACGTTATACAATTAACAGGAATGGTAGGTTCTCCTGACGGCGAGATCATATTGAAGGAAAGCGCGGAAGGAACCGACCCTGAATCGCTCGGAGTGGAAGTAGCTGCAAAGCTGAAAGCCAAAGGAGCGGAGAAGATTCTGGCACAAGTTAGGGGCTGAGGGGATGGCAGGTAAGGTTTATCTGGTGGGAGCAGGTCCGGGCGATGCGCGCCTGATTACGATTAAAGGCAAGGAATGTATTGAAAAGGCGGATGTCGTGGTGTATGACCGATTAGCCAGCCCTCGGTTGCTGCGGTGGACGAAGCCCGGGGCGCAGAAGGTTTATGTGGGCAAGCTTCCGGATCGGCATACGATGAAACAGGAGCAAATCAATCAGCTGCTGGTTGATTTTGCTCTGGAAGGCAAGACGGTTGTCCGCTTAAAGGGCGGTGATCCGACCATCTTCGGAAGAGTGGGCGAAGAAGCGGAGCTGTTGTACCGTCATGGCATTTCCTATGAAATCGTGCCGGGAATTACTTCGGCAATCAGTGTGCCGGCTTATGCAGGCATTCCTGTGACACATCGCGATCATGCCTCCTCCTTATCCATCATTACAGGACATGAGAGTCCGGAGAAGCTGGATCGTATGATTCAGTGGGATAAGGTTACCCATGCAACAGGAACTTTGATTTTTATGATGGGCGTGGCCAAGATCGGTTATATCAGCCGTCAGCTGATCAAGCACGGCAGATCGCCGGAAACGCCAGTGGCTCTTATTAGATGGGGAACCCGTGCAGAGCAAGATACGCTGACGGGAACGCTGGCAGACATTGAGGATAAGGTCAAGGCAGCGAATTTTCAGCCGCCTGCCGTTATTGTGGTTGGGGAGGTTGTGCTTCAGCGGGAGCGACTGAAGTGGGCGGAACGACTGCCTCTGTTCGGCAAGCGGATTCTGGTCACAAGGGCTCGAAGCCAGGCCAGCTCATTGGTGTCGCAAATTGAGGATTTGGGCGGAGAACCCTATGAGTTCCCTGTTATCGAAACGGTAATGCCTTCCTCAGATGAAATACTTGCCGGAATTCAACAAGCGCTGGACAAGCTGCCTACGTATGATTGGGTGTTCTTCACCAGCGTCAACGGGGTGGAGTTTTTCTTCCGTCACTTGAAGGAGAATGGGCGGGATATTCGTTCCTTGGCCGCTGCCCGCATCGTTGCGGTTGGTCCGGCTACAGCTGATGCCCTCGGCAATTACGGCATTACAGCCGAGGTGCTCAAGGAGCGTTTTCAGGCGGAAGGCCTTATTGATGCTTACGGCTCTGAGCTCCAGCCAGGTCAGCATGTGCTGCTGCCTCGCGGGGATTTAGGACGCAGGTGGCTGCCGGAGAAGCTGGCGGATATGGGACTGCACGTGACCGAAGCCGTGACCTATGAGAACGTGCTGTGCGGGGAAGACGATGAGGAACTGCTGAAGCTGCTTCAGGAGGGCGGCATCCATGCGGTTACGTTCACCAGTTCTTCTACGGTCACAAATCTGTTCCAGTTGTTGAAGCGAATGGGCGTAGCGCATCCTGCCGACTTGCTGAAACAATCGGCAATTGCTTGCATTGGTCCATTGACTGCTCAGACGGCTGAGGAAGCGGGACTGTCCGTATCGCTTCTTGCCGAAGAAGCGACTGTGGATAGTCTGGTAAGTGCCCTATGTGCCTGGAACGAGGACGATCCACGGCGTGCTTCGCAATAATATTCTTTTTATATACATGAACAAAAGTACATCACTTGGAGGTATTACGCCATGAGTTTTCCAATCGTACGCCATCGCCGGCTGCGTCAAAATGCCGGCATTCGCAGCATGGTTCGCGAGACCGTGCTTCATGCAGAGGATCTGGTTCAGCCGATCTTCGTAACCTACGGAAGCGGCATTAAAAACGAAATTTCGTCGATGCCGGGAGTCTATCATTTTTCTCTGGACACCTTGAAAGAGGAAGTGGATGAAATCGCAGGGTTAGGCATACCTGCCGTGCTTCTGTTCGGTATACCTGAAACCAAGGACAGCGTAGGCACATCCGGTTTTGCGGAAGACGGTATTGTTCAAGAGGCTACTCGTCTCATAAAGGCGTGGTACCCGGATCTTTTGGTCATAGCGGACACCTGCTTATGCGAATTTACCGACCACGGCCACTGCGGCATGGTGCATACCTTCGAGCGTGACGGGCACACCTGCGGCGATGTGTTGAATGATGAATCGCTGGAGCTGCTCGTACGAACGGCGGTATCCCAGGCCAAAGCTGGCGCCGACATCATTGCGCCATCCAATATGATGGACGGTTTTGTGCAGGCGATCCGTGCGGGGCTTGATGATGCCGGATTTTATAATGTGCCGATCATGTCCTATTCGGTTAAATACGCCTCGGCCTTTTACGGGCCGTTCCGTGAAGCGGCCGATTCTGCTCCGCAGTTCGGTGACCGGAAGACCTATCAGATGGATCCGGCCAATGTGAGGGAAGCCCTTCGCGAGGCAGAAACGGACGTGCTGGAAGGTGCGGATATGCTGATGGTGAAGCCTGCGATGGCTTATCTGGACGTGGTCAGATTGCTCAGAGACCAGTTCGACCTGCCGATTGTAGCCTACAACGTTAGCGGCGAGTATTCCATGATCAAGGCGGCTGCCCAGCAGGGATGGATCAGTGAGCAGGCGATTGTGATGGAGCTGCTTACAGGAATGAAGCGCGCCGGTGCGGATATTATCATTACGTATTTTTCGAAGGATGCGGCACGCTGGATGCGCAGCCTGTAACCATTAACGATTAAAGAGTAAGGAGTGCATAATATGAGCCAAGATTTTCGGAAAGAAGATTTGTCGCGTTCTGCTTTTGAGGAAGCCAAGCAATACATTCCCGGTGGCGTGAACAGTCCGGTACGTGCGTTTAAGTCTGTGGGTTTAACACCGATTTATATCGAGCGTGGAGAGGGCAGCCGGGTATATGACATTGACGGTAACAGCTTTATCGATTACGTGGGTTCCTGGGGGCCGCTTATTATGGGTCATGCCCATCCTGAGGTCGTTGATGCCCTGCAGGAGACGGCGGCAAAGGGTACAAGCTTCGGTGCCCCGACACTGTTGGAAACCGAGATGGCTAAGCTTGTCTGTGAGCGAGTTCCGTCGATCGAGGTTGTACGGATGGTGAACTCCGGTACGGAAGCGACGATGAGCGCTATCCGTCTGGCGCGTGGTTACACTGGACGCAGCAAAATCATCAAATTCGAGGGCTCCTATCACGGTCACGCCGATAGCCTCCTCATCAAAGCCGGATCTGGAATTGCAACCCTCGGCCTGCCTGATAGTCCAGGCGTACCGGAAAGCGTGGCTGTTAGCACGATTGCGGTTCCGTATAACGACCTTGAATCGGTCCAGCTTGCTTTTGAACGGTTTGGCGAAGAGATCGCAGCTGTAATCGTTGAGCCGGTAGCAGGCAATATGGGCGTAGTTCCTCCTCTTCCAGGATTTCTGGAAGGCTTGCGCAAGGTGACCTCCGATTACGGCAGTGTGCTTATTTTTGATGAGGTGATGACGGGATTCCGGGTCGATTTGAATTGTGCTCAGGGACGGTATGGTGTCACACCGGATTTGACATGCCTGGGCAAAGTGATCGGCGGCGGCTTGCCCGTCGGTGCTTACGGGGGCAAGCGTGAACTGATGGACCAGATTGCTCCGGCAGGACCAATCTATCAGGCGGGAACGCTGAGCGGAAATCCGCTGGCCATGGCTGCCGGTTACACTACCTTGAAGCTGTTGACGCCGGCAGTCTATGAGCAGCTGGAGGAACGGGGCGCCCGGCTTCAGGCCGGACTCGAGTCCAATGCAAAGGAGTTCGGTATCCCGTTGTCCGTTAATCGGATAGGCTCCATGGTATGTCCTTTCTTTACGAATACGCCAGTGGTGAATTTCGATACGGCCAAGACGAGTGATTTGGATATGTTCCGCCGATATTTTGCGGCCATGGTTCAAGAGGGAGTCAGCGTTCCTCCTTCCCAGTTCGAGGGCATGTTCATTTCGGCAGCCCATACGGTGGAGGATATCGATGCCACCATTGAAGCGAACCGCAGCGCCTTCAAGAGCCTATGAGTTACAAGGGGAACTGGAGTAAAAGGGGCGAATGGCTGGAGCTGACACCTGGCAAGGTGCTGTTGAGCCAGCCGGATCGGGAACAGGCCGCTGCCAAGTGGCTTCTCGAGACGTTCGGAATGCCCGAGAAGCTGTATCGCAAGCTGCGCCATGAGCAAGGGATACAATGGAGAGGGGACCAGCTTCGGCTGGTCCTTTTTCCTTATCGCGATTACGGCATCAAACCGAGATGGCAGGAACTGCACGTATTGCATGAGGATGAGTTCTGTCTCGTCGTGAACAAACCGGCTGGTATGGCCGTCCACCCCGATCAGGAGAGCGAGGAAACAACGCTGAATCATGTTGTAGCCGCTTATTACGAAGCAGAGGGGATTCATACGGCGGTCCGGCATATTCATCGTCTGGATAAGGATACAACCGGTCCTGTGCTGTATGCCAAGAATGAATACGCGCAGCTGAAGCTTGATGAAGCGATGCGAGAGAAGAAAATTGTGCGGATTTATGCTGCTATCGTACAGGGCAGGGTAGGACAGGAGCTTAAAGTGATCGACCTGCCGATCGGCAAGGACCGTTATCACTCAAGCCGCCGTAGAGTGTCATTAACCGGCCAGGCTGCCATAACGCATATTCTCTCCTCTGAAGTATACCCGAGGGCCAGCTTGTTGAATATCAGTCTTGAAACCGGTCGTACGCATCAAATCCGGGTTCACCTTAGTCATATGGGACATCCGCTCCTGGGAGATTCCTTGTATGGGGGACCGGCACTGTTTTCGCGCCAGGCGCTGCATGGTGAACGCTTGCTGTTTCATCATCCTCTAACAGGTGAGAGGGTCGAGGTACAGGCCCCATGGCCTCAGGACATGATGGAATTAAGAGAGTTAATCATAGAGGGATCCTGACGGTAGAGGATTTTGCAAAATCCTGAATAAATCTGTAACTTTCACGCAACAATTCGCAAAAAAGTCATGCTCTCCTGTTTTCGGCATATAGATAAATTGAGTGGCGAAACTTAGGCTCATGCCGTGATAACAGATCACGGATAGTATATGCCAAAAAGGAGGACATTCCCGTGTTTGACCAGTCCTACGGATTGCGGTTTGATATTTACGAGCGTATTAATTTAACGGAAGATTTGCCGGGAATCGAAGAATTGGAAGAGGCGGAGTTGATCCCGCACATTCAGGTGATCAGCCAGCAGGATCAGGCCACACTTCGGGGGCATCTGCTTCTCGCAGGCCTGTATAAAGGTGACACTGAAGCAGGAGAAACCGAGCCGCTCGAGCACTGGATTCCGGTCGAGATCACGGTTCCGCTGAACCGGGTATCTTCTTTGGATGACATCGCAGTTGAGATTGAGAATTTTGATGTAGATTTGCTATCCAAGCGCAGCTTGAATATTACAGGGGTTCTTTCTCTCAAAGGAATTCAGGCGGCGGCACCGGGTTCCCGGGATCAGGTATGGGCCAATGAGGAATTCACAGTGGTACATGCTCCTGAAACGCCTAATTTCTATTCGAACGGCGAGCAGCAGTTTGCTGCCAATCCGTATGAGCAGCTGCAAGGCGGAGGAGCTGGTGAAGATACAAATTCGGCTTCACCCTCCCTATTTTAACGAAACTCAGCCTAGGGCCAACGTGTCGGGGACGGATGCGCGCACACAGCAGTATTTAGCATCCTGGGCGGAGTATGAGAATCAAATTCAGGATGCGGAAGAGCCAGCTGGCGCTGAAGGCTTCTCCAGTGATCAGGAAGCCCGGGACACCGTCGAATATGCCTTACATAATGAGACGGAAACGATCCCTCAGGCAGCTGAGCCTGAGCCGTCTATTCCAAGTGTATGGCAATTCGAGCGGGTAACGCCTCAGCCGGAGACGGTTCAGGAAGAACCGGCAGCAGATTTCCCAGGCATTGTTGAACGCAAAGGCGAAGAGGTGGAAGCCGTACCGGTGCTGGAATCATCGGAAACGGAAGAAGCTCAGCCTGTTTTTGCCGAGGGGGCAGAGGCTTCAGAGGATATAGCCGAGGAAATCTCCGCTAAACCCGAGGAGGTCACGACGAAGCCGGAGCTGAAAGTTGCCTTCAGTACAAAGAACAGCACCACAAGTACTTCGGGCGTAGGTTTCTCTTCATTGCTTCAATCGAGCAGAACGGTGCAGGATCAGGACCAAGCCGCTCGGGACGAGGAAGAAGAAGCCGAAGAGCTGGTGGAGTCCGCTGCGTCCGAGGATGTGGAGTGGAAAAGTCTCTTCCTTGGCAACCGACATGAGGAAACTCCATTCCGCAAGGTACGGATGTGCATTGTTCAGCGTGAGGAGACACTTGATCTGATTGCGGAGCGCTATCAACTGACGCCGCGGGAACTTTTGTTATACAACCGCATGTCTGAACAGAATGTCGAAGAAGGCCAGGTCTTATACATTCCCCAGTAATCGAGGGGGTTCATCGTGCAAGAAGAAAGCGGGTCAAGGTGGGAAATCCTTGGTCTGCTTTTTTGTTTTACAGAAACAGGATGGAAGCAAATGAGGGAGCTAACACGGAAGTATTTTCAGTAAGTCATAATATTTGGATTGGACAGGTATGATGTTTAAATTCTTCGGAAACACTCGAAATATTGACTATATGCAACAACCACGGTATATTTGAATAGTATATGTACAGGTATTCCAAAAGCTAGAACAACGTTGAACGGGAAGAGTAGGAAGGTATGGCCTTCAGAGAGCGGAATTGCTACCCAGCGCTGTGAGATTCCGCAGGAACCAGCTTGCCGAAGTCGCCCCGGAGTTGCGGACTTGAGTTAGAGTAGGGATCGTTTACTACCCTGGTTAGGGTTCGCCGGCCGCAGCCGTTATCTGCGTAAAGTGTCGTGCTTGACGCTCCTTCATGTTCTTCACGGGAGGACAACGGTTGATAAACAATCGTAAGCACGAAACAAAGGTGGTACCGCGAGAGAACAGTCTTTCGTCCTTTGAGGACGAGGGGCTTTTTTTGTTTCATGCCAAAAATGCTATCATGGGCCGCTTCTCAAGGCTAAAACATTTCTGGTTGGCAAAACTGATTAACAGTGACGGAGGTACGAAAATATGGATCAAAAACAAAACCAATTCCAGTTAGAAATGCCAACGACGTATGATCCGAAGGCAGCCGAGCAAAAATGGTATCCGTACTGGAAGGAAGGCGGCTTCTTTGAAGCTGGCAAACGTCCGGACGCGGAGCCTTACACGATTGTGATTCCTCCTCCTAACGTTACGGGAATGCTTCATATCGGCCATGCTCTTGACTTCACGCTGCAGGATATTCTCATTCGCGTGAAGCGGATGCAGGGATATGATGCGCTCTGGCTGCCTGGTTCTGACCATGCGGGCATTGCAACTCAAACGAAGGTGGAGCAGAAGCTTCGCGAGGAAGGTGTTACCCGTTACGATCTGGGACGTGAGAAGTTCCTGGAGAAGGTATGGGAATGGAAGGATCTGTACGCGAATACGATCCGGGATCAATGGTCCAAGATCGGCCTGTCGCTGGATTATTCCAGAGAGCGTTTCACGCTGGACGAAGGTTTGTCGGAAGCGGTTCGCGAGGTGTTTGTTAAGCTCTATGACAAAGGCCTTATCTACCGCGGCAAACGTATCATTAACTGGGATCCGGCCGCGCGTACGGCATTGTCCGATATTGAGGTGGAGTACAAAGAGGTCAATGGACATTTGTACCATTTGCAATATCCGCTAAAAGACGGCAGCGGCTTCATTACCGTAGCTACGACTCGTCCAGAGACGATGCTCGGTGATACAGCGGTAGCTGTTCATCCGGAAGACGAGCGGTATAAAGACATGATTGGCAAAACGCTGGTACTGCCGATTGTCGGCCGGGAAATCCCGGTTATTGCCGATGAGTATGTGGAGAAGGATTTTGGCAGCGGAGCCGTTAAAATTACGCCTTCGCATGATCCGAACGATTTTGAGATGGGACAGCGACATAACCTGCCGCAAATTACGGTGATGGATGAGTCCGGTACGATGAACGAGTTTGCCGGCAAGTACCAAGGTCTTGACCGCAGCGAATGCCGCAAGCAAATCGTGAATGACATGAAGGAATCAGGTGTATTGCTTCGAGTTGAAGATCACGTGCATCAGGTTGGTCACAGTGAAAGAACCGGCGCGGTGGTTGAGCCTTACCTGTCCACGCAATGGTTTGTTAACATGCAGCCGCTGGCACAGGCAGCCGTAGAGGCGCAGAAATCCGGCAAGGGCGTTAACTTTGTGCCTGACCGGTTTGAGCGAACCTACCTGCACTGGATGGAGAATGTACGCGACTGGTGTATCTCTCGTCAATTATGGTGGGGCCACCGGATTCCGGCATGGTATTCCGAGTCCACCGGTGAAGTGGTTGTTGCCATGAATGAAGAGGAAGCGCGTGCGAAGCTTGGCAAGGATGATCTGAGACAGGATGAGGATGTGCTGGATACCTGGTTCAGCTCGGCGCTCTGGCCGTTCTCGACCATGGGCTGGCCGGATCTGGACAGCGAGGATTTTAAACGTTATTATCCGACCAACGTTCTCGTAACAGGTTACGACATTATTCCGTTCTGGGTATCACGGATGATCTTCCAGGGGCTCGAATTTACGGATCAAATGCCGTTCAAGGATACCCTGATTCATGGCCTGGTTCGGGATAGCGAAGGCCGCAAGATGTCCAAGTCGCTTGGCAACGGCATCGACCCGCTTGAAGTTATCGAGCAGTACGGCGCAGACGCCATGCGTTATATGATCTCAACGGGCAGCACGCCGGGTCAGGATCTTCGTTTCCGCTGGGAACGCGTGGAGCAGGCTCGTAACTTTGCGAACAAAATATGGAATGCATCGCGTTTTGCGCTCATGAATTTGGAAGGCTTCACCGCCGCAGATATCGACATTTCCGGTGAGCTGGGAACGGCGGATCGGTGGATTTTGCACCGCCTGAACGAAACTTCCCGCGACATTACGCGTCTAATTGATGCCTACGAATTTGGCGAAACCGGTCGACTGCTCTACAATTTCATCTGGGATGATCTCTGCGACTGGTATATTGAGTTTGCGAAGCTGTCCCTGTACGGGGAAGATCAAGCGGCCAAGAAAAAGACGCAATCGGTGCTTGCTTATGTTCTGGACCGCACGATGCGTCTAATCCATCCGTTCATGCCGTTCATCTCCGAGGAGATCTGGCAGCATCTGCCGCATGAGGGAGAGACGGTTATGCTGGCTTCATGGCCGACCTATGATCCGGCATTCGAGAACACGGAAGCCGTTACCGAAATGAACCTGCTCATGGATGTTATCCGCGCTGTACGTAACATCCGGGCGGAAGTGAACGTACCGATGAGCAAAAAAGTTGAATTGCAACTAAAACCGGTGAGCGGGCAGATCGCCAGCATCATCGATCGCAATGCGGATTATATCCGCCGCTTCTGCAACACGTCGGAGTATCAATCCTCACTTGAGCTGACGGCGCCAGATAAAGCCATGACCGCCGTGGTTACAGGGGTTGACATGTATTTGCCACTCTCCGGTTTGATTGATATCGCTCAAGAAATCACACGTCTGGAGAAAGAAATTCAGCACTTGAACAGTGAAGTCGAGCGTGTGGAGAAGAAGCTGAACAATCCTGGCTTCGTGTCGAAAGCACCCGAGAAGGTGATTGAAGAAGAACGCGCGAAGCTTGCGGATTACTCAGACAAACGCAGTAAAGTTATTGCACGCATCGAAGAATTGAGAGGCTGAAGCAAGATGAATCTGGACCAGAAGGTGAGAGCGATGGGTGATCAATCGGCAGCTGCAGTGGCAGCTCCGTTCCAAACCTATGAGGAAGCGGTGGCTTGGATTAATGGGCTGATTCCGTTTGGAATCCGCCCTGGCATGGATAGAATTCTGCGATTGATGGAGCTGCTTGGCCATCCGGAGCGTCGTTTAAAATTTATTCACGTGGCTGGAACGAACGGTAAAGGCTCGACGTGCGCTTTTTTAACAAAAGTGCTGCTTCAAGGGGGATTCACGGTAGGTACCTATACCTCTCCTTATATTACGAAGTTTACCAATCGGTTTCAGTTTAACGGCGAGGACATACCGGAACAGACGCTGCTTGAGCTCGCTAATCGACTGCAGCCGCTTGTGGCTGAAGTAACAGAGACGGGGCTGGGGTCGCCTACGATGTTTGAGGTGTCCACGGCACTAGCGATACTGTATTATGGCGAGGTTGTTTATCCGGACGTCGTGGTATGGGAGACGGGGCTTGGCGGTCGGCTTGATGTGACCAATATTGTTCACCCTATCATCTCGGTGATCACGAACATCGGAATGGATCATACCGACGTATTGGGCGATACCATTCAGGAGATCACCAGGGAGAAGGCGGGCATTATCAAGCCTGGAGTCCCTGTGGTGAGTACGGTAACTCAGCCGGAAGCCGTCGAAATTTTGAAGGAAACGGCGGAGAAAAACCGCACAAGCCTGTATCTCGTCAATGATCAATTCTCTTATGCACGATTGCATGGGGATGAGGAAAGTCAGGTCTTCCATTTCCACGGACCGTTTCGGGATATGGATCTTGCCATCTCGATGCTGGGTGAGCACCAATGTGCCAATGCCGCGCTTGCCATGATGACACTGGAAGTGCTTCGTCAGTATATGGCCTTTATCGTGGATGAGGAAGAATTGCGTACCGGGTTTAAAGAGACTTTCTGGGCGGGAAGACTGGAACAGGTGTTGTCTTCTCCAAGAATTGTTCTCGATGGCGCGCATAACCCCGAAGGGGCTGAATCCTTGGCTAAAAGCCTGCCGCAGATCTATAAGTACCGGAAACTGAACTTAATGATGGGAATACTGGCAAATAAGCATCATGAATCGTATTTGCAGCATATACTGCCAATAGTGGATACGCTTATCCTGACTGAACCGGATTTCCGGAAGAAACTGGACGCCAAGGCGCTTGGTGACATCGTAGAGCAGGTAAGGGAGAAATATGCCAAACACACACTGCAAATCATCATAGAACCAAATTGGAAAAACGCACTTGAAGAGTTGAAGTCACGGACGGAAGCGGAGGATCTTGGGGTGGTGTCGGGCACGTTGTACCTGATTGCCGACGTGCGTTCCAACCTCCTGGGCCTTTCCGATTCTGAAAAAGGTTGGTGATATCTGTTGAATACATCAGAACATGTTCATTTTATCGGAATTGGCGGCTACGGGATGAGCGCCATTGCACGAGTCATGCTGGAGATGGGTTACAAAGTCACGGGTTCTGACGTGGCATCGCAAGAATTGACAGAAAAGCTGGCGGCCAAGGGCGCCAAAATATACATTGGACATACCGCAGAGCAAGTCCAGGGTGCAGACCTTGTGGTTTACTCAACGGCTTTGTCCAAAGACAATGTGGAGCGGGTGGAAGCCGAGAAGCTGAACATTCCTGTTCTGCACCGTGCGCAGATGCTGGCACGTCTTTTGAACGAACGAAAAGGGGTTGCGGTAGCAGGCGCACACGGCAAGACAACTACCTCGTCCATGATTGCGCTTGTGATGGAGGAATGCGGTGTTGATCCGACGTTTATCATCGGCGGGGAAATTATGAACGTTGGCACGAATGCCAAAGCCGGTGAGGGCGAGCATGTGGTGGCCGAAGCGGATGAGAGCGACGGTTCATTCCTTCAATATCATCCGTGGCTGGGCGTTGTACTGAATATAGAGGCTGATCATCTGGAGAACTATGAGGGGGATTTCAATCGCCTTAAGGCTGCTTATGTGCAGTTCCTCAGCCAGATCAAGCCAGACGGCACGGCCGTGGTCTGCGCGGATGACCATAACATTCAGGCCATCTTGCCTGATCTCAAGTGTAACGTAACGACATACGGCATTCATTCGGATGCGGAGTATACGGCAACCAACCTGGTGCTGGGAGACCGGCAAGTTAGCTTCATGATGCTTCATAACGGAATGGAGCTTGGAACTGTGGAGCTGTCCGTACCAGGTAAACATAATGTCTACAATGCAATGGCGACGGTGATTTGCTGCTTGAAGGGCGGAATCTCGTTTGAAGCGATTGTAGAGGCTATCGTCAAATTCAATGGAGCCAAACGCCGCTTCCAGGTGCTTGGCGAGGCAGATGGCATTCTGGTAATTGACGATTACGCGCATCACCCGACGGAGATAGAGGCAACGATCAGTGCTGCAAAAGCTACGGGTAAACGGATTATCGCCGTATTCCAGCCGCAGCGGTACTCGCGGACCTTTTTCCTTCTGGATGCGTTTAGCCGCGCGTTTAGTGAAGCGGATGAAGTGATCATTACCGACATTTATTCACCTGCCGGCGAGAAGCAGATCGAGGGTATCAGCTCTGGAAAATTGGTGGAGCTGATTGTCCAGAACAGCAATGCGGGTGCTCGTTATTTGCCTACCAAGGAAGACGTCTTGAACGATCTCAAAGACCGTGTGAAGGAAGGCGATCTTGTGCTCACGATGGGCGCAGGCGATATATGGAAGGTTGGAGCTGCCTTGGCAGATTCCATTAAAGGCAAGAAGTGATTTATCTTTGTTGCGCACAATCTCTTGCTGCTTCACCGCATCAGGGGATTGCTCAGTTGTCTGAGTGAAGGCACGGCTGTATGTCGTACTTTGAAGCGGGCTAATCGGGATTATCTCCTGATTAGCCCGTTTGTTTTATCTGCACACTCATAAGTTGCCAAGCTTGATCATATAGCTAGGTGTAGAAGGACAAGTGAGGTGTGTGGATATGAACAAAGCACGGATGACGATTCGTTTCGATCACGATCCGCCCAAGGATCGGAGCAAAGAACCTTTGCATGAGGAACGCGATTTGAGTCAAAGGGTTTCATCAGGACACAAGGATCAAGTCTATGACCCCAATCTTTCCAAACAGGATCACCTCCGCATTGTACCGCCGCTGCAGGAAGAGGAGGACGGGCATGCCTTCGACGTAAACGATCAAGACTGGCGGCAATCGCGTAATAACCGGACCAAGGGGCGACTGGCTGAGGAGAGACGACGGCTCGATCATTCAAACAGCTGGTATCAGAGTGATACCCCTGAGTATACAGATACATATCCGGAACTGGATGAGGATCTCCACCATCCCCACGAGCACGATTATTCCGGGGGGCGGGACGGCGGGACGAATAATTCCAACTGGGATCTTGGACCGGAATCCGGTCTATATGATTCTCCTGCCGATGATTACGGTTATTATCGTTCGCGCAAACCAACGTCCTTCTGGAAGATGGCTGTTTCTGTGTCCGCAGCTGTTATTACGGGTTTGTTGTTCGGATACATGGTCTTGTCCATGTTTAACGGCGGGAGCGCGGGAGAGGACACGGTTTCCGAGCAGATTGAAGGTAATGACGTAGTCAATCAAACACCGGCTGATCCATCCGAAGGAACGGTGACGCCCTTGTCGTCTGATCTGCCCCAAACGGCGCTTCAATTCCCGGGGCAAGCCTTCTATATGCTCCAATACGGCGTATTCAGCACGCCGGAGCGGGCGGAGCAAGCGAAGGGGGAATTGCTGCAATCGGGCATTGCAGCGGGAGGGGACCTGGATGAGGAGAACCGCGTTTATGCAGGCATCTCACCGGACCGCGAGCAGGCCAAGCTGCTCAGCAATCAGTTGAAGGCTGAAGGCGTTGAATTATATGTAAGAGAGATATCGCTGCCTCAATTAGAGTCTGCCTCTTTTAGCGGTGAAGAGCAGACGTTGACGGACTATTTTACGATAAGCGGCAAGCTGGTATCGGAGCTTAGCAAACTTTCGGCATCCCTGTTGGGGATGCAGGAGGCGGGAGCCGTTGCGGCAGACCATATGAACACCATCACGAATCTGCATCAGCAGTGGATCCAATCGGTGCAGCAGCTTTCGGCAGGATTGGGTCCTGAGACCGGGGCTGTGCTGCCGGCCATGCAGCAGTCGATGAACAGCTCGATCACAGCGCTCTCTGAATATAACAAAAATCAATCCAAGGGGCATTTGTGGGAGATTCAAACAGGCATGATGAACTATGTCATGGGTCAAAAGAAACTCCTGGATGGCCTATAAATTCAAATTAACGTAAAATCCGGCGTGGAATTGGAAATAGTTCCCCATGCCGGATTTCTGTTTGTATTGCTTATCGATTCACCGTATAATAATTAGGGTGTCAAAATATGGCGAGGGAAGAGGATGCATGAAGAAAAACAAAGGAATGCTCATCTTGTTTTTGCTGCTCGGGTGGCTGACCGGATCATGGCTTGCCAAGGCGCTTCTGCCTGTTAAAGCCCTGTCCTTTCTAACGTCTTCCACATCAATCAAGTGGTCGCCTCAAGCTGATTTTGACATTATTCGTTATGACATTAACCTTGAACTTAAAGTTTGCCTGCTCAGCCTGCTTGGCATTATTGCTGCCGTTTGGCTGTACCGCAGACTCTAAGACATGACAAAGGAGATTATCCCCCTTGAATGAGAAGAGAAACCGCCGTATTATTTTGGCTTCCACCTCTCCTCGGCGTCAGGAATTGATTGCCTCCCTTCGTATCCCTTTTGAGATTATGCCCAGTGAAGCAGATGAGGACACCCCGCAAGGGTGGTCGCCAGAGCGAATTGTGGAATCACTGGCACTGCGTAAAGCGGAAGCGGTACTGCGCAAGCTGACGGATGATCCGGAAGATGGTATCATTGTGGGAAGCGACACGATTGTAGTTGTAGATGATCATGTTCTTGGGAAACCGGCGGATCAGGCTGACGCGGCAAGGATGTTGTCCATGCTTCAAGGACGGGCTCACTTCGTATACACGGGTGTGGCTTGTGTTGATCTGAGATCAGGTCGTAATCAGGTTTCTCACCGTGTGACAACCGTAAAGATGAAATCGTTAAGCAATGACGCGATCGCGGCTTATGTAAAGAGCGGGGAACCTGCTGATAAAGCAGGCTCGTATGCGATTCAAGGCCTGGGTGCAACCATCGTGGAAGGAATCGAAGGCGACTATTTTAACGTAGTCGGTCTGCCGCTTTCTTTGCTCTCGGACATGCTGTCTGATATGGGGATGGATGTACTAACCGATTCATAGATATAGAACAACGGCATCCGGACTATAGGGATATCCTTAGGTTTGGCTGGCCTGCTGATTTAAATCTTAGAAAAGAGGGGAATATATGGAGTCGCCAACGCTATTGCTGCGCGACATCCCCCATGATGAACGACCAAGAGAGCGCATGATGCAGTATGGGGCGAGCGCTTTAAGCCACGCAGAATTGCTGGCGATATTGCTTCGGACCGGGACCCGCCAGGAATCTGCCGTACATATAGCCCAGCGGCTGCTGGGGGAAGCAGGCGGTATTCGGCAGCTCGTGGATCTTAGCATTGAGGAAATTACGCAAATTAAAGGAATTGGAACCGCTAAGGCTGTTCAGCTGAAGGCTGGCATTGAGCTTGGACGGCGCTTGGCCGCATCGAGACATGTAGAGCCAGTTATTATTCGCAGTCCGCATGACGCGGCAGAACTGCTCAGTGAACAGATGCGCTATTTACAGAAAGAGCATTTTGTCTGTGTATTTTTAAATACGAAAAATCATGTCATTGCCCAGGAAACGTTATCGATGGGGAGCCTTAACGCTTCCATCGTTCATCCCCGCGAGGTGTTCAGAGCAGCCATCAAATGCAGCAGTGCATCCCTGGTGTGTGCGCATAACCATCCTAGCGGAGATCCGACGCCCAGCCCGGAAGACATATCGCTGACTACACGCTTAGTGGAGGCAGGACAAATTGTCGGGATCGAAGTGCTGGATCATCTGATCATAGGGGATGGATCGTTTGTAAGTTTGAAGGAACGGGGCCTGATGTAATATAATAGTTCAGATTGACGAAGAAAGGGAGATACATCATGTTAGGTGGTTTTACGAAAGATTTGGGAATCGATTTGGGGACGGCAAATACGCTGGTTTATGTTCGTGGGAAAGGAATTGTCGTTAGAGAGCCTTCCGTGGTTGCTCTGCGTACAGATACAAAGAGCATTGAAGCAGTAGGAGAATCGGCTAAGAAGATGATTGGACGCACACCGGGCAACATTCGTGCGATCCGCCCGATGAAAGACGGCGTCATCGCCGATTTTGATACTACGGCTACAATGATTAAATACTTTATTCGTCAGGCGCAGAAGCAGCGTTCCATATTCCCGCGTCGATCCGAATGTGTATGGTTATGTGTTCCTTCCGGTATTACCGCGGTTGAGCAGCGTGCGGTTGAAGTATGACTACCAAGCAAGCGGGCGCACGCGAAGCTTATACCATTGAAGAGCCATTCGCGGCTGCAATCGGTGCGGACTTGCCTGTATGGGAGCCGACAGGCAGCATGGTTGTTGATATCGGCGGAGGCACAACCGAAGTGGCTCGTCATCTCGCTCGGTGGTATTGTAACCAGCCGTTCCGTACGTGTTGCGGGCGATGAGATGGATGAGTCTATTATTTCGTATATCAAACGTCAATATAACTTGATGATTGGTGAACGTACTTCCGAACAGCTCAAGATGGAAGTAGGTTCTGCTATGCCGCTGGAGACGGTGGAAACGATGGAAATCCGCGGCCGCGATTTGGTTACGGGCCTGCCGAAGACCATTACGATTACTTCAGATGAGATTAGTGAAGCACTGGCAGATACCATTAATGCTATCGTTGAAGCGGTTAAGGTAACCCTGGAGAAATGTCCTCCCGAGCTTGCTGCGGACATTATGGATCGTGGAATTGTACTTACAGGAGGAGGCGCGTTGCTTCGTAACCTGGACAAACTGCTTGCCGAAGAGACGGGCATGCCGGTGATTGTTGCCGAGAATCCGCTGGATTGTGTAGCAATCGGTACAGGCAAAGCGCTCGAGAACATTCATCTGTTTAAATCCCGGAGCAGCTCTGCCGTCCGTTCTAGAAGGTAGACATCTGAAGATAAGTGTAAACCCCTAATGTTGGGAGAGAAAAACAGTAAGTTAGAGGGTGTTGCAACTGTTTAAGCTGCTGGGCAATAAGCGTTTGTTTATTATGCTCATCGGGCTGGTAGCGTTTATCGCGATTATGGGATTTACGCTCGGCCCGAGAGCTTCTTTATCTTGGCCCGAAAAATTCGTCAAAGATACGGTAGGTTTTGTGCAAAGTGTGTTTTATAAGCCCGCTGCCTATATAGCGGGTTTCTTTGAAGACGTGCGGAACATGAAGGAAATTTATGAAGAGAATGAAGAGCTGCGCCGGGCGGTTGCTCAGTATTCACGTGAGAGTGCGAGTTATAACAGCATAAAAGCGAATAACGAGGCGCTGAAGGAAGAACTTCGTTTTACCCAAAACCAGAAAAATAGAGATAAATACGAATATCGAACCGCTCAAGTGCTTAGCGTGAATTCGGACCCTAACAACAGAACGCTTGTCATCGATCTCGGTGAACGCGACGGAGTTAGAGTAAACATGTCGGTCACCACAGTGGATGGCATGGTTGGCATCATCAGCAGCGTAAGCAACTTCACCTCCACGGTGAAGCTGTTGACAACGATGGATGCACAGGATCCGAATCCGCAGCCAATTTCGGTAACCGCATTGGGTAAAGAAGACAAAACGTTTGGCATGGTTGAGAGTTACGACGAGAAGACCAACACGCTTCTTATGACGCGTATTACAGAAGATGATCCGATTAAGCCTGAAGATAAAATCATTTCATCCGGTGCCGGAGGCGTGATTCCGCAAGGATTGATTATTGGTAAGGTAAAGAGTGTTCAGGTTAGCCAATACGGTCAGAGCAGAACGGCTACCATCGAACCGGCGGCCAAGTTTGACGACTGGAAATACCTGACTGTTGTGTTTACGCCTGAGGAGCCTGAATAAGATGGCGCGCAAGCAGATTTTACTCCTGTTGCTGTTCGTGTTGTTCATTCTGCAGGGAACGGTGGTTTTCTGGTTAACGCCAAGCTCGCTGCAGCTTCAGATTTATCCGAATTTCGTATTGGTTTGTTTATTTTTTGTATCAATCTATTACCATCGCCATACCGGGCTCGTGCTCGGCCTGGTGTTTGGCATTCTACACGATATCGTGTATTACGGTGAGATGATTGGCACGTATTCGTTTGCAATGGGCATATCCGCGTATCTGGTGGGACTGGTGTTTAAATCCCCCCGGGCGCCTTTGCCTATGATGATGACGGTGGTCATTCTGGGAAGTTTGCTGTTTGACAGCACGCTCTTTGGCATATATAAGATATTTCGACTCAATCCGACCTCTTATAATTGGTCGCTGCTCCATCATATGCTTCCCAATCTCCTTGTTCACTTTGCCTTTGCTCTGGCGATTTACGTTCCCCTTCGCAAGCAGATTGAGCTGATTACAAAGAATCAGAGAAGGAAGGCATCCTGAACCCTCCATTATGACATTTTACTAGACTAGCAGGAACTTGAAGGTTTGAGCGCGAAATGTATAGGGATGGGAGGGACAGGCTTATGGCTGTAAAATCCAATCATGTAACGATTAAGGGCATCAAAGATGGCCTGGTATTCCTGCTTGACGACCAGTGCGAGCTGGAAGAATTGCTTGGTGAGCTGCGCTACAAGCTGGAGCACAGTCATCAGAATATTTTGACCGGACCGATTATTCATGTGGATGTGAAACTCGGTTCCAGGCAAATTTCCGAAGAAGAGAAACAGACGATTCTTGACATATTGAAGCAAAAGGGCAACCTGCTGATACGTAATGTAGAGTCGCCGCCACTTGAGTCTGAGCTGTCGCTAGTGGAGAAGCTTACGCTTAAGACGGGGATGGTTCGCTCCGGGCAGGTACTGCATCATGAAGGCGATCTCTTGTTCCTTGGTGATGTGAATCCCGGCGGAACGATTTCGTGTACCGGTGATATTTACATATTGGGCGCCCTGCGTGGCACTGCGCACGCCGGTGTTGACGGCAACGAAGAAGCCATTATAGCAGCATCGTATTTTGCCCCTACCCAGCTCCGTATTTCCCAGATGATCAGCAGACCGCCGGATGAATGGGAGACGCGGGAGACGGTCATGGAGTTTGCGTATTTGAAGGACGGAAGCATGGAGATCGACAAGATCAGCAACATCTCACGTTTGGGTCGGGATTTTAATGTGTTTAAAGGGGTGTAGAACATGGGAGAGGCAATCGTCGTAACTTCAGGTAAAGGCGGAGTCGGTAAAACGACGACATCAGCGAACATCGGCACGGCTTTGGCACTATTGGGAAAAAAAGTGTGCCTGGTTGATACAGATATCGGTCTTCGTAATTTGGATGTCGTGATGGGCCTGGAAAACCGGATTATATACGATTTGTGCGACGTTGCAGAAGGGCGATGCCGGCTTAATCAAGCGTTGATCAAGGACAAGCGCTTCGATGAGTTGTATATGCTTCCTGCAGCCCAGACGAAAGACAAGAATGCCGTTTCTCCGGATCAAGTGAAAGATATTGTGCTTGAATTGAAAAAGGAATTCGAATACGTCATTATTGATTGTCCGGCTGGAATCGAGCAGGGTTTCAAGAATGCCATTGCCGGTGCAGATAAAGCGATTGTAGTGACAACGCCTGAGAACGCGGCAGTCCGGGATGCGGATCGGATTATCGGACTGCTTGAGAGCTCTCACGTCGAGTCACCAAAACTTGTAGTCAACCGGATTCGTCCGAACATGGTGAAATCGGGCGATATGCTGGAGATAGAAGATGTGCTTCAGGTATTGAATATTGATCTGATCGGTATTGTGCCTGACGATGAGATGGTCATTAAAGCGGCAAACATGGGGGAGCCGACCGTTATGAACCCGGATTCCCAAGCTGCCATTGCCTATAGAAACATCGCCCGGCGTATCCTTGGCGATACGGTTCCCCTGATGCAAATTCATCAGAAAAAAGGGATGTTCACAAAATTCAAAAAGTTTTTTGGAATGGGTTAAAGCGTTTAGAAGGGACCGGTGCCGCAAGGCATCGGTTTTTTGGTTTCTTTCGCAAGGACCCTTGTTAAGGTTCAGCTGTTCTGTCCACCTCTTCAACGGGGCTTGTTCTAAATATCTTTCATATCCTCATAGGATAGAGTAAAAAAACAAGCCCCAAGGGGGAAAGAACTATGGACATTAAAACTTCAGTCAAGAACCGACGGGAAGCCCGCATTCGGGAGCTGTTGGAAAGTCAGCAGACACCTATGCAAGCCGATAAGCCGTGGCCTGCCATTCCTGAGAGAACATCTGTAAATTCCAATGTCAAAAAGACTGGCTTCGTACAGGACGATCCTGCGAAACCTTCCGACCGTTATGTGGAGAATGAACCGGACCCTGAGCGGCTTTGGAAGCAAGGGCATCGGGGCTGGTATGATACCCCGGACCCTGGAGATCCTGGAGAGCCACCGAGAAAGGCTTCGTTTGTCCCCGGACTGGTTCGCCGTATTACCGTAAGTGTATTAGTGTTTGGGTTAGTCTGGGGTGTGTTTTCGTTTCAGCAGCCATGGGCGCTTCGAACCCAGGCTGTTATTATCGAAGGCTTGAGCCATGAAATGGATTTTCAGGCAGCGCAGGTATGGTATGAGGAGCACTTTGGCAGCGCGCCCTCCTTCATCCCTATTTTTGGACAAACCGATGAAAACTCTACGAAGGTTAATGCCCGAACTTCCTTGGTTCCTCCTCTTGCGGGACGCCTGGTCCAATCCTTCGCTGTCGATCTGAAAGGTATCGTTTTGGAAGCTGAAGGGGGTTCTTTAGCGGACCGAGCGGTTAAGAGTATAGAGACCGGACGTGTGCTTGAGGTAAATGAACACCCGCAGAACGGGATTACCGTTCTCATACAGCATACGGGTGAGAGAACGGCACTGTACAGCAGGCTGGCAGAAACGGGGCTCAAGGTGAATGATTGGGTTCAGGGCGGAGATATTATCGGCACGCTGGGAACTTCGGGCACAGGGAGCGCGCCCTCCCTTTATTTCGAACTCAAAGAGGGGGATCGTGATGTCGATCCGGCGGAAGTGATTCCGTTTGATTAAGTTTAAGGGAACTGTATTGTCGCTGCATCCTCTCTTTGTTATTGTCATGCTGGCGTCAGTGTTCACCGGTCGTTTTTTGGAATTGCTGACCCTTTTTATTATTGTATTTATTCATGAATTAGGACATGCCGCCGCAGCGGCAGCGATGGGGTTCAAGGTACGAGCCATTCAAATGCTGCCGTTCGGCGGCGTTGCTGTCATTGAAGATGACGGCAGGATGACGGCTATGAAGGAAATCGTGATCGCTCTGGCTGGACCGCTGCAAAATGTGATCATGATCGGGATTACCCTGACCTGCAGATGGGCCGGGTGGGGAGACGAGCAGTTGTTGTCGTATATCATTCAGGGGAATCTGGTCATCGCCCTGTTTAACCTCCTTCCGATTCTCCCGCTGGACGGTGGTAAAGTGCTGCAGGCCGTCATCAGTCTGCTCGCACCCTATCATGCAACCTTGTTATGGGCTTCCCGAGCCGGTATATTGTGCAGTCTGATGATGATCGGATATGGTCTGCAGCCTTTATTCTTGGGTGGCGGCATCCGTTTAAACGTTCTGATGATCGGCTTGTTTCTGGCATATTCCAATTTTGAAGACTACCGGAACGTGCATTACCGTTTCTTGAGATTTATCGTGAATCGGAGCGAGATTTACGAACGAAATCTGGAGGGACTTGGTCCTGCCCAGCCAATCGTTGCAGATTCTTCGAAACCTTTGGACGATATTATGCGTCTATTTAAACGAGAGAAGTATCATTTGATCTATGTCATGAGCGGACCGGGCAGCTTGCTTGCCGTCGTGCCGGAACAGCATGTGATTTCTTCCTATTTTGCATCAAATGGTCCGCCCTGGTATGCGTAAATCGTAAACATCATGAGGAAGACGCAGGGTGGACCATCATTCTTTATCCATTTATATCACGAGAGATTGTGTTAGGATAAAAATAGAATATTGTCTTCCATTTTTTGAGGGGTGATGCCATGAGGCAAATGATAGTTCATTGTGAACATGAGACCATACAGATGGCCCTCATCGAAGATGGGAGGTTAGCCGAGTTCGCAGTTGAGCGAAGTCGTGAGGAGAGTGTAGTCGGAAGTTTTTACAAGGGCAGGGTTGTTAACGTATTGCCGGGGATGCAGGCGGCTTTTGTAGATATCGGGCTGAAAAAGAATGCATTTTTATATATTGATGATGTGCTCCATCCTCATTTAGAGAAGCAGCCGAAGCAGAAGCCATCGATCTCGCAGCTGCTGACGGTCGGACAAGAACTGACGGTACAGGTTATGAAGGAACCAAGAGGGGGCAAGGGAGCAAGAGTAACGACCCATTTCTCGCTTCCCGGCAGGTGTATGGTGTATATGCCTACAGCGGATTATGTGGCCGTCTCCAAAAAAATTGGGCGTGAAGCCGAGCGTGCCCGTCTGAAGAGCATTGGTGAGCAGCTTCGCACAGATGAAGAGGGAATTATTATCCGAACTGTATCCGAGGACGAGCCCTTGGAATTTCTTAGCGGCGATCTGGAATACCTGAGAAAAGAATGGACTCGGATTCTGGAGAAGGCAGAATCATCGTCAGCTCCGGCACTGCTGCATCGGGATTTGGGTTTGCTGCAGCGCTTTATTCGGGATTCCTTCGATCCGCTTCATGACGAACTTGTGATCGATAGTTTGCTGAAAGGCGAGGAAACCAAAAGCTATCTGAAAGAGACGGTTCCCGGTATGGAGCCTAAGGTTACATACCACACGGGAGGGGGGCCGATTTTTCAGGCTTATGGGTTGGACGAGCAGATGAAAGCCGGCTTCGCAAGAAAAATCACGCTTCCGGAAGGTGTGACCATCGTTGTAGACCAGACGGAAGCCATGACCATAATGGATGTAAATACAGCCAAATATATCGGTGGCGATAATTTCGAGGAAACGGTGCTTAAGACAAATCTTATGGCCGCACAGCAAATTGCAAGAACTTTGCGTTTGTGGGATATCGGGGGCATCATTATCGTTGATTTCATTGATATGGATCGCGAAGAGCATCGGCAGCAGGTTGTATCCGTCATGGAGGCCGTAATGCGCAAAGACCGCACGAAGAGTTTTGTGGTAGGGTGGACCAAGCTGGGGCTGCTGGAAATGACCCGTAAAAAAGCCAGGGAAAACTCTTCGCTCCCATTTGCCAAGCCTTGCGTTAATTGCGGAGGCAAAGGCATTGTTATCGAGTAATGATGTTGACGGTGAATGGGGAATATGATATTATCATTGGGTATGTGTTTAGTGATGAATTGCTGCACATGCTGTAACCGCTCCGGTTGGGTTAGCAAGGACGTTTCATTGTGGAACGGACACCTTTACTAGGCGAGTCTGAGATATAGGGAGGTGCAAGCAAATGTACGCTATTATCGAAACAGGTGGAAAACAATACAAAGTTCAAGAGGGCGACGTATTGTTCATTGAGAAGCTGACTGCAGGTGACGGAGAGAGCGTGACTTTCGACCGTGTACTGGCCGTTTCCAAAGAGGACGGTTTGGTAGCAGGTACGCCGGTTGTTTCCGGTGCAACTGTAACTGCGAAAGTGGAGAAGCACGGTAAAGGCCGCAAGGTCGTTGTATACAAATACAAGCCGAAGAAAAACTACCACAAGAAGCAAGGTCATCGTCAACCTTACACTAAAGTAACCATCGAGAAAATCCAGGCGTAAGAAGGTGCGGTAATTGATTACTGTACAAGTAATACGCGGGGAAGATGAACGCATCCATAGCTTCAAGGTAACGGGGCATGCCGGATATTCCGATCCTGGAGAAGATATTGTATGTGCTGGAGTTTCCAGCATTACAGTGGGAACGGTCAATTCGATTGAAGCGTTAACCGGAACGGTTATGGAGACCAAGATGAAGGGCGGCTTTCTTAGCGCAAATCTTCCGTCAGCGGAAGACGATGCTGTCTCTGGTCAAGTTCAATTGCTTCTCGAATCCATGGTTGTTATGTTACAGGGAATTGCCGATTCATACGGCAAATATATAAGAATACAAGAACTGACTACTTGAAGAAGGAGGTAGACAACATGTTGAAATTGGATCTTCAGTTATTCGCATCGAAAAAAGGTGTAGGTTCCACAAAGAACGGTCGTGATAGCCAATCGAAACGTCTTGGCGTGAAACGTGCAGACGGTCAGGCAGTATCTGGCGGAAGCATCTTGGTTCGCCAACGCGGAACCAAAATTCATCCAGGCACGAATGTGGGTATCGGTAAAGATGACACTTTGTTTGCGAAAGTCGATGGCGTTGTGAAATTTGAACGTTGGGGTCGTGATCGCAAGAAAGTGAGCGTCTACCCGGTTGATGTCGCTCCAGTAGCGGCTGCAGTAGAAGCTTAATTGTTTCTTATGCATACAGAAGAAGCCTTTCGGCATCGTTGCCGGGGCTTCTTTTTTTGTAAATTGTATAAGAATGATAATCCGGGGATGAACCGCCCTGAAAGACTATGATATACTGGGATTTGGTGAATGTAACCAATTGCTGTTGAAAGACGAGGAGAAGCGATGAAATCCTGGAAATGGATAGCGGCTGGGGCGGGGTTAACCTCAGTAATACCGGTAGCATGGATGGTATGGAAACCCACATGGGCGGCAGGAGCAGTATTGACGGCTTGGGCTGTGGCTGCTGCAGTCTGCGGGGCATGGCTTGTTCGTAAATCAGAGGAACGCAGACAGCAGGCCATCATTCAGAATGTAGAGCAAACGGCGATTCAGATGCTGAATCACCATCGTCATGATTGGATGAATGAGCTTCAAATTTTGTACGGCTACATTCAACTGGGGAAGCATGATAAATCAGTGCGTTCTGTGGAAAGAATAAAGGAACGGATGGCTACAGAGAGTCGAATCTCTAAGCTGGGCATTCCTTCACTGGTTTTTTACTTGAGCATTTTGCATTAATCTGAGTCCTTG